>CAZIYA010000196.1:0-7021 GCA_964543355.1 uncultured Polaromonas sp.
GGCACTGTTTTCACCACGTTCGCACTTGCATAAATAGCGTGAAAAGGCCCTGGCGTCTTCCATCGGGCATGAAGCTGCGTTATGGTTAGGCGTACGTCATCGGAGTGCATGTGTAACTGCTGTGGCCTTCTTCCGGGCCGGAGGTGTCTCAATGAGCAAGCGTTCGGGTAGTGCTGACAGGCATGGTCCGCTGCTGCTTTCTCCCGGCCTGAAAGAGGCGCCGGTGCTGGACCTGATGTGCTCGCATTTTGTGCTGACGCTGGCGGCCCGGCAGGGCGCCAAGTTCAATGTGCGGCGCGACCTGAACAGCCTGCTGTCGCTTTCAGGCCGTCATCTGGTGTGGCCTTTGCCCGCCCTGCAGCGCCTGCGGGAATTCCTGGGCCGCCGCTGCCGGGACAATGAATTCTGGCAAGGCCACGAGGCCCTGAGCGACACCGGTTTCATGGGCCGCCACGGCGCCTGGCGCGGCCCCTATGAAGAAGGCACCTTGTTCTTCTACCTCGACGAATACGCCAAGGACCAGCCCAAGGACCTGCTCTCCGTGCTGTCCGCCACCGGCGACTGGCTGACCAACGCGCTGAAAAAGCAGTCGACCCTGGTTGAAAAAAACATCGATGCCCTGGCCAACCTGCTGCAGCTCAACCAGGCCGAACGCGCCTTGCTGCTGTACGGCACACTGGCGCGTTACCAGCGCGACCTGCGCTCCATGCTGGTGGAGTTCAAGGTCAGCAACGCGCCCGAGGCCTATGCGGCGATTGCCGAGGTCGCCGGTGTCAAGGCCAACGAGGTCGCCGAAGCCTTGCGAGCCGGATCCCGGCTCGAGCGCATCGGCATGGTCGAGAACCTGATCTCCGAGCACAACATCACCGACCTGGCCGACCTCATGAAGGTCAGTGAAAAACTGCCGCCGGTGCTGATGCGCGAGTACCGCGACCAGAACGAGCTGATGGCGGTGTTTACCCGGCCGGTGGATCGCAGCAGCCTGGGCCTGGCCGACTTCGCCTTTGCGCGTGAGGATGTCCAGGTGCTGGTGTCGCTGCTGCTCAATGCCGTTGCCGCCAGGGAGCAGGGTGTGAATGTGCTGCTTTATGGCCCGCCGGGCACGGGCAAGACCGAGCTGGCCAAGGTGGTGGCGCAGGCCGCCGGGCTCGACCTGTTCGAAGTCGAGTATGCCGACCGTGACGGCAACTCCCTCAGTGGCCGCGACCGCTACCGCTCTCTGCAGATTGCGCAGGTTTTCCTCAAGGGAAGCGCCCATGCGGCACTGCTGTTTGATGAGGTGGAGGATGTTTTTCCGGCACTGTCCAGCGAAGCCGCGCAGCTGCTGGCACGCTCCGACCAGATGGCGGTCCCCGGCAACAGCTCGGTCAACGGCAAGGCCTGGGTCAACCAGATTCTGGAATCGAACACGGTACCCACCTTGTGGGTGACCAACCGCATCGAGCAGATCGACCCGGCTTTCCGGCGCCGCTTTGCCTATCATCTGGAGCTCAAGTCGCCACCCCCCGGTGCGCGCGAGACGCTGGTGCGAAAGACGCTGGAGGGTGTGCCGGTCAGCGATGCCTTCATGGCCAGGCTCACAGCTCGCAAGGGCCTGACACCGGCGCAAATCCGGACGGCGGTACGTTTTGCCAAGCTGGCAAGCACACCGGGCGCCAGCACCGATGCCGCGGGCATGGAGGCCGTGCTGTCTGGCGGCCACGCGGCGCTGATGGAGTCGCTGATCGAGCGGCAGCTCAAGAATGCGGATCAGGCCCTGGGCAACAAGGCCGACGCGCCCGGCGGGCGGCGCAACGTCACGACCTACGATCTGTCCATGCTCAATGTGGAGTCCCGGTTCCAGGTGCCGCGCATCGTGGAGGCGCTCAAGACCCGGGGCCATGGCACCCTGTGTTTTTACGGCGCGCCGGGCACCGGCAAGACGGCATTGGCAGAGCACTTGGCCAAGGCGCTGGACCGCCCGCTGATCATCAAGCAGGCCAGCGACCTGATGAGCAAATACGTGGGCGAGACAGAGCAGAACATGGCCGCCATGTTTGCCGAGGCTGAAACCGAAAAAGCCGTGCTGCTGCTCGACGAGGCCGACAGCTTTTTGCAGGACAGGCGTGGCGCGCAGCGGAATTACGAGGTGACTGAAGTCAATGAAATGTTGCAGGGCATGGAGCGCTTCAGCGGCATTTTTGTCTGCACCACCAATTTGCTGGAAAGCCTGGACCAAGCGGCGCTGCGGCGTTTTACCTTCAAGATCAAGTTCATGCCCTTGACCCCGGCGCAGCGCGAGCAGATGTTTGTTACTGAGGCGCTGGCGGGCGACGGCACGGCGCTGACTGCCGCCCTGCGTGAGCGCCTGGGCCGTCTGCACCAGCTTTGCCCGGGTGATTTCGCCGCCGTCAAGCGCCAGACCGACATCCTTGCGGCCGAGTTCACGGCGGATGAATTTTTAAGCCAGCTCGAGGCCGAGCACCGCATCAAACCGGATGTGCGCGATATCCGGGGCATGGGCTTCATTCAGTAGAAAAGCCTTGAATTGCTCCTGAATGGGTAGCTGCTAACGTCCTGTTGATAGGGGCTCGCGGCAGTTTCAATAAAAATCACAGATAAACCATGCGGATCGCCTTGCGCGAACCGTCGTTCATGTCCTTCACCACCTTCATCAGCCTGTCCAGGCAGGACTGCGGCTGGGTGGAGGCCAGCTTGGCGGGTTCACCCATGTAGCCGATCGCGATATGAAAAAGCAGCGGGTCCGCATCGGGCAGCTCCCGAGAGGGCCGCAGGCCGCTGGCCAGGATCTTGGTGGCCACCTGGTTGACCCCGTCGCTGGTCATCGGCCCTTCCATGAGCAAGGCGAAATGGCTGTCGCCGACCCGGGCCACCGTGTCCGTGCTTTGGGCCGCGGTACGAATCCGCGCAGCGGCCAGCACCATGGCACGGTCGCCGGTCTCCCGGCCATGCTGTTGCTGCAGCTGGTCCAGGTTGCTCAGGTTGATGATCAGCAGGGCGCAGGGCTGCTGGTAACGCTCGGCCGTGCGCAAGGCCTGGCCCAGCTTGCCCAGCATCAGTCTGGCCGACCCCAGTCCTGTCAGCGGGTCGGTGGTGCGCAAGGTGGTGGCCCGTGTCGAGGATTCGCGGCGCTGCGTCACACGGCGCAACAAACCGTAAAACAAAATAGGCGCCTCTACCGCGGAGCCCAGCATCAGCGCGTTCTGGGTCAGGAAACTGGACGGAAGCACGCCGAAATTGCGCAGCAAGGGAAAGAGGGTGGCCAGAATGATGGGCAGGAAACCGAGCGCCATCCAGCGTGCATGGCGGTCGCCTTCAAACAGCGACACCCCGACCACCATCAACAAAACCACCATGCCGGCGCTGATCAGGACATTGATGAGGGCAAAGCTTTCGATGGTCGGAAAGCCCGCATCGATGAGCGCGATCACCGGCAGCAGTCCCATCAGTGCCACGATGAACCAGTCCAGCGCCCGGGAAAAGCGCTTGGGGGTGGTGACGGTCCGGACAAACCAGAGAGCGGCAGAGGCAGCCGTCAGTGGCAGCAAGACGATGGAGATATTGTTCAGCTTTGGCAGCTCCGGCCATAAATACAGACCAGCCACGCCGGAGAACGCAGCCTGCGAACCCGCAAAAGTAGCCATGTACAAGGCATAAGTGGCAAAACCCCAGTCCCGATAAGCCATGGCGTTGGTCAGGGCCAGCACCGTCACCAACGCCGCCAGTCCAAAATAGGCACCCAATAGCAGGTGGTCCAGCTGACGTGCCGTGGTGACCTGCGCCTCACTCACAGCGCGCGGCAGCGCCGAGAAGGGGATCCGGGCATGCTCGACGCGGAGGTAGTAGCGAACCGTTTGTCCGACCTCATGGCTGAGCGAGAGTATCGGGTAACGGCCGGGCTGCGGCCACGCGCTGATGGGCAGGCTGTCGCCGGCTTGCTGCACCACCCACCGGCCTAGGCTGTTCCGGTAATACAGCGTGATCTTGTCGACGCCGGACATGGGTAGCTCCAGTTTCCACTGGACCTGGGGGTCCTGGACCATGGCATCAAAACGCAGCCAGAGCGCAGCGTTGTCGATCAGGTGCGCCTGGCCGGGTTTGACGGCCGCAAAAGACAGGCTGCCAGCACCAGCCTCAACTTCTTCCACCGGGGTCTGGCTCTTGGTGTCGAGCCAGAACTCCAGTGAGGAAGCCATCGCGACCGGCCCGCCATCGTCGTTGCCCAGGGTTAGCAGCTCGGCCTTCGCCCAGGCGGGGTGGGCAGACAGCGCGGCTTGCAGGCAAAGCAGAACCAGCACCGCTCGTACAAAAGCCGTTAGCCCTCCTCCGGCAGCAAACTTTTTGATGACTTCCACGCGGCTATTGTGCCGCAGCCACCTTGAACTCCTGCCCTTTGCGGTGCCAGGCGCCGTTGGGCTGGACCAGCGGTGTGTAGTGGCGTTTGAGCGGCTGCCATCCACCAGCATCAGTGGCCAGTTTCAGTGGTACGGATTTTGCGTTTATCCGTCCAGGTCTCAAATCGGGTGCCTTTTTGGTGCCTTCCGATCCCGGCAGTGATTCCAATGCGCCTGCCGGACTTCTCCCGGGAACTCCGGATAGCCCAAGAAACTGGAGCCCGCACAGCGCGAGTGCTTGTCACCTGTCAGTACCGGTACCGTGTGAATGAAAGCTCAACAACCATGGCTTTTTTCGAGGACATGCGTGCGGCGCAGGAGGGCGTTTTGTCCCTGGGCTTCTGGGCCCTGCAGGTGTACCGGCTGGGGCACTTGCGCTACCGCTTCCAGTCCAGGCTGGTGCGCTACCCGCTGGCGGTATTGCACCTGGTGCTCGCCAAGCTGGCTGAAATGTTCTGCGGCGTCACGATCGGCGTCTCGGCCCGGATCGGGAGGCGCCTCGTGATAGAACATTCCGGTGCGATTGTGGTGCATGGCAAGTCCGTGATCGGGGACGACTGCATCATCCGCCAGGGCGTGACCATCGGTAACCGGCGCATGGACCGGCCGCTGGAGGCGCCGCACATCGGCAACCGCGTCAACATAGGTGCCGGCGCCAAGATCCTGGGTGCCGTGCACATCGGTGACGATGCCGACATTGGCGCCAATGCCGTGGTCATCACCGATGTGCCCGCGGGCGCCCTCGCCGTGGGTGTGCCGGCCCGCATCATCTTGCGTGGAGGAAGCGATGCAGCCTCCTGACACCCCCGCAGTCCCGTGCCGGGTGAGCATTGTCATCAAGGCCCTGAACGAAGAAAAGCGCATCGTGGCTGCGATAGAAAGTGCGCTGGCGGCCGTCCGGAGGGTTGGTGGCGAGGTGGTGCTGGCAGACTCCTGTTCCAGCGACCGCACGGTGGCCCTGGCTTCCGCCTATCCCATCCGTATCGTGCAGCTGGCGCGTGCCGATGAACGCTGCTGCGGTGTCGGCCCCCAGCTGGGTTACCAGCATTCGGCGGGCGAGTTTGTGTACATCCTGGACGGCGACATGGAAATGCTGCCCGGCTTTCTGCCCGGGGCGCTGGCCTTCATGCAGGCGCACCCTGACGTGGCCGGGGTGGGCGGGCAGGTGATTGAAATGAACACCAGCAGCCTGGAATATGTCGCTCGCGTGGAGCGTGGTCTGGGCCACATGCGGGCCGGCCGGGTGGACCGGCTGGACATGGGCGGCCTGTACCGCCGGGCCGCGGTGGAGCAGGCCGGGTATTTTTCGGATCGCAACCTGCACAGCTATGAAGAGTTTGACCTGGCCATGCGCCTGCATGCCCGGGGCTGGAAGCTGTGGCGTCTGGCCCTGGACTCCGTGCGCCACCACGGCCACGACGCACCTCCCTACCAGCTGCTGGTGCGCCGCTGGCGCAGCCGCTACATCTGTGGCCTGGGCGAAGTGCTGCGTGCGGCCTGGGGCGAGTCACACCTGGGCCTTGTCCTGACCAGGGTGCGAGAACTCCGTCTGTATGTCGCGGTACTGGGGTGGTGGGCTGTGTTGCTCGTCGTTTTGGTGCTTCCCATGCCCTGGACGCTGCGGGTGCTTGCCTTTGCGGGTATCGCGGCGGCACCAGTGGTGCTGATGGCGTGGCGAAAGCGCAGTGCCGGAAAAGCCGTGTTTTCTGTGGTGTCGTGGTGCTTCAACGCCGCGGGGCTGGTGCGCGGGCTGTTGACGCCGCAGCGCCCAGCGCGCGCCGCCATAGACAGCATCGAGATCCGGAATACGCTTCAGGGCAGCGTCCCGCATCCCTAATGCGGATGACGCGGGCGGGTTTTCAGGCTGTTTCAGCGCAAACGCGCAGCACCTCGGCCCCATAGGCTTCGAGCTTTTTAACGCCGATGCCGCTGATGCCTTCGAGGTCACGCATGCCCTGCGGGTCGCGCTCGGCGATGGCGCGCAGGGTTGCGTCGTGAAAGATCACAAAGGCCGGCAGGTTGTGTTCACGTGCCACCTCGGCGCGCCAGGCTTTCAGGCGGGCCAGGCGTTCCAGTGCGCCTGCATTGAGCGAAGCTTCGGCCAGGCCCTTGGCCGATGTCCTGGTGCCCTTTTTGCTGCTTTTGCGCCGCTCGCCCGCGCCGCCGGCGGCCTGCTCGCGCAGCATCACGCTGACTTTACCCTTGAGCACCTGGCGCGCATCGGGCAGCAGCTGCAAGGTGTTGAAGGCGTCGGGATCGACGCGCACCATGCCTTTGGCAATGAGCTGGCGCAGCACGCCGCGCCACTGCACCTCGGCCAGGTCGGCGCCTATGCCGAAGGTGCTGAGCTTGTCGTGGCTGTGCTGCAGCACTTTTTCGGTGGCCTTGCCACGCAGGATGTCCATCAGGTGGCCTGCGCCGAAGCTGATGCCGCTGGCCTGTTGCACGCGGTAGATGCAGCTGAGCATCTTGCGCGCGGCTTCGGTCGCGTCCCACACCAGCGGCGGCTGCAGGCAGTTGTCGCAGTTGCCGCAGGGCTGGCTGTCTTCGCCGAAATAATGCAGCAGGCTGACACGCCGGCAGCGCGTGTCTTCGGCCAGGGTCAGGAGCGCGTCGAGCTTGCCGCG
>CAZIYA010000197.1:0-7004 GCA_964543355.1 uncultured Polaromonas sp.
ACTTAAGCCCTTGATTAGGCAACGAATATGCCATTTCACGGCAACCAGAACGCTGAAAATTAGCGAAAATTAGCGAAAATAGCGACATCTGATTGCCTGCCACCATGACCTCATTGACCATTCTTCGCTACCCGGACCCGCGTTTGCACACCGTCGCCAAACCCGTTGCGGCGGTGGATGCGCGTATCCGCGCGCTTGCCGCCGACATGCTGGAGACCATGTATGAGGCTCAGGGAATTGGCCTGGCTGCCAGCCAGGTTGATGTGCATGAGCGGCTGGTGGTGATTGATATCAGTGAAGGCCGGGATCAGCCGCTGGTGCTGATCAATCCTGAAATTGTCTGGGCCAGCCCGGAAACCCAGGTCAACGACGAAGGCTGCCTGTCGGTGCCGGGTGTTTACGATGGGGTGGAGCGCGCCAGTGCCATTCGTGTGCGGGCACTCGACCTGGAAGGCCAGCTGCAGACCCACAGCGCTGAAGGCCTGCTGGCGGTGTGCATCCAGCACGAGATGGATCATTTGATGGGCAAGGTATTTGTCGAGTACCTGTCGCCGCTCAAGCGCAACCGCATCAAGACCAAGATGATCAAACAGAGGAAGGAAGAGTTGGCTTAGCCCCCACGTTCGCGCACTGCGTGTCGCTCTTTGCACCCGAGGGGGCGTTGCGCCTGCGGCCCGGCGAAGCTGGTTCTGCGGCCCCGGCTGGTACGCAGAGAAAAGCTCCCGGCTCATTCACTTCGCCCCAGCGTGCCGGTGGAAAATTGGCTGATCGGTCTTTCCTGGCTGGTCCTCGGTGAAAATCGCCTGATGCGCATTATTTTTGCCGGTACCCCCGAATTCGCCCGTGTGGCCCTTGCGCAGCTCCACGCTGCCGGTTTTGAAATTCCCCTGGTCCTGACCCAGCCGGACCGGCCGGCCGGCCGCGGCATGAAACTGCAGGCTTCCAGTGTCAAACAGTTCGCCCTGGAAAAGCATATTCCTGTGGCCCAGCCGCGCAGCCTGCGCCTTGACGGCAAATACCCGGAAGATGCCGCTGCTGCGCGTTCGGCCATTGAGGAGGCGCAGGCGGACGCCATGGTGGTTGCCGCCTATGGCCTGATCCTGCCTCAATGGGTGTTGGATACGCCACGGCTGGGTTGCTTCAACATCCATGCCTCCCTGTTGCCGCGATGGCGCGGGGCGGCACCGATTCACCGCGCCATCGAAGCCGGTGATGCCGAAACCGGTATCACCCTCATGCAGATGGATGCCGGCCTTGATACAGGGGACATGTTACTGATTGAAAAGCTGCCAATCCTGCCTGCGGATACCACAGGCACCTTGCATGACAAGCTGGCGACGCTGGGTGGCCGTTTGATTGTGGAGGCCCTGGAGCTTGCGGCCTGTGGCGGCCTCGCGCCGGTGCGGCAGCCGGATCAGGGCATCACCTATGCCTGCAAGATCGAAAAACACGAAGCGGTGATCGACTGGACACTCAGCGCGGCCGTGATCGAACGGCGCATCCGTGCTTTCAACCCTTTCCCCGGTGCGGCTGGCCTGCTGGCGGGCGAAACCATCAAATTCTGGGCTGCCTCCGTGGTGCCGGGTTGTTTGCCGTCGCAGAGGGCTAAGCCGGGCGAGGTCCTGGCCGCCGGTCCGGAAGGTGTGGACATTGCCACCAGCGAAGGCGTGTTGCGCGCCGTCCGGCTGCAAAAACCCGGCGGCAAGGCACTGGATGCCGCCGAATTTCTGCGCGGTTTCGCGCTGCAGCCCGGCATGGGTTTTCAGAGCAGTGCGGGGAAGGCTTCTTGACCACCTCCCTCTTCCGGCACCCGGAGTTTCGCCGGGGTGCACGCGACATGGCGCCGGTCGCAACAGGCACCGCTGCCTGGGGCCTGATGACCGGTGTGGCCATGGTCAAGTCGGGCATGAGCCTGTTCGAAGCGGTGCTGATGGGGGTCATCGTGTTTGCTGGCAGCTCACAGCTGGCAGCGATACCGCTGATTCTTGCGGGCGCGCCCATGTGGGTCATTCTGGCCACGGCCTTTTGCGTGAATCTGCGGTTTGCCGTCTTCAGCGCCCACCTTCGGCCTTACTTCATGCATCAGCCCCTGTGGCGGCGGCTGATCAGCGGGTACTTTACGGCCGATCTGACCTACGTGATGTTTACGAACCGCCATCCCCATCCGGTACCGCCCGATGATGCTGCAGCGCTGCGAGCCCAAGAGGCTTATCTCGCGGGAAACTGCGCCATGGGCTGGTTCAGCTGGGTCGGTGCCAGTCTGCTGGGCATTGTCCTGGCCAACGCGATCCCGATGCATTGGGGACTGGGCTTCGCCGGCATTCTGGCCTTGCTGGGAATTTTGTGTTCGCTGGCCAATACCCGCCTGCGTCTGGTGTCTGCAGGCATCGCCGGTGCTGCCGCGGTGGCGGCCTTTGCCCTGCCGCTCAAGCTCAACATCCTGGTGGCGATTGCCGCAGCGGTGGCAGTCTGCCTGGTGCTTGAGAAGCCTGCGGCGCCGCTACCCAAAGCCGGAGGTGCGGCGTGACAGATGGCTGGACGGTACTGACGATTCTTGGCCTGGCGGTCGTTACGGTGATCACGCGCGCCTTCTTTTTTATCTCCAGCACACCCTGGACCTTGCCGGCCTGGGCGCAGCGCGGCCTGCACTATGCGCCGATTGCGGCCCTGTCGGCGGTCATCGTGCCGGAAATCGTGATGACGCAGGGCCAACTCATCGGCACCTGGAAAGACGCCCGCGTGTTTGCAGCGCTGGCCGGAGCGGCGTGGTTTTTCTGGCGCAGGGGCGTGTTGGGCACCATCATTGCCGGGATGGCGGTTTACCTGCCCTTGCACATTGGTCTGGGTTGGTGACGATGCCGGCTTTTACAATGATTGCCGGATCCCACCATCCACCGTTTCCTCATTTACCGTCTTCCGCGAGCCCCCATGAACTTCATCCGTTTTTCCGATCTGTGTGCCCAGGGCCTCGTCAAGGGCCGGCGCGTCTTCATCCGTGCCGACCTCAATGTGCCGCAGGACGATGCGGGGCAGATCACTGAAGACACGCGCATCCGTGCCTCGATTCCCTGCATCCAGATGGCGCTCGCCGCAGGGGCTGCGGTGATGGTGACCTCCCACCTTGGCCGGCCGACCGAAGGGCAGTTCAAGCCTGAAGACTCCCTCGCTCCCGTGGCACAGCGACTGGGCGAGCTCATGAAGCGCGAGGTGCCGCTTGTGCCGGGCTGGGTGGACGGCGTTGCCGTGCAGCCTGGCCAGCTCGTGCTTCTGGAAAACTGCCGAGTCAACAAGGGCGAGAAAAAAAACGACGAGGCGCTGGCCCGCAAGATGGCGGCGCTCTGCGATATTTTTGTGCATGACGCCTTTGGCACGGCGCATCGTGCGGAAGCTTCCACTTACGGCATTGCGCAGTTTGCGAAAACAGCGTGTGCCGGCCCGCTGCTGGCCGCCGAGATGGATGCGATTTCCAAGGCCCTGGCCAACCCGAAACGGCCGCTGGTGGCCATCGTGGCCGGCAGCAAGGTCTCCACCAAGCTGACAATCCTGAAAGCATTGGCAAGCAAAGTGGACCAGTTGATTGTGGGCGGCGGCATTGCCAACACCTTCATGCTGGCCAGCGGCTTGCCTATTGGAAAAAGCCTGGCTGAGCGTGAACTGCTGGACGAAGCTCGCGCCGTCATGGCGGCCATGAAAGCACGTGGCGCCGAGGTGCCGATTCCCACCGATGTGGTGACCGCCAAGACCTTCAGTGCCGACGCGCCCGCCACCGTCAAGGCTGCCACCGAGGTGGCGGACGACGACCTGATCCTGGACATCGGTCCGCAAACAGCGAAGAAGCTGGCGGATCAACTGATGGCGGCTGGCACCATTGTCTGGAACGGCCCGGTGGGTGTGTTCGAGTTTGCTGCTTTTGAGGGCGGTACCAAAACCATCGCGCAGGCAATTGCCGCCAGCCCTGCCTTCAGCATTGCCGGCGGCGGCGACACGCTGGCTGCCATCGCCAAATACGGCATTGAAAAAGACGTGGGCTACATCTCGACCGGTGGTGGTGCGTTCCTCGAAGTACTGGAAGGCAAGCAGCTCCCGGCTTTCGACATTCTGCAAAAGCGGGCGGCAGGCTGAGTCGTTGGTACTGTTCGAGTTCGCTATTGATTTAATAGCTGTTTGCCCCCGTACGTAAAGGGCTAACGGCTGATTTTCCTTAAAAAATGTCAAAAATCGTTTGTTTGGCATTCAATCTGCCGTTGTAGCGCAACACGTGCTTCAGGCAGGTGCATGTACCCGGTCTGTACCGGCGCGCCATGGGTTCCGTGTGAGAATCGAAAGCAAATTACAGGAGACAAAGACATGCACTACAGCGCCACCAAAATTGTTGCCACCCTTGGCCCCGCTTCCAGCGATCCGGCGCTGCTTGAAAAAATGATTCGCGCCGGTGTGACCGTGGTGCGCCTGAATTTCAGCCACGGCACGGCGCAGGACCATATCGACCGGGCCACCATGGTGCGCGAAGCGGCCCAGCGTGCCGGTGTCGAGGTCGCCATCATGGCTGACCTCCAGGGTCCGAAAATTCGCGTGGGCAAATTTGCCGAAGGCAAGGTTCTGCTGGAGGCCGGTGCCAAATTCGTGCTCGACGCCTCTCGCCAGGAACCCGGCGACATCAAGGGCGTGGGGCTGGACTACAAGGAGTTGCCGCGTGATGTGCGTGCCGGTGACGTGCTACTGCTCAACGACGGTTTGATCGTACTGACGGTTGATTCGGTGCGCGGCGACGAGGTGCAAACCACCGTCAAGGTGGGCGGCTTCCTGTCGAACAACAAGGGCATCAACAAAAAGGGCGGTGGCCTGACCGCGCCGGCCCTGACCGGCAAGGACATGGAAGACATCAAGACGGCCATGAGTTTCCAGGCCGACTATGTGGCGGTGAGTTTTCCGCAGAACGCCACCGACATGGAAATGGCGCGCCAGCTGTGCAATGTGGCCGCTGCACCGTACAAGCACAAACCGGGGCTGATTGCCAAGATCGAACGGGCCGAGGCCATTCCCAAGCTCGAAGAGATCCTGCAGGTCAGCGACGGCATCATGGTCGCGCGCGGCGACCTGGCGATCGAGGTGGGTAACGCGGCGGTGCCCGCTCTGCAAAAACGCATGATCAAGATGGCCCGCGCCATGGACAAGGTCGTCATCACCGCAACCCAGATGATGGAGAGCATGATTCTCAACCCGGTGCCAACGCGTGCCGAGGTCAGCGACGTGGCCAACGCCGTGCTGGATGGCACCGACGCCGTGATGCTCAGTGCTGAAACTGCCGCCGGCAAGTACCCGCTGGAGACCATTGAAGAGATGGCCAGCATCTGTCTGGAAGCCGAGAAAGCCGAATACGCGGCGCTCGACGCCGACTTCAGCGGCAAGACCTTCACTCGCATCGACCAGTCGATTGCCATGGGCGCATTGTTCACGGCCTATCATCTCGGCGCCAAGGCCATCGTGGCGCTAACCGACAGTGGCTCCACCCCACTGTGGATGAGCCGCCACGACATTCGCGTGCCGATCTATGCGCTGACGCCTCGCCTGGCAACGCAGCGGAAGATGGCGCTCTACCGCAATGTCCGGCCGCTGCTGATGGACCAGAGCGCCGACCGGGACACCGCGCTGGAGCAGGCAGAAGGCCACCTGCTGCGCAGGGACATCGTGCAAAGCGGTGACGTCTACGCCATCACCTGCGGAGAGCCTATGGGTGCTCCTGGTGGCACCAACATGCTCAAGGTCTGCCGCGTAGCCTGAGGGTCCTCCTTTCCTGGCCCTGTTTTCAGAGCCAGGGCGTCCCGGGGGGTGGCCTGGCGTGATCGTGCTCCAGCCCTGTCCCAGCCGATAGTGCTTGTCCTACAGCGCTGATCGTGCGAGACCCACAAAGGAAGCCGCTCCATCAGCAGTGTGGCAGGGCAAGCGGGATGGCCCGACGGGTAAAATACGGGAAGTTACCGGTCAGTTACCGCGATCTGTTCAACCTTTTCAGGGGATATTTCTTATGGCACTCGTTTCCATGCGCGAGCTGCTGGACCATGCAGCCCTCAACGGCTACGGCATTCCGGCTTTCAACGTCAACAACCTTGAGCAGGTCCAGGCCGTCATGGAAGCAGCGAAGGAAACCGGTGCACCCGTGATCCTGCAGGCCAGCGCCGGCGCGCGCAAATATGCCGGTGAAGCCTTCATCAAGCATTTGATCCAGGCCGCGATCGAGGCCTATCCGCAGATTCCGCTGGTCATGCACCAGGACCACGGCCAGAACCCCGACGTCTGCCAGGGTGCCATCGACCTCGGTTTCTCCTCGGTCATGATGGACGGTTCCCTGGAAGCCGACGGCAAGACGATCGCCAGCTACGAGTACAACGTCGAGGTCACAAAAAAGGTTTCGCAACTGGCTCACCGTTATGGCGTGACGGTCGAGGGCGAGCTGGGCTGCCTCGGCTCGCTGGAAACCATGAAGGGCGACAAGGAAGACGGTCACGGCACCGACGCGACCATGACGCGCGAGCAACTGCTGACCGACCCGGAGCAGGCCGCCGACTTCGTCAAGCAGACGCAGATCGACGCGCTGGCGATTGCCATCGGCACCAGCCACGGCGCCTACAAGTTCACCCGCAAGCCCACCGGCGACATCCTGGCGATCGACCGCATCAAGGAAATTCACAAGCGCATCCCCAGTACTCACCTGGTGATGCATGGCTCCTCCTCGGTGCCGCAGGAGCTTCTGGCCCTGATCCGCCAGTACGGCGGCAATATGAAGGAAACCTACGGCGTGCCCGTGGAAGAGATCCAGGAAGCCATCAAACACGGCGTGCGCAAGATCAACATCGACACCGACATCCGGCTGGCGATGACGGCGGCGGTGCGCAAATTCCTGGCTGAGAACCCCGAGAAATTCGATGCCCGCGAATGGCTCAAGCCGGCGCGCGAAGCGGCCAAGGCGATCTGCAAGCAGCGCTACATCGAGTTCGGCTGCGAAG
>CAZIYA010000198.1:0-6993 GCA_964543355.1 uncultured Polaromonas sp.
TGGTGTTTTCGCCCTGGGCCTTCTGCACTGTCAGCAGCAGCGTGCGCTGGCCGTTGTACAGCGCCAGGCTGTCGATTTCCTGCGAGCCGTCGCGAATGGTGGCCACCTGGTCGACCGTGACCGCCGAGCCGCCGCCGGAGCCGGCCTTGCGCGCCACGATGATCTTGCCGAAGTCTTCCGGCCGTTTCATGCGCGCATCGATTTTCACGACACGTTCCTGTGCCAGCGAACGGATGGCACCCACCGGCAAGTCCTGGTTTTCATTGCGCACCGCGCTCGCCACCTGGTCGGCCGTGATGCCCAGCGCCTCCATGGCCTGCGGGTTCAGGTAGATGTTGATCTCGCGCTTGCTGCCACCCACCAGGCTGACCGAGCCCACGCCGCGCACGTTTTCCAGCCGCTTTTTCAGTACCTGGTCGGCCCAGTTGGTCAGCTCGACTGCAGTGGGAACTGCGGGGGCCTTGCCGCTTGCCGGGGCGGGCGCCGGCAACACAGCCACCGACCAGATGGCACGGCTGGCCGGGTCGAAGCGCAACACACGGGGTTCCTTGACTTCGTCACGCAGCAGCGGGCGAAGGGATGCGATTTTTTCGCGCACGTCTTCGGCCGCCTTGCGGCCATCGATCTGCAACTGGAACTCGATGATGACGACCGACTGGCCTTCGTAGCTGCGCGAGGTCAGGGCGTTGATGCCGGCAATCGAGTTGACGCCTTCCTCGATTTTCTTGGTGACTTCGCTCTCGACAATTTCGGGCGAGGCGCCGGGGTATTCGGTCGTGACCACCACCACCGGGAAATCGATGTTCGGAAACTGGTCCACCTGCAGGCGCTGGTAGGAGAACATCCCCAGCACGACGATGGCCAGCATGACCATGGTCGCAAAGACCGGATTTTTCAGGCTGACCTGGGTGAACCACATGGCAGTTTAGGGCGCGGTCTTGGCAGAAGGGGTTGCGGCTGGTGTGGCAGGGGTTTGAGCCCAAGCCGGGGCCTGCGTGAATTTCACCGCCGTGCCTTCGCGCAGCGCACCCACCGCACCGGCAATGACGACGGCGTTTTCTGCCAGGCCCTTGACGGCCACCATGGCTGTATCGCCCGTGCCCGTGGCACTGCTTCCGCGCACGCCCATTTCCACCGGCTTGTGTGCCACCTGGTTGTTTTCCACCACCTGCACATAGGGTGCGGGCTTGTCGGTGCGTACCGCACTGAGCGGTACGGCCAGCGCGGAAATATGCGTCGTGCCCAGCGTACCCTGCGCAAACAGGCCTTGCCGCAGGCCCAGGGCCTGGCCTGTGCTGCCGGCCGCGGGGGTGTTGTCAATGCTCAGGTAGGCCAGCACGCTGCGGCTGCCGCCCTGCGCACTGGGGTTGATGCGTGCCACCGTCGCGGTGACGGTCTGCGTGCTGCCTTCGATTTGCAGCCTGGCGTTCTGGCCGGGGCGCACTGCCAGGGCATCGACGGCGCTGAGGCTGGTTTCCAGTTCCAGGCGGCTGAGGTCAACAATTTCCAGCACCCGCACGTCCACGCCGACACGTTCGCCCGGCTGCACCAGCCGCTGGGCCACCAGGCCCGACAGCGGCGCGCGCAGCACGGTGTCGTCCAGCGACTTTTTCGCCACCTCGGCGGCAGCCAGGGCGGCCTTGTGGTTGGCTTTGGCGGCGTTGAGGTTGGCCAGCGAGGTGTCCAGCGCGGTTTTGGAAATAAACCCCTGGTCCACCAGCGCTTGGTTGTTGTCGTACTGGCGCTGCACGATATCGATTTGCGCCTTGGCCGAGTCGGCCTGTTCCTGCGCCTGCCGCACGCGCGACTGGTATTCGCCGGCGTCAATGCGGGCCAGCACCTGCCCGGCCTTGACGGAGTCGCCTTCGCGCACGGTCAGGCCCTGCAGCTCGCCGGCCACGCGTGTTTTGAGAAACGCCGAGTTGACGGCCTTGAGCGAGCCCGACACCGGCAGGCCCTGGCTGAGGTCCAGGGTTTTGGCCTGCACCACATCGGTAGCGGCCAGCTCGGCAACGGTTTGCGCCTTGGCAGCGCTGGCGGCAGCCAGCGCCTGCTGCTGATTCTTGCGTGCCGACAGTGCGCCCAGCACGGCCGTGGCCAGCAGGAGCAGAAGGACAAGGGCGATGACCCATTTGATCCAGCGTTTCATTTGGAGGCCTTGGGGGAGGGGGGCGTTACGCACAAGCCATGAAGAATGGTGTCAACCTGGGCCGCAATGTATTTGTGGGCGTTCTCGGTCAAGCTGGCATCGGCGCAGGTGCCGGCGGAGTGTTTGGCCAGGATCAGGAAGATCATGGGCGCTATCACGCTGTAAATCGCGTAGTCCAGGTCCATGGGCCGGAATTCCCCGCGGTCCACGCCGCGCTGCATGATGCGGCGAAACAGTGCCTGGCCGGGCAGGATGACTTCCTGTCGATAGAAGGCGGTGATTTCCGGAAAATTGCCGGCTTCGCTCATCATGAGCTTGGTGATGCCTGAAGCCCTGGTGGTGCCTACGCGCTCCCACCACACCGTCATGCAATAGGCCAGCATCTCGGCGGCCGTGCCTTCAAAACGTTCGAACTCGTCGTTCCATTCCTTGAAGCGGCCCGAGATGTTTTCACGCACCACGGCCTTGAACAGCTCTTCCTTGCTCTGGAAGTACAGGAACAGCGTGCCCTTGGAGACGCCGGCGCGAGCGGCCACTTCTTCGGCGCGCGTGCCGGCAAAACCTTTTTCGACAAACAGGTCCAGTGCGGCGTCCAGCAGCTCACCGGGGCGCGCCTCTTTGCGACGTTCGCGTTTGGCCGAGAGCGTGGCTGTTTGTGCGGAGATGAATTTGGTGAGGGACATATGTTACTGACTGACTGGTTAGTAATGTAGTGCCTGGCTCCTTGTCCGTCAAGCGGCTGCCCGCTTTATCGCCAGTCTGGCCCGGTCATATCAGGTAAAGCTTGCGGCAGATCAAGGGCGGGCGACGCGCAGCGCCAGCCACTCCTTGAGCATGACGCGCGAGGCGTCCAGCCCGTCGGACGAGGGCAGCCATTCCAGCAGCCCGTTGCGGCTGGGCAGGGTGAAGCCCATGGGCGCTGCGGTCACCTGGAAGCCGGCCCGCTCAAAGGCCAGCACCGAACGCGGCATGTGCCAAGCGTGGGTGACCAGCGCAATCCGCTGGATGCCGTCTTTTTGCAACAGCGGCCGCAGCAGGCTGGCATTTTCGGCCGTGTCGCGCGACTGGTCATCGACCCAGCGCAGGCGCAGGCCGTAGTCCTGCTGCGCCATCCGGCGGGCCACTTCGCCTTCGGAAAGGGTTTGTGCGTCGGCCGCGCCCCAGCCCAGCCCGCCGGCGAACGCAACCGGCAGGCCGGTTTGCCGGGCGAGCCAGGCGCCATAGCGCAGGCGCATGGCCGCAGCCGCCGAAGACTGGGCCTCACCATATTCGGGTGCCAGCGGATGCACACCGCCGCCCAGCACCACAATGGCCTGCACGTCGCTGTTTTTCAGCGTGGCCACCGCAGCCGGCGCGTACTGGGGCACGATGTTCTGAGCCAGCCACACGGCAACTGCATGGCAGCTCAGCAGCCAGAGCAAGGCCATGCCGGCAAAAGCCAGCAGCAGGCCCCACGCCTTTTTGCGGGTGGCCAGCAGCAGGCCCAGCAGGGCGAGCAGCAGGGGTGCCGCAGGCGGCAGCACCAGCGCGGCGAGAATCGGCTTGAGTTGGCCCAGCTCTGTCATGGGGTTCCTGTTCTGCTATGAAACAAGGAGCTGCTTGCGCCCGTGTGTAAAGGGCTGGAGGCCAATTTGACCCATAAAAAGCAGCCCATGGCCGGACTGGCCGGGTTAGGCCCGGGAAAGGGGTTTTCTGGATGCTGGGCTGGCTTCAAGGCATTTTTCCCGGATGATCTGCGTTTGATCTCTGAATGGAAAAGGAAGACTCATGGAACAAGCCAAGTTTACGGGCGCGGGGCAGGAAACCATCACGCTGGGCGGCGGCTGCTTCTGGTGCACCGAAGCCGTGTTTGTGCAGGTGCGCGGCATCACCGATGTGGAGTCCGGTTACAGCAACGGCCACGTCAGCAAACCCACTTACGAGCAGGTGTGTACCGGCACCACCGGGCACAACGAGGTCGTCAAGCTGGTGTATGACCCGGCGCAGATCAGCCTGCGGGCGATTCTTGAAATCTTCTTTGTCATCCATGACCCGACCACGCTGAACCGCCAGGGCAACGACACGGGTACGCAGTACCGCAGCGGCATCTATTACTCGACGCCCGCGCAAAAGCAGGTGGCTGAAGACATGGTCAATGAGCTGAACGCACAAAAGCTTTTCGGCAAGCCGGTGGTCACCGAAGTGCTGCCGGTGTCCAACTATTCGCCGGCCGAGGAATACCACCAGGACTTCTTCGAGAAGAACCCCAACCAGGGTTACTGCATGGCGGTGGCCGGGCCCAAGGTCGCGAAATTCCGCAAGACGTTTTCGGAATACGCAAAGGCTTGAGCTGTCGCATCAGGCTTCTCTCTGGACAGTCATCCCGGACTCGATCCGGGATCCATGACCCCGTTTACGGCCGCCGCTGCGCCATGTAAAACCATTCCTGCCCGGGCTCGGCACGCGGATTGGGGAACACCACAAAGCCGTCATGCGGCGCCTTCACCTCGGCGCCGCTGTAGCGTGTGCCGATCACCTCGCCGGCCTTCACTGCATCAAAGCTGCGCCACTCGCGCGTGAAGCTGTCGCCCGCGTGTTCGCGGTCGGTCACATCGACCAGACGCAGGATCTCGCGCTCGGCGGTTGAAACTTCCATCGGCTGCGACACCATGCCCAGCAGCGCCAGTGTCTGCAGGATGGCATGCCGCGCCACCTGAACCGCTTGCGGGTCGTCGTGCTGGCCGCATTCCAGCGTCACGCCGTAGCCTCCGCGTGAACGCATGTATTCCGTCGTGCCCACGCCGTAGTTCGGGTTGGTCACCAGCGTCTGCGCACGTGCCGAGCCTGCGGACACCGGTGCCGCCGCACGTCGCTGCACACCGCGCGCATAGGTGTCCAGCCAGCCTTCCACAATGCGCGGTGCGCCTGTGAACAGGGCCAGTTGCATTTCTTCAGCGGCCTTGTTGAATGGTTCCAGCGTGCCGCTGTTGTTCTGCGGACCAATCATCACAAACGGCCGGCCGCCGGTGTGAAAAGAGTGCAGGTCCAGCAGCACCTCATGCGCATCCAGCAGCGGACACAGCACATTCGCAATACGGTCCTCAAAGTCCTGCGGAATCGCACTCGGCGCCATGTTGCGGTTGAGGTTGCGGTCACCAGTGCGTTGCTTGAGCTGGTAGGCCAGCGGGTTGGTGACGGGCACAAAGGTTACCGTGCCGCGTTCGATGCTGAGCTGGCCGTTGTCGATGTCCTGCAGCAGTTGCGCGATGGCCTTGGCGCCACAGACTTCGTTGCCATGAACGGCGCCCAGCACCAGCAGCTTCGGGCCGGGCGCCAGGCCGTGGAAGGTGTGGGTGTGCAGGTGGGTGGGGCGGAGTCCGGACATGGCGGACGTTTCGGGCTTGATCGGGTGGGTCATGGTGCTTAGCTTTGTACGGCGCCTGGAATGGGCTGGTTGGCGTTGCTTGTCCGGATGCCCTGCTTTTGCAGGACGGAAAGCGGAGTTTTCGCGCCTATGATCTGCGGTGGTTACTGTCTATTTTATCGACCTGACCGGGAGCTTCAATGTACAAAAACTCTTTCGCTCACAAGGACTTGGCGGTGATAACCCGGCCCAGGTTATACCGCAGCAGCCAAGTTATACCGCAGGGCTTGCGGTCTACATGACGTTAGGCGTCAACAAACACACGCTGCGCCGCTCGCGGTAGCTGAGAAGACTGCAGTCAGGTCCCGAAACCGAAGCCAACTTGACCAACTCCAATGAATGAAGCCGAACTCAGTGCAGGACTCTCAGCGACACCGCAGTACCGCTACGCGGATCGCCTTGGCAATCGCCTGTTCGTGGCTGGCCAGGTGCCTCTCGACTCCCGTGGCCAGTTGGTCGGCCCCGAAGACCCGAGTACACAAGCCTTGCAGTGTCTTCGCAACTTGGAGCGGCTCCTCGCAGTACACGAATTTCAAGTCACGGACATTCGACAATTGGTCGTGTACGTGGTCGGAGATCAAGCAAGTCTCGCTGCGGCATGGTCAGCGGTCGCGGTTTGGTTTGGTGGCCAAGTTCCGCCAGCTACCCTGCTCGGTGTTGCCGGACTGGGCTACGTGGGGCAACTCGTAGAGATTGACACCACAATAGTCAAGGCGTGAGGTCATCGCACCACATGACGCCTAACCCCTCCATCGAGGGGATGCCCAAAAGGCTGCGCCTTTCGGTCACCCCTCATGTCAAACGTCAGATCGCACACCCGTCTTCGCCATGATCATTTCTCACCGAAAACCCCAAGTTTGTGTACTCGGCAGCGCTGAGCCCGGTTCACGTGCCTACGAACTCGCTGGTCAGGCCGGTGAAGCGCTTGCCAAACTGGCCATCACTGTTGTGAGCGGGTGCGGCAGTCCCGCAACCAGAGTTGCCGCCGAGCGTGCAATTCAGGCCAACGGTCTGGTGCTTAGCATCGTGCCCCCCGATCAGATGCCTCCACCGGATTGGCCTGCCACTGTTGTTCTGCCATGTGGCATGGGGGATGCCCGCAATCTCCTGATGGCTCTTGCCGGTGATGCCTGCATCGTCATCGGTGGTCGCGCTGGCACCAAATCGGAGGTGCACCTGGCTTGGCTCCACAGGCGGCCCCTGCTTCCCCTGGTCGGCTGCGGCGGGTGGTCTGATGAGCTGCCGTCCAATCCTCCTGACGAACGGGCGAACTCCCCCATCCTTCCTTGGCGAACGATCGCTGAATTGGAGGCAAATCTCCGCAGTCTGGGGTTGGTCAAAAGTGCGGCCTGACCTCTTCCGCAAAAGCACGTCTTTTTTGTTTAAGGAAGCGCTGAATAAGTCTTGGCGGATGCGCGGCAGCCGGATCGGGATGGGATGC
>CAZIYA010000199.1:0-6986 GCA_964543355.1 uncultured Polaromonas sp.
TCATGCCGGTGACTGTGGCGAGTTGTTCGACTCCAGCAGTGTCTGTGTCTGAAGTGGATGCAGCGCCGCATCCAGCGCCTGGCGCACGCTGCTGTTGCGTGACATGTGGATGAAAGGGTAGGGCACGAGTTTTTTCAGGGTCAGCACTTTTTCACTGGCCAGCGGATGGTCCTTGCGGCACACCAGGAAAAATTTGTCGGAGCACAGCAATTGCACGTCCAGGCCTGCCTGGCTGGTGCCGGTGGCTGCGAGGGCGAAATCTGCCTTGCTGCTGCGCACCAGGTCGATGCAGGGGTCGGACAGGAGGTCGCTGAGGTTCAGGTCGATGCCTGGCCAGGCTTTCCTGAACTCGGCAAAAATGGCCGGCAGCCAGCCCGCTGCCAGCGAGGGCAGGGCGGCAACGTGCACGCGGCCCTTGCGGCGTTCGACATGGTCGCCCAGGTCGTGGACAGCTGCGTCGATATCGCCGAGCAGCTGGCGCGCCGAGGTCTCAAACAGCCGCCCCTCCGCAGTCAGCTGGACGCTGCGCGTGTCGCGGTCGAACAGGCGGGTGTGGAGCTCGTCCTCCAGCGTGCGGATCAGTGCGCTGAAGGCTGGCTGTGAAAGATGGCTCACCGCTGCCGCGCGGGTGAAGCTGCGCTGCTCGGCCAGCACCACGAAGGCGCGCAGCTGCCGTGTCGAGAGGTTGGGGCTGCGGGCGCGCGAAGAGGTACCGGCCATTGATTTGTCTTTCAGGTTAATCAATATGAAATTTCGATTTTACAAATAGATGGGGCGAGCCTAGATTCGAGGGTCTGCATTCCACACGCCATGACTGCCCCCGCTTCCTCCCCTCTCCTGATCGGCTGCGCCGCCGGTTTCTCCGGCGACCGGGTGGACGCGGCCGGCCCGGTGGTGGACACGCTGATTGCACGCGGCGGGCCGGCTTTCCTGATTTTCGAAACCCTGGCCGAACGCACGCTGGCGCTCGCGCAACTGCGCCGCCGCGCCGACCCGGAAGCCGGTTATGAGCCGCTGCTCGACGACATGCTGCGCCCGGTGTTGGCGCGCTGCCTGCAGCACGGCATACGCATCGTCAGCAACTTTGGCGCGGCCAATCCGCGCGCCGCAGCGCGCCACATCCAGCGCATGGCTGGCGAGCTGGGCCTGGCGCTGCCGCGGATTGCCGTGGTCGGCGGTGACGATGTCTCGGGCGCACAGCATCGGGCGCTGCTGCGCGAGCAACTGGGTGGCGCGATCGACAGCATCCGGATGGTCAGCGCCAATGCCTACATCGGTGCCGAGGCGATTGCCGCCGCGCTGGACGCCGGTGCGCAGATTGTGGTGGCCGGCCGTGTGGCCGACCCCTCGCTGACCGTCGGTCCGGCGATGTCGCATTTCGGCTGGCGCGCTGACGACTGGGACCGGCTGGCGCGCGCGACCATGGCCGGGCATCTGCTGGAATGCGGCGCACAGGTCTGCGGTGGCTACTTTGCCGACCCCGGCTACAAGGAGGTGCCCGACCTGCATGCCATCGGTTACCCGATTGCCGAAATCGGCAGCGACGGCCACTGCGTGATCACCAAGGCGGCGCACACCGGCGGCCTGGTCAATCTCGCCAGCGTGAAGGAACAACTGCTTTATGAGGTGCACGACCCGGCCGCCTACCTCACCCCCGACGTGGTGGCCGACATCAGTGCCGCGCAAATCGAACAACTCGGACCGGACCGTGTGGCCTTGTTCGGTGTGCACGGCCATGCGCGGCCGGCCAGCCTGAAGGTCAATGTCTGCCATGAGGGCGGCTGGCTGGCCGAGGGGGAAATCTCCTATGCCGGTCCGCGCGCCGAAGCGCGTGCACGCCTGGCCGCCGATGTGTTGCGGCAGCGCCTGCGGGGGTTGAGCCTGCGCGTGGATTTGATAGGCGCGCTGAGCATCATGGGCGACGACGCCGGCCATTTGCTGGCAGCGACCCCAGCCGGCGATGCACGCGACGTGCGCCTGCGCGTGGCCGCCACTCATGCGGACCGGGCACAGGCCGAACGCCTGGCGCGCGAGGTGACGGCGCTGTACTGTTGCGGCCCGGCAGGCGGAGGCGGTGTACGTACCTCCCTGACGCCCCGGCTCAACACGCTGTCGTGCCTGGTGCCGCGCCAAGCCGTACCGGTGCACTTCGAGATGCTGGACGCGCTGCAGGAGGCTGCATGAACGCGCCGGACGTCACTGTTCCCCTGTACCGTGCCGCCCATGGGCGCACCGGCGACAAAGGCAACCGCTCCAGCATCAGCGTGATTGCCTGGCATCCGGACCTGTACCCGGTGCTGCTGGCGCAGGTGACGGAGGTCGCCGTGGCGCGGCACTTCGCGCACCGCCGGCCCGGCCGTGTGCAGCGGCACGAGCTGCCGATGCTCTGGGCCATGAATTTTGTGCTGGACGACGTACTCGATGGCGGCGTCAACGATGCGCTCAACCTCGATACCCACGGCAAGGCGCTGTCGTTCTGGCTGCTGGACTTGCCGGTACAGGTTCCCGCTGCTCTGGCCGGCCTGTTGAAAGGGTCTGACCCCCGCTGATTTTTTTAACTAGAAGGAGACAACATGAAAACATTCACCAACGCGCGTATCCGTCCTGTCATGCTGGCCGTCGCGGCTGCCTGCGCCCTGGCGCCGGTGCTTGCACAGGCCCAGGCCTTCCCCGACAAACCCATCACGTTCGTTGTGCCTTTTGCCTCAGGCAGCGCCACCGACCAGCTGGCACGCGCGCTTGGCCAGGCGGTGACCAACGACGCAAAAATCAGCGTGGTGGTGGACAACAAGCCGGGTGCCTACAGTATCATCGGGGCCCAGACGGCGGCCAAGGCCAGGCCGGACGGCTACACCGTCTTCATCACCACCAACACCACGCAGGCGGCGAACCAGCATCTGTTCAAAAAACTGCCCTACGACCCGGTCAAGGACTTCGTCCCGTTGACCGCCCTGGGCCGCGGCGGCCAGATCATGGTGGTCAACCCTGCGCTGCCGGTGAAAAACGTCAGCGAATTCATCACACTGGCCAAGTCCAAACCCGGCAGGTTGTCTTTTGGCAGCGGTAGTTCGTCCAGCCGCGTGGCGGTCGAGCTGTTCAAGCAGATGACAGGCACCTACATCCTGAATATTCCCTACAAGAGCAACCCCTCGGCCGTGACCGACCTGCTCGGCGGGCAGATCGACATGATGATCACCGACATGGCAACCGGCCTGCCGCAGGTCAAGGCTGGCAAGCTCAGGGCGCTGGGCGTGTCGACCCGGCAGCGCTCACCGCTGGCGCCTGACGTGCCGACCATTGCCGAGGCCGGCGTGAAAGGCTACGAGATGACGTACTGGTTTGCCGCCTACGCGCCGGCCGGAACCCCCGCCGACGTGGTGGCCAAACTCGCCGACATGCTGGCCAGGGCCGCGCGAAGCAGCTCGGCCGCACCTTTCTACCAGGCCAGTGGTATAGAAATTTTCACCAGCAACCCGGAAGACCTGCGCAAGTTCCAGTCGGCTGAAACCGTCAAGTGGGGCCGGATCATCAAGGGCGCGGGCATCGAGCCGGAATAAGTCTCGTCCTGAATTTGAGGTTTTTTGGCCTCCAACCCATAGTGAGCGGGCGCAAGCAGCTATCAATTCAGTAGCTATTGCGTGCCGCCCTGGCCTGAACGGCCTGGCGTCATGCATGGCGAGGTATCACTGGGGTCGTCCGAGCCGCACGACATCGCCAGGGTGAGTCCCCGGGTACTCGGCCCAGTGGCGCATTTTCTCGGGAAGCCGGACCTGGGTGTTGTGAAATGGCGCGAGCCCTTCGGGGCCGGGCGTGCCGGGCATCACATTCCACTTGATGAACTCGGCGGGAAGCGAGCCTGCGTTGACGGGCTCGGTGATGCGGCCATCGGGCTTGAGCATCAGGAAAGGAAGCTGCCAGTCGCCCGGCCGGGCAGGCGGCGCGCCTGCGCTCCGGGTCAGCCCGACATACCAGACCTGGTCCTTGTGTTCAATCAGTGCGACGTCATAGGCGTCGAAGTTCATGGTGAAGCGCCCGACGGGCGGGCCTGCGTCGAAGCTGATTTCGGTGGCGCGATGCAGGCCATTCCAGCGGGTCAGCAGGCTCTGGCGTTCATAACTGCGCTTGATGTGGATGTTGATGATGCGCGCATCATGCAACTGCACCTCTTCGTCCCACTCCAGCGTGAACCGGGACGGCCACGGCGGCCCGAAATACCAGGCGCAAAAGCCCACCAGGATGGCGGCCAGCAGCAGGGCGGGGGCGAGGGGTTTCAAGGACTTTGTCATGCGCATGGGGCAGGTCCAGGGCCGGCTCGGGCGGAGGATGAGAAGGGCCATGCCATTGTTGGGCAAGTCCGTCGGGCAAACAAGGAAAATTGCGCGAGGCGGCGTCAGGCGCGGCGGGTGTTGATGCCGCCGCACCTGCCCCAAAGGCGCTTGCCCGAAACCGGGTTTACTACCAAATCAATAGCCTGGCGCGACGGCCTTGAGCGCTCATACACCGAAAGGCCTCCAGGCAGGCATGGCGTTTCAGCGGCGCGTGGTCATCGCGGTCAGGCAAACCGGCGCCGCCGCCTGTCGGGTATTTGCGACGAACTGCGAACTGCGCCGGATAGAGAGGCCAATAGGGGCCAAAGGGATCAGAGCATTTCCTCGGGCGCGAACGGCCCGATCAGCAGGAGCATCAGCTTGAGGCCGAAACTCGCGTCTGGCTCCGTGCTGGAGTCTTCCAGCTGCGAACCTTGCGGCGCACGCCAGACGAGCAGGCCGTCCTGCAGCTCCACCTTGTAGGCGCCGCGGGCCAGCGCGGGCTCGATCAGGCGCGTGGTTTCGGCCGACAGCTTGCGGCTGCGGATCACCAGCGCCACCTCGGTGTTCTGCAACTGGGAGCGCAGGTCGAGGTTCATGGACCCGACCACCAGCAACTGGTCGTCCAGGACCACCACCTTGGAGTGCAGGCTGGCGCGCGAGCCGGCGGCCGAGCCGGAACTGCCCAGGGAGTTGAAGCTGCTCAGCGTGCCTTCCTGCTCGGCGCGCATTTCATACAGCTCGATGCCCAGCTCCAGCAGGGCCTTGCGGTAGCGGGCGTAACCCACATGCGCAGCCGGTGCGTCATTGGATGCCAGCGAGTTGGTCAACACACGGATGCGAACGCCTTTTTGCCGGATGGCTGCGAGCTGCGCCAGCATGCGCGGGCCGGGCACGAAATAAGGCGAAACGATCAGCAGGTCGCTTCTGGCTTCCGCCATCAGCTGCAGCAGGCCATCAACCGTGGTGTCCTGGGCTGCTTCCACGGCATCGGCGTCGGCGGCAATCTTGGAGGCCTTGTCGACCAGCAGGGTGGAAGGCGCCCAGGTCCAGTCGAGCAATGCCAGGTTGGTGCTGTCGGGCAGCGGCGCCGGGGTGCTGGCCGAACCGTCGAGTGCGGTGGCCTTGCGCGGCGCGGGCCGGGCAGGGTCGGTGCCGTCGGTGGGCCTTGTTTCCCCGGTGCCCGGCTGGGCGGCGGCAGGCGGTGGCTTCAGCGCTTCAATCTCCTTGGCGGTCATCAGCGACTGCACCGGGTAGGCCAGCGGGTTGTTCCAGTAGAGGTCGAAGCTGCGCGAGAGTTCGCGCACGATGCGCCCGGCGGCCAGCACGTCGGCGTCGATGAAGTTGGTGCCTTCGCCCTGGCCGAAATAGGTTTCGCCCAGGTTGCGTCCGCCAGTGATCGCAACCGCGTTGTCGGCGACAAAAATCTTGTTGTGCATGCGGCGCTGGATGCGGTCCATGTCTTTCAGCGAGCCGAGGATGCGGAAAAACAGCGAGCCGCGCCCGCCCGGCAAGGGGTTGAACAACCGCAGCTCTATGTTTTTCTCAAAGGCCAGCTTGAGGACCTGGGCGTTTTTGCCGACGGTGTTGAAGTCGTCGAGCAGAATGCGGATGCGCACGCCGCGAGCTGCTGCCGTGCGCAGGGCGTCGAACATGCGGTCGGTGGTTTCATCCGCGTGGATGGCGTAGTACTGGATGTCCAGTGTTTTTTGCGCCGCGTCTATCAGCGCCATGCGGCTGGTGAAAGCCAGTTCGGCACTGTTGACGAGGGCAAAACCCGAGTCATTGCGCGTGCCCGCCTTGGCGGCGCGCTGCTGCACCGCATGGCCGATCCGGGTTTGTTCGGGATTGG
The DNA here is from genome assembly GCA_964543355.1 of uncultured Polaromonas sp. Classification (GTDB taxonomy): domain Bacteria; phylum Pseudomonadota; class Gammaproteobacteria; order Burkholderiales; family Burkholderiaceae_C; genus Polaromonas. Next base: position 6,160 of record CAZIYA010000199.1, read on the forward strand.
CCAGCGCGGTGGACACCGGGCGATCGACCTCGCTGGGCAGCGAGGCGCAGCCGGCCAGCCATGCGCCTAGCATCAGCGGGGCGACCCAGCGCCAGGAAGTGGAAAACAGGCGGGCATGAAACAGGGTACGTAGGTGCATGAAGCGGCTTTGGAGGATGCCGCCACTTTAGCGTAAGCAGCTGTTTCAGAGGGCGCCGCTTGGCCCGACGCCAGCGCAAGAATTTGTAGGCGCTTTGCCCGACACCCGCTGCGACCTGGCGGCGGGTGCCTCAGTGCTAGGTCGACAGGGTTTCCCAGCGCTGCAGGGCCGCCATCAGTTCTTCTTCGATTTTGGTGTTGCGGGCATTCAGCTCGGCTGCGCGTTTGGCGTTGCTGGTGTAGAGCGTACCGTCGAACAGCTCCTGGGTAATGGCTTTCTGCTGTGATTCGAGCTGCTGGATCAGCGCCGGCAGCCCGTCGAGCTCCCGCTGCTCCTTGTAGCTCAGCTTCTTTTTTGATAGCTGTTCGCGCCCGTCCTTATTGGGCTCGGACGTGTTTTTGCTTGTGATTTTGGCGCTGGAAGAAGCAGCCGGGGGTTTTGCGCTGCCTGTGATTTGCGCCGCCCGTTTCGACTGGGTCAGCCAGTCCGTGACGCCGCCCTCGTATTCGCGCCAGAAGCCCGGGTTCTCGGGCGTGCCTTCGTAGGCAATGGTGCTGGTGACCACGTTGTCGAGGAAGCGCCGGTCATGGCTGACCAGGAACACCGTGCCTTCGTAGTTCTGCAGCAGGTCTTCCAGCAGTTCCAGCGTGTCGATGTCCAGGTCGTTGGTCGGCTCGTCCAGCACCAG
>CAZIYA010000200.1:0-6981 GCA_964543355.1 uncultured Polaromonas sp.
GGCAGCAGCATGCGCGACTTGATCTCGATCAGCATCGCGGCCATCAGCAGGTACTCGGCGGCCAGCTCCAGGTTGGTCGCGCGGATTTCATCGACATAGACCAGGTATTGGCGCGTGACGGCGGCCATCGGGATGTCGAGGATGTTGAAGTTCTGCTTGCGGATCAGGTAGAGCAGCAAGTCCAGCGGGCCTTCGAAGGCCTCCAGGAAGACCTGCAGCGCATCCGGCGGGATGTACAAATCCTGCGGCATCGCAAACAGCGGCTCGCCATACAGCCGGGCCAGCGCCACCTGGTCGATCACCCCGGGCATGCCGTCCAGCGCCAGGGCCTCGGAAGGCTGGCCCGGCTCGGAAGGTGAAGGGGGCAGTTCGGTGATCGTGGACATGGGGCGGGGAGGTCAGGGCCGTGAGACGCTATGAAAAATATAGCTGTTAGCGCATGCCCGGTAAGGGCTGGAGGCCTTTTTGACCCTCAATTCAGGGCTTGCTGTTCGGGTGGCCGCTCGTGCCGTACACATAGGGCTGCTGCGGTACGCGGGCATCCTGGTAGTCGGTCTGCTCGGAGCGGTCCAGCTTCTTGTCCCACCAGATCGCGCGTCCGGCGCGCTGCTCGGCCTCCAGCGTGGGCTTTTTCGCCTTGAGTTCGTCAATGAACCGGGTTGCTTCCGAGCTGTAGTGGGGTCGGGCGAAGATGGACATGGAATTAAACTGCCTGAAACGTTGAATTGACTGATTTTACCGGGGACCACCATGCGCCTGCCTTTTTTCGTTTTCCGGGCGAGCCGCACAGCGGCGGGCCGGGCGCACACAAGGACTCTTGCTCTCATGGGATTGCTGTCGGTATTGCTGGGGATGGTGGGTTGCGACCCGCAGCGCATCGCCGAACTCGAGGAAGGTGTGGCCACCGAGGCCGATGTGCGCGCCCGTTTTGGCGAGCCCGAGAAAATCTGGAGCGCCGCCGATCTGGCGGGCAACCCTTTTCCCGGCGCCGCTGCCCAGCCCGGCGCGCGTACGCTGGAATACAACCGCCAGCCCGAGGGCCAGGTCAACTACATGATCACCATCGGCCCGGACGGCAGGATGAGCGCCTTGCGTCAGGTCCTGACGCCGCAGAACTTCGCGCTGGTCCTGCCCGGCATGCCGATGGAGCAGGTGCGCAAGATGCTGGGCAAGCCGATGAAAGTCACACCTTATGCGTTGCAGCAGGAGACGCACTACGACTGGCGTTACCTGTCGCCCCCGGTCACGCCGAGAATTTTCACCGTGGTGTTTGATCGGGAGCTGCGCGTCGTGCGCACCGCCTCGGTCGATGCCGAGGCGACCGGGCCCAGCGGCCCCAACCGCTGAAATCAGGTGTTAAAAATGGCTGTAGCCCTTATGGAACAAGCGCAGGAAGCTATCATTTTCATAGTTCTTCAACTTTCACCAGAAAGCCCGCGCGTTCCATCACTGCACGGGGCTGGGCGTTCAGGCCCGAGATCACCAGCCGGCCGCCGCGCAGGGTGATGGCCTTGTGCAACTGCCCCAGCACATCCAGCCCGGAGGCGTCAAGCGACTGCAGCGACTGGGCGTCGAGCCGGACCAGCAGGCCCTGCGGCGCGCTTTCGACGACCGAGAGCACCGGGTCGATCTTGGCGACCGCGCCGAAAAACAGCGAACCGTAAAGCTGGAAGTGGATGGCATCGGCACTGCGCCCCGTTTCCACCACCTGGAACAGCGAGCTCATGCGCCGCACAAAAAGCACGCAGGCCAGCAGCAGACCCACCTGCAGCGCGACCGTGAGGTCGAATACCACGGTCAGGAAGAAGGTGCCCAGCATCAGCAGCCGGTAGTGGTTGCTGTATTGGCGCAGATGCGCCAGCTCGCGCCACTCGCCCATGTTCCAGGCCACGTGCAGCAAAATGCCGGCCAGCACGGCCAGCGGTACATGCATGGCCAGCGGTGCGGCGGCCAGCACGATCAGCATCAGCATCAGCGCATGCACCAGGCCCGCGACCGGCGAGCTGGCGCCAGCCCGCAAGTTGGTGACGGTGCGGGCAATCGTGCCGGTGGCCGGCATGCCGCCAAAAAAAGGCACGACAAAATTGGCCACACCCTGGGCCATCAGTTCCTGGTTGGGGTCGTGTTTGGGCAGGCCCGAAATCTGGTCGGCAACACGTGCGCACAGCAGCGATTCCACCGCACCCAGCACGGCGATGGTCAGTGTGGGCGGCAGCAGCAGGCGCACCGTGTCCCACGAAAAGGCCGGTAGCGCGAACGCCGGCAGGGCCTGCGGGATGCCGCCAAAACGTGTGCCTATGGTTTCGACCGGAAGGCTCAGGGCATAAGCGAAAGCCGTCAGCGTGATCAGCGCCACGATGGGCCCCGGCACGCGGGACACCGCACGCGTGGCGCGCAGCAGTTGCACGCCTTCGACCGCCTGGACCAGGCCGATCAGCCGCGCCGTGAAGCCGTTGGCCGTCATGGAACGGCTGACGAACAGTTTGGGCCAGAGGATCAGGCCCAGAAAACAGGCCACGCCCAGGCCCAGCGTGTAGGGGTTGAAGGAATCGATGTGGAGGATGATGGCCTTGATCTGCGAGAAAAAATCCGCCGGCATTTTGGCTATCTGCAGGCCCAGCAGGTCCTTGAGCTGCGACAGCGCAATCAGCACCGCAATGCCGTTGGTGAAACCGACCACGATGCTGACGGGCACATAACGCACCAGCGTGCCCATTTTCAGAAACCCGAGTAAAAAAAGCAGTACCCCGGCGCAGGCAGTGGAAATCAGCAGGTTCGGCAGGCCGTATTGCTCGACGATGCCGTAGACGATCACGATGAAGGCGCCCGCCGGTCCGCCGATCTGCACCGCCGAACCGCCCAGCAACGCAATCAGCCCGCCCGCAATGATGGCGGTCCAGATGCCGGCCTGCGGCGACAGGCCGGAGGCAATCGCAAAGGCCATCGCCAGCGGAAGAGCCACGATGCCGACGGTCAGGCCGGCGCCCAGGTCCTTGGTGAAGCGTTCGCGCGTGTAGCCGCGGAGTGCAGAAACAATGCGCGGACGAAAAGGCGCGAGGTAGGTGGGCAAATTCATCAAAGAAGAGAGTTCAGAGTGGCAAGCCGGCCGGTTTCATCCTCTAACTGTGGGATGGTCATACCGGGGGCCCCTTGTTAAAGTGCGGCCTGCTTTTCCTGTTTCAAAAATCCGCCGTTGGCTATCTTAAGCCGGTGCAGCACAGACCATGCCACTTTTTTCCAGCCTTTCGTGCCTGAGCTACCGGCTTGCCTTCGCCCTGGCGGTCTGCTGCTTTGGGGCCGGCCTGCCGGTTCTGGCGCAGGATGCTCAGGAAGGAAAGGACCTTGCCACGACCTGGTTGGGGCGGCAGGGCGAGGCGCTGGTGCTGATCGATGCATCGGGCAGCCAGACGCTGGAGCAGGTCCGGCAGCGTTTTGCGCTGGGCGAGGCAACACCGGCCAATGCGGACCGCATCATGCCGGCCGGCGGCGGCGCGGCCCTGTGGTACCAGCTGGCCCTTCGCGCCGTGAGTGTGCCCACGCCGCTGGTGCTGGCGCTGCCGCACCCCGGCATGAACCTTGTGGCGCTGTACCGGCCCGCGGCCGACGGCAGCTGGGATGTCCAGCGTTCGGGCGATTCGATCGCGGTATCGCAATGGCCCTTGCCCTACCTGCATCCGGCGTTCGAGCTGGTGCAGCAGCCGGGGGAGGTGCGCCCAAGCTACTTGCGGGTGCAACACAGCCACCCCATCAGCGTGCGCTGGAGTGTATGGAGCGCACGCGATTTCCAGGAGTCCAGCAAGCGCTGGCATTTCCTGCTGGGCGCGTATGCCGGGCTGGTGGCGCTGGTCGTCGTGATCTGTACGGTCAACGCCTATTCGTGGCGCGATTCCATCCATTTCTATTACGCCGCCTATGTGCTGGTGATTGCCTGCGGACAGCTCTCGCTGACCGGCCTGGCCGGGGAGTACTTCTGGCCCGACAACCCGTGGTGGAACGACGCGGCCTCCAATGTGCTGCCGGTGACCGGCGCGGCCCTGGGGCACATCTTTCTGCGTGAGCTGGTTGTCGGCCGGGGCGCCCGCTGGCCGACCCACCTGATGCTGGCCCTGGCCGCCGCGGGCGCTGTGCTGGCACTGGGCTTCCTGTTCGTTGGGCGGGACCCGTTCTTTGCGCTCAGCGGCCCCTACTACCTGGCCAGTTTTGTGGTTTATCTCGGGGTCGCGGCCTGGTACGCCTGGCGCATTCCACGCGTCGGTTTGTGGGTGCTGGCCGGCATGCTGGCGGTACTTGCCGGTTCGGTCTTTCCCGTCCTGCGCAACATGCAGCTCATGCCGCTGTCCTTCATGACGCAATATGGCGCGCAACTGGGCGTTGCCGTTGAAATCCCCTTGCTGCTGGTTGCCCTGTACCTGCGCAGCCGCGAGCGGCGCAGCAACCAGGCGCGCGTCGGCGCCATGGCCCGGGTCGATCCGCTGACCGGTGCGGCCAACCACCGGGTGATGCTCGAGCGCCTCCACCAGTTGCTCCAGCACCAGCTGCGGGACCCGGCGCTGGGGGTGGTGTTGCGGGTGCGCATCGGCAATATCCAGCAGATTCGTGACGAGTACGGCCTGCAGGTCGCGCAGATGGCGCTGGTCCACGCCGGTGCCTGCATCAACCAGGTGGCCCGGGAAGGCGACACCGTGGCGCGGCACCGCGACGGCGACTTTGTGCTGATTCTGGAAGGCCGGGTCACGCGCGACCAGATCTCGGAGATGGGCCAGCGCCTGATCGCGCGCGGGCTGTCGTCCAGTGAGTTGCTGCCGCCGGGGGCCGTGCTGCAGCTCAAGGTGGCCATTGCCGCTACACCTTTCCGTGCGGCGGGCGTGGGCGCGCTGCTGCAGGCGCTGGATGCCGTGGTCACCGAGCTGGCCGCGCGGCCGGGCAAGGCCCTGCGTTTTCTCGCGTGAAGAGCGTGCTCAGCGCACCCGCATGCCGGGCAGGGCGCCCGGCCAGGGCTCCAGCACAAAGATGCCGGGCGTGGCTTTTTCGTCGGCATGGCTGGCGGCCAGCACCATGCCTTCGCTGATGCCGAATTTCATCTTGCGTGGCGCCAGGTTGGCGACCATCACCGTGTGTTTGCCGACCAGGTCTTCGGGCTTGTAGGCGGAGGCAATGCCGCTGAAGACGTTGCGCATTTTCCCTTCGCCCACGTCCAGCGTCAGCCGTAGCAGCTTGGTTGAACCTTCGACGGCCTCGCAGTTGACGATTTTTGCAATGCGCAAATCGACCTTGGCGAAGTCGTCGATGGTGATGGTGGGGGCGAGTTCCTCGCCGCCAGGTGCTATGGATTCGATAGCTGCTTGCGCAGGTGTGTCCTGGGCTGGAGGCTCAAACAATGCATCAAGTTGCTTGATGTCGACGCGCTGCATCAGGTGCTTGTAGTCGCCGATCACATGGCCGCTGCCCAGGCTGGCTGCCGCGTCGGCAAAACCCAGGGGCCCGGTTTTCAGGAAATTTTCCACTTCCGCGGCCAGAGCCGGCAAGACCGGTTTGAGGTAGATGGTGAGCAGGCGGAAGGCTTCGATACATACCGTGCAGACGTCTTGCAAACGCGTGTCCATGCCCGACAGCTTGGCCAGCTCCCAAGGCTTGTTCTGGTCTACATAAGCATTGACGCGGTCGGTCAGCAGCATGACTTCGCGCAATGCCTTGGCAAATTCCCGGAATTCATACAGCGACGTGACATTGTCTTTCTGATCGCGCAACACCGAGAGCAGGGCATCACCGTCGGCTGAAACCTCGCCAAGCTTGCCGCCAAAACGCTTGGCAATGAAGCCCGCCGCGCGGCTGGCAATGTTGATGTACTTGCCGACCAGGTCGCTGTTGACCCGTGCCATGAAATCATCGGCGTTGAAGTCAATGTCTTCATTCTTCGCATTGAGCTTGGCAGCCAGGTAATAACGCAGCCACTCGGGGTTCATGCCCAGGCTCAGGTATTTGAGCGGGTCCAGTCCGGTGCCGCGGCTCTTGCTCATCTTCTCGCCGTTGTTCACGGTGAGGAAGCCATGCACAAACACGTTGTCCGGCGTCTTGCGGCCGCTGAAATGCAGCATCGCCGGCCAGAAGAGGGTATGGAAGGTGACGATGTCCTTGCCGATGAAGTGGTACTGCTCCAGCCCGGGGCTGGCCATATAGGCGTCGTAGTTCTCACCGCGTTTTTCGAGCAGGTTTTTCAGCGAAGCCAGGTAGCCGACTGGTGCGTCCAGCCAGACATAAAAGTACTTGCCCGGCGCGTCGGGAATTTCAATGCCGAAGTAGGGCGCATCCCGGCTGATGTCCCAGTCGCCCAGACCTTCGCTTTGGCTGCCGTCGGGGTTGGTGCGAACGCTGAACCACTCCTTGACCTTGTTGGCCACCTCCGGCTGCAGCTTGCCGTCCTGTGTCCAGGTCTCAAGAAAGTCCACGCAGCGCTGGTCAGACAGTTTGAAGAAAAAATGTTCGGAATTTTTGAGTACAGGCGTTGCGCCCGACAAAGCTGAATACGGGTTGATCAAGTCCGTAGGCGCATACACCGCGCCGCAGTTTTCGCAGTTGTCGCCGTACTGGTCTTTGGTGCCGCACTTGGGGCAGGTGCCCTTGATGTAGCGGTCCGGCAGGAACATGTTTTTTTCGACGTCAAAAAACTGCTCAATGGTTTTGGTCGCTATCAGCGAGCCCTGCGGGTTGTCGCGCAGGTCGCGGTAGATCTGCCGGGCCAGTTCGTGGTTCTCCGGCGCGTCGGTCGAATGCCAGTTGTCAAAACTGATGTGGAAACCGTCCAGGTAGGGCTTGCGGCCCGCGGCGATGTCGGCCACAAACTGCTGTGGCGTCTTACCGGCTTTTTCGGCCGCGATCATGATGGGCGCGCCATGCGCGTCGTCGGCGCCGACAAAATTCACCGCATGGCCCTGCATCCTCTGGAACCGAACCCAGATGTCGGCCTGGATGTACTCCATGATG
>CAZIYA010000201.1:0-6954 GCA_964543355.1 uncultured Polaromonas sp.
TACGTCTCGGGCAAGTCCGCCTCGTCGTGGGACCACGCCTCCAAAGGCTCCAGCGCGTGCGTCTCGTCGATGTGCAGCACTGCGTCGAACTGCTCGGGCAGTCGCGCCTTGAAGTAGTGGCTGATGCGCTCGGTGTCGGGGCGATAGATCACGCCGATGGCGCGCTCCAGCCTGGGAGTGGCAAGGATTGGCCGTATCTCGGGATCGTCGAGCAGCAGTAGAAACTGCGATACATCCACGTCATGAAACAACCGTTCGTAGCTGTCACGCAGTGATGGACGCACGCGCTTTCGCTGGGCAGGTTCGTCCCAGTTCGACGCGGCCGTCACCGTGCCGGTGTGCGTCGTGAACCCAATCAAGCGCGCCTGCTGGCCATGCGTCTCGCGAACGAGCTGTCCGAGATTCAACTCCCCGCTGTCGCCCATGTGCGTCGCGCGGGCATCGCCGAGATGGGAATTGTGCGCCCAGATCACGGCGCGTGCCTCCCCGGAGGTCTGGCGAACGTGCGTGAGCAGCGCCTGGAGGGTCTCCATCATGTGCGTATCGCGAAGATTCCATGACAGCACGCGACCGCCGAACATCGCGCGGTAGTACTCCTCAGCATTGCGCACCAGGCGTGCGTTCTGCTGGGCGTAAAACATCTCGTCGCGCTCCAGCCCGGGGGTGGCCGGCATGTGCCCGAAGCGCAGGTTCATGCTGCGCAGCTGCTGCACCACCTCGTCTTCGCAGCTGGGTGCCAGGCCGAAACTGGTGGCATAACCGTAGGCCTGGCTATCTTCCGCCGCATGGTCAAAACAGGCATAACGCTCGCGGGCCCGCTCCGCCGCAGCGGGGTCGGTGCGGTCCAGGTAGGCCAGCACCTCCTGGATGGAGGTGAACAGGCTGTACAGGTCCATGCCGTAAAAACCCACCTGCTGCGCGGGCGCGCGGCCGCTGTTGTGCCCGCGCAGCCACTCCACAAAATCGCGCACCACCGTGTTGCGCCACATCCAGGCCGGAAAACGTTCAAACCCCGACAGGGCGTCCCCGGCGTTGCGGTCGTCGGACAGGCCGCGCACATAGCGGTTGACGCGCCAGGCGTCAGGCCAGTCGGCCTCCACCGCGATGGCGGTGAAGCCTTTTTCGGTGATCAGGCGCTTGGTGATGTTCACGCGCTCCTGGTAGAACTCGCGCGTGCCGTGCGAAGCCTCGCCGAGCAGGGCAAAACGCGCCGGGCCGATCAACTCCATGAGTCCGTCGTAATCGTGTGTATTGCCAGTCAGCGGCTGCAGGTGCTTCTGCAGGCTCTCCAGCAGTTCTGCATCGGTCTGGGAATGTGCGTGCTGCGGGGTCATGGGGAGTCCTCGTGAGGTTCGTGAGGTTTCAGGTGGACGGCGCGGGCATGGAGGCGACGCGAATCTTCCAGCAGCGTGTGCACCTCGTCGTCACCGGTCTGGGGAAACTCGCGGTACCAGAGGCCGACCGCGCGAAACGGCTCGGGCGCGGCGGGGCAGACCACTTCATCGGTCACGTCCTGCAGTTCCCGGCAACTCTCTGCGGCGCCGACCGGCACGGCGACGACCAGCCGGGCCGGCTGCTGCTGCCGGATGGCCAGCACTGCGGCGCGCATGGTTGCACCGGTGGCCAGTCCGTCGTCAACCACAATCACCGTGCGGCCGCGTACATCGATGGCCGGGCGCTGGCCGCGGTACAGCTGTTCACGCCGCACCAGCTCGGCCTGCTCGCGCGCCACCACCTCTGCCAGCGCGTCGGGCGACACGGTCATGCCGGGCAGGGAGTTCATCACCCGCACGCCGCCGCTGGCAATCGCGCCTATGGCGTATTCCTCGTGGCCCGGAAAACCCAGCTTGCGCACCACAAAGACATCCAGCGGCGCTTCCAGCGCCATGGCCACTTCAAAAGCCACGGGTACACCACCACGCGGCAGGGCCAGGACCAGCAGGCCGGGCCGCCCGCGGTAATGGGCCAGCGCACCGGCCAGCACGCGGCCGGCCTGGCGCCGGTTTTCATAGGGAAGGCGTGTGTCTGTCATGCTGGACTCCCGGGGTCCTGGTGGCTGCCAGGTGCGTGTTGAACCAGGTGGCCGCCAGGTCGGCCACCTGCTCCAGCGTGCCGCGCTCCTCGAACAGGTGGGTGGCGCCCGGGACAATCTCGAGCCGTTTTTCGCACTGCAAATGGGCATAGGCCTGCTCGTTGAGCGTGATGACCTCCTCGTCGGCGCCGCCCACAATCAGCAGCGTGGGCGCGGTCACCGCCGCCAGTGCCACCGGACCAGCGAGGTCGGGGCGGCCGCCGCGCGAGACCACGGCGGCAATACGTTTGCCAAGCCGGGCCGCGGCAATCAGCGCCGCCGCGCTGCCCGTGCTGGCGCCGAAGTAGCCGATGGGAGTGTGCTGCAGGCCGGGCTGCGCGAGCACCCATTCGGTGACCTGTTGCATGCGGCCGGTCAGCAGGGCAGTGTCGAAACGGTGCTCGCGTGTGTGGATGTCCACCTGCTCTTCCTGCACGGCGAGCAGATCGAACAGCAGCGTGGCGATGCCCGCATGCTGGAGCCGCTGCGCGACTTGCCGGTTGCGCGCGCTGTGCCGCCCGCTGCCGCTGCCGTGGGCAAACAGCACCACGCCCTGGGCGTCGGCCGGCAGGACCAGGTCGCCGTACAGCCAGGCCTCGCCGCAGGGAATGCGGACTTCGCGGCTCTCGGGTGCATGGCTGGGGGAGGACGGGTTCATGGGCGGCTCCATTCAAACGCCCACGGTAAGTCCGATCGGCACCTCACGCCATCAGACGAGTCCTACTTATGGGTCAGAATGTCCCTGCCGGAGGCATTCATTGATTCAACGCAAAAACAGCTTCCCGCCCAATGGGGGCGGGCGTCGATAGCTATGAAATCAGGAGCTGTTGGCGGGGCATCTCTGGCATGGGTGGCATGGGTGCACTGGAGTCGCTGGAGATCGCGCTGATGACGGGCTGTTTCAGCCAGCGTGATGGAACGCCCGCCTTAGCGCGTCGTCAGTCTGCTGCTGCAGTGCCTGCATCAGCGAGCTCGCGTTCCTGTGCCTGAGCAATGGTGCGGCCTGACCGGACCAGAGCGACATCAAGTCTGATCTGCCCTGGGCAATGGCCGCCGGTTTCATCTGGCCTGTCAGCCAGTTCTGGACCGGGTAGGGTGCAATATCACCCCCATGCACCTTCAACTCGTTCATGAAGCGGTTTTCAATGCCGCGCGCCAGGCGCCCGCTGAAGGCGCGGGTGAGGGCGGTGTATCGGGCGTCGGGGCTGAACAACTTCTGGCGATGGATGTCGCTGGCAGATGACTCGACACAGGCCAGGAAAGCCGTGCCGATCTGCACACCCTGGGCGCCCAGTGCCAGGGCTGCTGCGATGCCGCGCCCGTCGGCAATGCCGCCTGCGGCAATGACCGGTGCCTTGATCGCATCGACCACCTGAGGAATCAGCGCCAATGTGCCGGTGAGCGAGTTGTCGGCCGGGCGCAAAAAAGACACACGGTGCCCGCCCGCCTCAAAGCCGGTGGCCACCACCATGTCGACGCCGGCGCTGTCGAGCGCCATCGCCTCCTCAGGCGTTGTGGCGGCGCCCAGTGTCACGATATCGAGCGCCTTGCACTGGCGCAGGATGTCCGGCGACGGAATGCCGAAGACAAAGCTGAACACGGCGGGGCGGGCTGCCAGCAGGCCCTGCACCTGGTCCTCGTAGCGCGGGCTGAAACGCTCGGGCCGCGTGGGCAGGGGTTCGCCGAGTTCCTTGAAGTAGGGCGCGAGCAACGCCACGTTCTGCTCGAACTCCGCGTCTGTGAGTGGCGGCTCTTCGCTGTTTTCATGCGGCACCCACAGGTTCAATGCGAAAGGCTGTTTTGTTTTCAGGCGTATGGCCTGGGCCGTCTCTTCAATTTGCGTGCCTGTCAGGTGATGCACCCCAAACGAGCCCAGCCCTCCGTTTTCGCTGACTGCGGCGGTCAGTGCCACCGAGGAGAGGCCGCCTCCGAAAGGGCCTTGCACAATCGGCGCCGTCAGGCCCAGCCTTTGGGTCAGGGCCGTGGTTTTCCAGTGGTTCATGCCAGCAGTCCTTCGGCCTTCAAGGCCTCGCGCACGGCGGGCCGGCCGGACACGCGTGCCAGGAAATCCTGCAGGTGTTTCAGGTCCGACAGGTCCAGCGACACGTACTTGGCCCAACCTGTGACCGCAAACAGGTAGGCATCGGCAACGGTGAAGGACTGGCCAAGCAAATAGTTTTTGGACTGCAACTGGGTGTTGACCCATTCGTATTTTTTTCGCAGGACGCTGGCCAGGGTTTTCTTGGCGCTGCTGTCCAGGTCCGGGTTGAACAGTGGCGTGAAAGTTTTGTGCAGCTCAGAGGTGATGTAGTTCTGCCATTCCATCACGCGGTAGCGGTCCATGCTGCCGGCGGCCGGGAGCAGGTCGGCGCGGCCTGCCTTGTCGGCAAGGTATTGCGCAATGATGGGGCCCTCGGTCAGGCGTTCGCCGTTCTCAAGTTCCAGCACGGGCACGGCGCCCTTGGGATTGATGGCGTAGTAGTCGGCTCCGCCTGCGGTGGTGTGGGTGCCTGTATCAACTTTTTCAAGCTTGAACGTCTGCTGGGTTTCCTTCAGAACGATATGGGGCGCCAGTGAGCAGGCGCCAGGAGAGAAAAACAGTTTCATGGGAGTCCTTGAGCAAGTGAGTTGAGAAGGCCTTATGCTATTGATGATGTTTGGCGAGATAAATACAGGTTGATTAACTTCATAAGTTACAAGGCGTAATAGATAATCCACAAAAAATCAAAACCATGAGCCGCCAATTCGATGATCTTCAGCTGGGAAGCATTGAGCTTTTTTGCCTTGCGGCAGAGCTCTGCAGCTTCACGGCGGCGGCAAGCAGTGCCGGCCTCACGCCCGCTGCCGTGAGCCGCTCGGTGTCGCGTCTGGAGGAAAGGCTGGGGGTGCGGCTCTTCACACGCACGACGCGGCAGATACGGCTGACCGAAGCCGGCCGTGCTTATTTCGAGCAGGCGCGGCAGGCGCTGGGGCAACTGGTGGAGGCCGAGCGCGAAGCCACGGGCCAGCAATGGGTGCCCGCCGGCGTGCTGCGCATCAGCCTGCCCACGCCTTACGGGCATTACCGCGTGCTGCCTCTGCTACCGGCTTTTCGCGCCCTTTATCCAGCGGTGCAGGTCGAAGTCAACCTGAGCAACCGCAATGTCAACTTTGCCGACGAGGGCTACGACCTCGCCATACGCGGACGCGTACAGCCCGACTCCGGCCTGGTCGCTCGCAAGCTGGAAGACGCCGCCCTGGTGGTGGTGGCCGCGCCTTCGTACCTGCAGCAGGCCGGAATACCGGCCACGCTGGAGGCCTTGCAGCAGCATGACTGCATCCAGTTTTTGCTGCCCAGCAGCGGGCAGAAAATTCCGTGGCTGTTCAGCCATGTGGGCAAGGAGCTGGAGGTGGCTACCGGCGGTGGGTACTGCTGCTCGGAAGACCTGCTGGGCGGAGTGACGCTGGCCCGGCATGGCGCGGGCCTGCTTCAGACGTACCGTTTTATCGTTGAAGAAGACTTGCGCCAGGGCCGGCTGCAAGAGGTGTTGCAGCCTTTCGCGGGGCGGTCCAGGCCGTTTTCACTGCTGTACCCGCACGGTCGGCACGTGCCCTTGCGGGTGCGCCTGTTCATCGATTTCCTGCTTGAAAAACTCAAGCAGTAAATGCCTTTCTTATACGTTCACGAATTGGCGCGGCGGTAAAACGCCAGTGAGCCGGCCAGGGCGAGCAGGGCGCCGCCGCACGCACGGTCCAGCCACTTGGTGGCCGAGGCCTTGAGCAGGCGTATGGCGCGTGCGCCCACAAATGAATAGGCCAGCATGACGCTGAAGTCCAGCGAGGCGAAAACAATGGCGATCGTGATGTATTGCGGGGTCTGTGCGGCCGCCGGGTCGATGAACTGCGGCAGCAGGGCCGAGCAGAACAGGTAACCCTTGGGGTTGGTCACGGCCACCAGGAAAGATTTCATGAAGATGGCTCGACCGCCATGCTGGGCCTTCGCCGCGCCATCTGCCGGCAGCTCAAACCCGCCGCGCGAACGCAACATGCGCAAGCCCAGCCAGGCGAGGTAGACCGCGCCCACCCATTTCAGCACCGAGAACCAGAACTCGGACGCTGCCAGCAGGGCGCCCAGGCCCAGGGCCACTGCGCCGACCAGCACGAAGTCGGACAGCACGGCGCCCAGCATGCCGGGCACCGAGCGGCGCACGCCGTAGTGCGAACCATTGGCCAGGGCCAGCAGCACGGTGGGGCCGGGCGTTGCAATGGCAACCAGCGCGACCACGGAAAAAAGCAGCAGGGTGGTGGTGTTCATGCTGCGGCTCCGCAGCCGGCGGGCTTGTAGATGCGCTCGGTCGAAGCCGGATAGCGGGCCAGCTTCTCCGTTGGCCGGCGCGGCCGCGCCACCAGTTCACCGCCGCAGTTCGGGCAGATGCCATGCAGCCGCGTGCTGGCGCAGTCGCTGCAGAAAGTGCATTCAAAGGTGCAGATGCGGGCGTCGGGGGACTCGTTGGGCAAGTCCCTGTTGCAGCATTCGCAGTTGGGGCGCAGTTGGAGCATGGTGTGTCCTGGTGGTCTGGCTGTTGCAGGACGCATTCTCGAACATTTCCAGCCTCCGGAGCAAGCCGGCTGAGCGTCGGTGGAGGCCCTTATTTCAACAGCGTGGCTGTCAATTCAATGTCAGGGATGCTGGCCAACGCCTTGGACAGCGGACAGTCGCGCTTTGAAGCCTTGGCGATCTGCTGGAACCTGGCTTCGTCGATGCCGGGAACCTTGGCTTTCAGCGTCAGTATGATGCGGTCGATCAGAAAACCTTCGCCCTGCGGCACCAGGCGTACGCGGGCCTGGGTGTCCAATTCTTCGGTGGCAAAACCGGCTTTCTCGCAGGCAAACGAAAAAGCCAT
>CAZIYA010000202.1:0-6928 GCA_964543355.1 uncultured Polaromonas sp.
TGTGGCACAACGCATCGCGCTGGTGGTGGTGGCGCGCTCACCCATTGCGCGCCTGCTGGCTTTCAAAAAAGAACGCGGCTGGCGCCACCTGAAGCTGTATTCGGATGTGAGCGGCGACTACACACGTGACTATGTGAGCCCGGAAGACGCCGATGTACCGGCATTCAATGTTTTTTCCCGGCGCGACGGCAGCATGCGCCATTTCTGGAGCGGCGAGATGGGCATGGCCACTGCCGATCCGGGCCAGGACCCGCGCGGCGCGCCCGACCTGATGCCGCTGTGGACCCTCCTGGACAGCACGCCGGAAGGCCGCGGCACCGACTGGTATCCGGAACTCAGCTATCCCAAGCCCTGAATCCAGCCCTTGACTCGAAAACCGGTGAAAAAAACCTTCCATGGCAGCTGCCACTGCGGTGCGGTGCGCTTTGAAGCCGACATTGATCTGAGCGTCAGCACCTACCGCTGCAACTGCTCCATCTGCGCGCGTAACCGTTTCTGGCCGGCCATCGTTGCCCCTGAAGATTTCCGTCTGCTGTCAGGCCAGGCGGAACTGACCTCTTATCGGTTCAACACGATGCGCAACGAACATCTTTTCTGCAAACATTGCGGGGTGCGCGCCTTCGGCATCGGCAACACACCTGACGGCAAGCAGATCTACGGCGTGAACCTGGGCTGCCTGGAAGACGCCACGCCCGAAGAACTGGCCGCGGCCCCAGTCACCTATGTGGACGGAAAGCACGATAACTGGTCAGAAGCGCCGGCCATCACCCGCTACCTGTAAAGGTGCCCCGGTGTCAGCCGCCTTCATGACCGCATCTGCCGGCGCAACAAGTAAAAAAACCTATACGCCGTCCTTGCGTTCTCACGCAAAAAAAGGCTCCTGCCTGTCAGGGCGGGAGCCTTTTGCTGGCAGTGCAGTGCACTGCAGCGGGCTGCAAGCTTACTTTTGCGGAACCACAATCACGGTGTCGCCCGTGGCGCCGGTAGAACCTGTGGCGCCCGTAGCGCCGGTGGCACCGGTGGCGCCCGTCGCGCCGGGTTCACCGCCGCTGGCACCCGTGGCGCCGGTGGAACCGGTCGAGCCAGTTGAACCCGCGGTTCCGGTGGATCCTGTAGCGCCGGTGGGGCCGGCAGGGCCGGGCACGGTCACAACTTCGGGGGCTGGTGTCACAACGGTACGTTCGCAGGCAGTCAGGCCAAGGGTAGCGAGCAGTGCGACCAGCAGGATGGAATATTTCATGGGGAGTCCTTTAAGAGTTGAGCGAAAAATGCGCGTGATGCGCAGGCAGTTTTTCTGCCTCGGCCATGAACTTCCAAAAATGATTTCTGGGCAGATGCAAAGGACGAACACTTAACTTAACCGTGCAGCACCTTGCCCGCTGTAGGACGGCCGCACCACTGCCTGTCCCGAAACGGCCGGTCTGGTGCTTCAAGATACGCCGTCAGGGCCTGAAAGCCCCGGCCCTGCCGTTTTCACCAGCACTCGATAGAATCAGCCGGGCCTGTTCCGGCACCCCCCTCACCTCAGGACGCCGCGTGCAACCTACTCAACCCATCATTTCCATCCAGCAGCTCAGCAAAACCTACGCCTCCGGGTTTCACGCGCTCAAGTCGGTCGACCTGGAGATCCGGCGCGGCGAAATTTTCGCCCTGCTCGGCCCCAACGGCGCGGGCAAGACCACGCTGATCAGCATCGTCTGCGGCATCGTCCGGCCAAGCTTGGGCAGCGTGACAGCCGACGGGCATGACATCGTGCGCGACTACCGCGCCGCCCGCGCCAAAATCGGCTTGGTGCCGCAGGAGCTGTCGACCGACGCTTTTGAGACCGTGTGGGCCACCGTGAGCTTCAGCCGCGGCCTGTTTGGCAAGCCGCCCAACCCCGCCTACATTGAAAAGGTGCTGCGCGATCTCTCCCTGTGGGACAAGAAGGACAGCAAGATCATGGCGCTGTCGGGCGGCATGAAGCGCCGGGTGCTGATTGCCAAGGCGCTGTCGCATGAACCGACCATCCTCTTCCTTGACGAACCCACCGCCGGTGTGGACGTGGAGCTGCGGCGCGACATGTGGCAAATGGTGCGGGAACTGCGCAGCAACGGTGTCACCATCATCCTGACCACGCATTACATCGAGGAAGCCGAGGAAATGGCCGACCGCATCGGTGTGATCAGCAAGGGCGAGCTGATCGTGGTGGAAGACAAGGACGTGCTGATGCGCAAGCTCGGCAAGAAGCAGCTGAGCCTGCAGCTGCAGGTGCCGCTGCAGCGCATTCCGGATGCGCTGGCTGGGCTGCCGCTGGAACTGGCTGCCGAAGGCCACACCCTGGTCTACACCTTTGACACACAGACCGAGGAAACAGGCATTGCGTCACTGCTCAAGCGGCTGGCCGAGCTTCACATCGACTTCAAGGACCTGCATTCGAGCGAAAGTTCGCTGGAAGACATCTTCGTGAGCCTGGTGCATGCCGACAAGCCGGCTGCCATGAAGGAGGCCGCATGAACTGGCACGCCATCCGCGCCATTTACCGCTTTGAAATGGCGCGCACCTTCCGCACGCTGATGCAGTCGATCGCCTCGCCGGTGATCTCAACCTCGCTCTACTTTGTGGTGTTCGGCGCGGCCATCGGCTCGCGCATGGGCGACATCGACGGCATCAGCTACGGCGCTTTCATCATTCCCGGCCTGATCATGCTGTCGCTACTCAATGAAAGCATCTCCAACTCGGCCTTCGGCATCTACATGCCGAAATGGTCAGGCACGATTTATGAGCTGCTTTCGGCACCGGTGTCGTCCATGGAGGTGGTGATGGGTTATGTGGGTGCGGCGGCCAGCAAGTCGGTGCTGCTGGGCCTCTTGATCCTGGCGACGGCGCGCATCTTCGTGCCCTACAGCATTGCGCACCCGTTCTGGATGTTGTGCTTTTTGCTGCTGACCGCAGTGACGTTCAGCCTGTTCGGCTTCATCATCGGGCTGTGGGCCGACAACTTCCAGAAGCTGCAGATCGTGCCGCTGATGGTGGTGACGCCGCTGACCTTCCTGGGCGGCGCTTTTTACTCCATCAACATGCTGCCGCCGCTGTGGCAGAAAATCGCGCTGTTCAACCCGGTGGTCTACCTGATCAGCGGCTTCCGCTGGAGCTTCTACGGCGTGGCGGATGTGAATGTCGGCATCAGCGTGGCCGCCATCCTCGGCTTCCTGGCGCTGTGCCTGGGCGCGATCTGGTGGATCTTCCGCACGGGATGGAAACTCAAGGCCTGAGCGGCCAGGCACCCTGCGGAGGCTGCGGGTTTTTCGGAGTGCTATTGAATTTATAGCTGATGCCGCCCGTGGCACATGGACTGCAGACTCATTTGCCTTGTAATCGACCGGGCGCGGGGCACGCGGGACGGCCTGCGCTGCAGCTTGAAAGAACACGGGGTAACCTTATATGTGTTCTTTGAAAGTTTCACGCCAGAAAGGCCCTGCCATGCCCGCTAGCCCTGTCCTCCAGGTCAAACCCCTTGGTTTTCCATGGGAAACCCTCGACCCCTTCCTGTTCTGCGCCTACCACGACGACGCTTACCCCAAGGGCAACGCCGACATGGGCCCGGCCACCTCGCTGGCCGGTCGCGCCATCGGCCAGGACTTCAGCCGCAAGGACGGCTGGAGCATGTACCACGGCGAAAAGGTGCCGGGCTTCCCGCCGCACCCGCACCGCGGCTTTGAAACCGTCACGATTGTACGCAAGGGCCTGATTGACCATTCGGATTCGCTGGGCGCGACAGCACGCTTCGGCCGCGGCGACGTGCAGTGGCTGACCGCAGGCAAGGGCATCGTGCACGCGGAGATGTTCCCCCTGCTCGACGAAAAGAACAACAACCCGCTGGAGCTGTTCCAGATCTGGCTGAACCTGCCTGCGCGCAGCAAGATGAGCACGCCGCACTTCACGATGTTCTGGTCGCAGGACATCCCTCGCCTGTTTGCGAAGGACAACGAGGGGCGCACGACCGAAGTGGCCGTGATTGCCGGCCGCCTGCAGGACGCCGGCACACCACTGGCACCGCCGCCCGACTCCTGGGCCGCGCAGGCAGATGCCGACGTGGCGATCTGGACCTTGCGCATGGCGCCGGGCGCGCGCTGGACGCTGCCTGCCGCCGGCCAGGGCACGCGGCGCAGTCTGTACTTCTTCAAGGGACAGTCCGTCAGCATAGGCGGCCAGGACATCCGCAGCCCTGCAGCCATCGAGGTGCGCGCCGACATGGCGGTGGAGATTGTCAACGGCAGCGAGGTGGCCGAGTTCTTGTTGCTGCAAGGCAAGCCGATCGGCGAGCCGGTGGCGCAATACGGCCCCTTCGTGATGAACACCCAGGCCGAAATTGCGCAGACCATGGCCGACTACCAGCGCACACAGTTCGGCGGCTGGTCGTTCGACAGCGATGCGCCGGTGCACGGGCGCGACCCGGCGCGGTTTGCCGTGCATCCGGGCGGGCGCGAAGAAAGGCCGGCCGAAGTGCCGGAAGCCGCCGGCGCCTGACGCGTTGCCGGGCTAACCGGCTTTGCACGTACCCCAGCGCGGCATGCGCTTACGCCGTCAGGGCCAGGCGGACAAGTAAACTGGCTTCGCCCTTTCGGCTGGCGCGGATGGCAGTCATCGGCGCCGCATTCACAAGAGGTGGTTTCATGGCGATTGGATGGCTGGCGGTATTGCAGATGGTTCCCTGGTCGGACGTGATCAAGAACGCGCCCAAGGTTGCCGATGGTGCCAAAAAATTGTGGAATGCCGTCGGCAAAAAAACGCCGGCACCCGGCACCTTGTCTGATGCCGGCACCGGCACGCCGCTGTCGCCGGAGGCCCAGACCGCCGCCGCCCTGCAAGCGCGTGTGCTGGCGCTGGAAACCGCCGTTCAGGAGCTGCACGAACAGATGCTCGCGTCGTCGGAACTGATCAAGGCCCTGGCCGAGCAGAACACCCAGCTGATCCAGCGTGCCGAGGTCAACCGGGTACGGCTGCTGGCGCTGGCCGGTGTGACGGCGCTGGTGGCCGTCATCGCCATTGCTGGTCTGCTGCTGGTTCGCTGATCTGCGGGCCGGCGGGGATCGACGATCCGCAAGCTGCCCGAAAGCAAAACGCTGCATTTTTGATAGCTGTCTGCACCCGTTCAGCAAGGGCTGAAGGCCAATTTCATGCTCAATGTCGGCGAACGGTGGTTCGACCGGGTGCTGAAACTCCGCCACTATTTCCTGCAAATTCCGGTGAATATTTCGCTGCACTTCCTCACCACCCGGGCCTATGGTTGGGCTTTGGAAAAAGAAGGTCGCCGCATGACCCCTGAGCTGCTGGTTGCCATCGTTGCCGGACTCGTCGCCGTCGTGAGCGCGGTGATTGCCTACATGGCACAAATCAGCGCCGCCGAGAGCCAGGCACAGGTCGCGCTGATCCAGTCCGCAGAACAACAGGCCCACGAAAGGCAAAAACCTTTCGTCGAGCTGCAGATGAAGTACTACTTCGAGGCAGCCGAAACGGCTGCCCGGATTCCACGGACCACCCATGAAACAGGCCACGGGCAGCTGGTCGCGCGTTTCTGGCAGCTTTACTGGGGACCGCTGGCCGTTGTCGAGGACGAGGACGTCGAGGAGGCGATGGTGGCCTACGGACAGCAGCTGGGCCGCGACCCTGGCGACGCTGCCGCACTGGAGATGTTTGCGCTGGGTATTGCCCATGCCTGCCGCGGATCACTCAAAAGGTTATGGGTACCGGAACTCGGGAGTATCAGGAATATTCGTCCGGCGGCGCAATAAGACCGTTGCCTGCCCATTCCAGGCCCCATCCATATCGAGGCAGTGGATGGAGTTTTTCTGACGCCTCCATTGCAGGAGAAAGTTCATGGGACAAGTCACCATCATCGAGCACGAAGACGGAACCGCAACCCGCGTCGCGACCGACGACAACGGACGCCACCATGTGGAGCGGACTGGCTCCGCGGGCGGCGGCCACCAGTACGGAGAAGGCCGCTCCCATGACGATGTGGTCAGGAACCACACCGATCCGGGCGACCGGGTGGCCAGGCAGCAGGACTGAGTGCACAAGCAGACCCATGCGCTGGAGGCGATTGCCATGACCGATGATGAATTGCGCAACCTCATGATGGGCAGCTGCTATATCAAGCGCACCATCCCCGGCCCGGTGCACCTCTCCAGCTTTTCCGGAAGCAGGGCAGCGCATCCTGAACTGCTCAAAACCGGCAGCGAGCTGGTGCAGTGCGGCTATTTGCGGCAGCTCGTGCCCGTTCCCGATGCGGCGCAAGACTTTGACGAGATTCTTGGCGCTTTCGAACTCACGCCATTTGGTCTTGAAAATTTCGAAGGCTTCCTCAGGAAGCAGGACCCGCAGACGCTCTTCGGCAAGGTTGACACTGCAACGGTGGTTATCCAGTTTCCCTGGTTTGGCGGCAAATCGACTTACATCGACAACAGCAAGGTGGAGAGCACCCGTGTCGACGTGACGCTGCAGGTGGCGCTGGGAAACATCATCGGGGAAATCGACAAGTCCGATGCGTCCGAGCAGGACAAGGGTGAGGCGAAATCCAGGTTGAAGGCGTTCCTGAAGCATCCCCTGGTGGTCGCCGTTGCCGGCGCGACCGTCAAACCACTGGTGGAAAGTTTGTAGCTGCAAAGCCGGTACGAAATTTCAGCGGTGGGTCGCCAAGCGACCAGTCGGACGTCGGTGACAGAGTTTCGGGATTCATCAGCCTGCGCTCCAGTGGCAGCAAAAAATTGAGCTCAGTGGATCAAATAAAAAACGCGCCCAAGGGCGCGTTTTTTTTATTTGCGGAAGGAACGAATTATTTCGCCACGACCCGCACCATCTCCAGGCACTTGTTCGAGTAGCCCCACTCGTTGTCGTACCAGGCCACCACCTTGATGAAGGTGCCGTCGAGCGCGATGCTGGCGTC
>CAZIYA010000203.1:0-6922 GCA_964543355.1 uncultured Polaromonas sp.
GGGGCCGCTGCGCCTGCGGGCCGGCAAAGCCGGACCCGCGGCCCCTGCTTGAAAGGAGATACCTTCCCGCGATCTCGGATGGTGTGGAGAAGGCCCGCGCGCTTGTTGTTTCGCCCGCGCTGGGGCTTGTGCTACATTCCACCCATGACCTCCGCGAAATTTTATTTTGCTTACTTTTGGTTCTCAAGCGCCTCCGGCGGTAGAGAGATCCTCGCGTAAGCAGATAAAGACGCAACAGATTCTTGAAAACCGCCGGGCCCCCGGCGGTTTTTTTTTGCCTCGCCAATTTGCCGAATCGATTTTGAACGTTCTAAAAGGAAGCCAGCCATGAATGCCAAAGCCACCCAAGCCAGCGATGCCTGGTATGCGAGCCCTGTCGACAAAACCAGCCAGACAGACGACGAACGCATCAAGGACATCACTGTGTTACCCCCGCCCGAGCATTTGATCCGCTTCTTCCCGATCAGCGGCACCGCCGTTGAGTCGCTGATCACCCAGACACGCGGCAACATCCACCGCATCATGGCGGGCAAGGACGACCGCCTCCTCGTGGTGATCGGTCCGTGCTCCATTCACGACCCGGCAGCGGCGCTGGAATATGCGCGCCGCCTGGCCGTGCAGCGCGAAAAATATGCGGGTACGCTGGAAATCGTGATGCGCGTGTACTTTGAAAAACCGCGTACCACGGTAGGCTGGAAAGGCCTGATCAACGATCCTTACCTTGATGAAACCTACCGCATCGACGAAGGCCTGCGCATCGCGCGCCAGTTGCTGATCGACATCAACCGCCTGGGCCTGCCGGCCGGCAGCGAGTTCCTGGATGTGATTTCGCCGCAGTACATCGGGGACCTGATCGCCTGGGGCGCCATCGGCGCGCGCACGACCGAAAGCCAGGTGCACCGCGAACTGGCGTCCGGCCTGTCGGCGCCCATCGGCTTCAAGAACGGCACCGACGGCAACATCCGCATTGCCACCGACGCGATCCAGGCGGCGGCGCGCGGCCATCACTTCCTGTCGGTGCACAAGAACGGCCAGGTGGCGATCGTGCAGACCAGCGGGAACAAGGACTGCCATGTGATCCTGCGCGGCGGCAAGGCACCCAACTATGACGCGGCGAGCGTGGGTGCAGCCTGCAAGGAGCTGGAAGCGGCCAAACTGCCGGCCACGCTGATGGTCGATTGCAGCCATGCCAACAGCTCCAAGCAGCATGAGAAACAGCTGGACGTGGCACGCGACATTGCCGCCCAAGTGGCGGGAGGCTCACGCCAGGTGTTCGGCCTGATGGTGGAAAGCCACCTGCAGCCCGGGGCCCAGAAATTCACGCCGGGCAAGGACGATGCAAAGAAGCTGGAATATGGCAAAAGCATCACGGATGCCTGCCTGAGCTGGGACGATTCGCTGAAACTGCTGGATGTGTTGTCGGAGGCGGTGAAGCTCCGGCGCAACGCTTGAGGCTTGCTCCCCCATTTGAGGGATGGTTTGCCAATCAATTGATGTTAAATTGTTAGCCTGCCGTTACATATTGGCCGGAACCACTGCGTTACCGCTCCAGAAAACCAGAGCAGTCGACCCATGAAAGCATCATGTCTTTTGAGCAACCTGTTCTCTGGTTAGGTCTGGCCGGGTTCACACCCGAGCAGCGCGATCAGCTCTCTTCACTGCTGTCCCAGATGCCCAAGGGGGGGGCCATCTGGCGCGTCGGCTTGTTCGCCGAGGCCGATGGCTGGCTGGTCGCTGGCGAAAAGTGCCGGCTGGTAGGTGCCGACACCCTGAAAATCCTGGCCGGCTTGCCGACCGAGCGGGCTGTGCAGCTTGATCTGGAAGAGGTAGACCGGCCGATTGCGTTTGCCCTGCCGCTGGCCTCCAGTGATTTCGATCCCAAGCACACCTTCGACCTGAGCTCTGCGGCCAGTCTCCACAAGGCACTGCAGCAGTTCGAGAGCTGGCTGCGACCGCTGCGTTCCCAGTTCGTGCTGGGAGGACAACTGATCGCGCGCGAAAGCGAACTGCTGCCCGGGATTTACCATGTCAGCCACAAGGGCCAGCTGCTGGCCGTGATGGATTTTCACGAATGGCGCATCGGGATTGCACGCCGGGTCGACCCCGTTGATTTTGAGCAGGCCCAATGGGACAGGCGCCCCCTGGAGGCGCACGATATCCCCGGGCATTTTCTGCGCAGCAGCCTGACGCAGCTGCGCTGGATTTATGCGCAACGTACCGAGCGCGATGTGCTGCCGCCGCGGTATCGCATCAGGCCGGTCTATTTTCGCCACGCGCCGGCTGTGCCCACGCGCTGGCTCAGGGACTCGCAGTTGCTGCTATTGCGCGAGCTGTCGGTCGAAGGCGGGGATTTTGACGCCCTGCAGCGCCGCACCGGGCTGACGCCCGGCCAGTTGGCCAGGGATCTGGCCAGCCTGTATTTCGCCGGTTCAGTCACCACCACGCCGGACAAGGCTGGTACGGCTGCTTTTTCTGATGGTGAGGACAGCCTGCCCGGTAAAAGGCACAACGGGCTGGCCCAGGCAGCAGCTGCGGCGCAGCCCGCCGGCGCCAGCGCCATGCCCCGGCGGGACTTGACCGCACCGGCGCAACTCGGTCGCAAATAGATTGCGTGTTGTTCCCAAGGCGGTGCGCGGGTTTTAGCGGATTGCCCGATGGAGCGGCGGCGTTCATGCTGAAACCTCCCTTTTTTTGATACCGAGGCAGCCATGCGCAGCGAAGTCACCGTGACCTTCAAAAACAGCCCGCCCCTGCGGGTGGACCTCAATGAAGTGCAACCCATGCCGCACGATGCGGCCAGGGCCTGGCTTGATGAGCAGTTCACCCGGATGGACTGCGAGCCCCTGCGGCCCACCGGCAAATTGCTGATGGCCGACAAGGTGCTGGTGGTGGCCCAGGCCGCAGGCCCTGAGCAGTTTGCCGATGCCGCATGGGCCCAGGCTTTTGCGCGCGCCGCCAGCGCCTCGCTGGCCAAGCCGGTGATCCACATCGATGTGCCAGCCATGGCGATCAGCTACTAGCACTTTTTAGTGCCATTTTGGCACCCAGCCCTTTGAAAACGGGCGCAAGATGCTATTAAAAGAGTAGCAAATTATCCCGTATTCAAGGCGGCCAGCAGCTTGGCATGAATACCGCCAAAGCCACCGTTGCTCATGCACAGCAGATGGTCACCGGGTCTGGCGACCGCCTGGACCTGGGTCACCAGCTGGTCGATGTTGTCCGCCACTTGCGCGCGTTCACCCATGTGCGCCAGCGCGGCCCGGGCGTCCCAGTCGAGTCCGCCGGCGTGGCAGAAAGCGAGGTCGGCCTGCTCCAGGCACCATGGCAGCTGCGCCGTCATGGTGCCCAGCTTCATGGTGTTGCTGCGTGGCTCGAAGATGGCCAGGATGCGCTGGCCGCTGCCCTGGCTGTCCAGCTGGCGCCGCAGGCCGTCGATGGTGGTGTGAATGGCCGTCGGATGGTGGGCAAAGTCGTCATACACGGTGATGTCGCCCGCGTCGCGGGCCACCACACCCCGCACTTCCATGCGCCGCCTGACGTTCTCGAAACCGGCCAGGGCTTCGGCCGCGGCCTGGGGTGCCACTCCCACATGCTCGGCAGCGGCAATGGCTGCCAGCGCGTTCAACTGGTTGTGCACGCCACTGATGGCCCACTCGACACGGCCGACTTTTTGGCCGTTCTTGAGCACGTCGAAGGCTGCAGGGTCGCCTTGGGCTGAAAAACCTTCAGCCAGAGGGCCGCCGAAGAGTACACGCTCACTCCAGCAGCCTTGGGTCAGCACTCGGACCAGGCTTTCTTCGCGGGCGTTGACCACCAGACGGCCGGAGCGGGGGACCGTGCGTACCAGGTGATGAAACTGGCGCTCGATGGCGGCCAGGTCGTCAAAAATATCGGCGTGGTCGAACTCAAGGTTGTTCAGGATGGCGGTGCGCGGCCGGTAATGAACGAACTTGCTGCGCTTGTCGAAAAACGCGGTGTCGTATTCGTCGGCCTCGATCACAAAGGTGTTGCCGCTGCCCAGGCGGGCAGACACGCCGAAATTGAGCGGCACGCCGCCTACCAGAAAGCCCGGCTCCAGGCCGGCGCATTCCAGAATCCATGTCAGCATGGCCGTGGTGGTGGTTTTGCCATGGGTGCCTGCCACGGCGAGCACATGGCGCGGGCCGGTGGGGTGGTGTGTCGGGTGGTGCAGCACATGGCCGGACAGCCATTGCGGACCGCTGGTATAGGGCACGCCGGCGTCCAGAATGGCTTCCATCAACGGGTAGCGGGGTTTTCCGGTGGCGTCGTGCGCGCGGGACACCACATTGCCGACCACAAAGACATCCGGCGAAAAAGCCATCTGGTCGGCGCCATAACCTTCAATCAATTCAATCCCCAGCGCGCGCAGCTGGTCGCTCATCGGCGGGTAGACGCCCGTGTCGCAACCCGTGACCTTGTGCCCGGCCTCGCGTGCCAGTGCGGCCAGGCCACCCATGAAGGTGCCGCAGATTCCGAGGATGTGTATATGCATGCAGGGTATTCTAGGAGGCAAGCCGGCAGCCCTGCGGCGGCTTGCCATTTTCGCGAAGAGTATCCCTGGAATATGGTAAAAAAGGCGTTTGGCCCTTATGTGGCAAGCGCCACCAGCTATTAATTCGATAGTATGTGCGCTAGGGCTGAAGCGGCCTGAGCACCGTCGGCAACTTTGGTGGCCGCGGGCGGGTCCATCCCTGCAGAGCCAACCCGTCACCTTCGCCGAGAAATACCATGAGCCCGCATACCCTGAAACTCGAAATCGCCGCCACCGCTGCTGCGCTGGTCGTCGAGGAAGGGCTGGAATACGGCCCTGCCAAGCGCCGCGCCGTCAGGCAAATGGATTTGCCTGGCCGCAGCGAGCTGCCCGGCAACGACGAGGTGGAAGACGCAGTGCGTGAATACATTGCCTTGTTTTGCGCTGATACCCAGCCGGCGGAACTGGCCGCCTTGCGCGAACTGGCCCTGACGTGGATGGAGCGCATGGCCCCGTTTCGCCCCTACCTGGGCGGCGCGGTCTGGCACGGTACGGCGACGCGGCTCTCCGATATTTATATCCAGCTTTTTTGCGATGACCCCAAATCCGCAGAAATCGCGCTGATCGAGCACCAGGTCGATTACGAACCGCGTACCGTGACCGGTTTTACCGGCGACAGTGTGGAGGCCCTCAGTGTGCGCAGCGTGTGCAAGCCGCTGCAGGAAACTGTGGGTGTACACCTGATGATTTACGACCACGACGACCTGCGCGGTGCCTTGCGCCCCGATGCCAAAGGTCGCAAGCCACGCGGGGACTTGGCGGACGTGCAAAAATTGCTGATGACCGGCCCGGAGTCCTCACTATGAAGCGCAGGCAGCTGATGCTTGGCGGCGTAGCCGCCACCGCAGCGCTGGCCGGCGCCGGGGTCGCCTGGTGGCAGGCGTCCGGGCGCAACCAGGGCGAGGACACGGGCGGGCCGGAAGCCGCCACGGGCTCCTTCTGGGCACAGACCCTGGACACCCCCGACGGTGCGAGACTGGCGCTGGCCAGTTTTTCCGGCAAGCCCCTGCTGGTCAACTTCTGGGCCACCTGGTGCCCACCCTGTATCGAGGAACTGCCTCTTCTTGATCGCTTTTATCGGGAAAACCGCTCTAAAAGCTGGCAAGTTGTCGGATTGGCAGTTGATCAGCCGGCGGCGGTGCGTACGTGGCTGCAACATAAACCCCTGAGTTTTCCGGTAGCCATGGCTGGCTTCGCGGGCACGGAACTCAGCAAGTCCTTGGGCAACTTGTCCGGAGGGCTCCCATTCACCGTTGTGTTTGGCGCGTCGGGTCAGTTGCTGCATCGTAGGAGCGGCAAGGTTTCAGTGGAAGACCTGGCCCAGTGGGCCCAGTTGGGCTGACGCAGTTTGGTTTTCCTGAGTCCTTGTAACCGGCTGGAACTGGGGTAAAGTTCGCTCTTGCCCGGCGCTGGCCGGGAAGGAGGAGCGTGATGAGCGTACTGGTATTGCATGGACCCAACCTGAATTTGCTGGGCACCAGAGAGCCGCAGATTTATGGATCGACGACTTTGGATCAAATTAATGAAGATTTGGTCAAATTCGCTGCAGATCGGGGTGTTTTGCTCCAAACTTTTCAAAGTAACCATGAGGGGGCGCTGGTAGACCGGATCCAGCAGGCGCGTGGTGACGGGACAGATTTCATTGTCATCAACCCGGCGGCGTTTACCCACACCAGTGTGGCAATTCGCGATGCCATTGCGGCCATCGCCCTGCCATTCGTCGAGGTCCATTTGTCGAACGTTCACCGGCGTGAAGCTTTCCGCCACCATTCCTACTTCTCTGACCTGGCCGAAGCCGTGATGGCCGGCTTTGGTCCGGCGGGTTATCGCTATGCGGTAGACTTCGCCCTTTCCCGTCTGGCTAAAACAGCCTGAATTAATAAAACTACTGATTTTTAGACGCCGAAAGGTGTACAAAGCGGAGTTTAGGCGTAAATAAACGCCTTGCCCGCCTGTCATCCTGCCAGCAAGAATGAATGTCAGAGGTGCGCGTTTGAGCACCCACCGTCGTTGGAGAAACCATGGATCTAAGAAAACTCAAGACACTGATTGACCTCGTTTCCGAGTCCAACGTGTCCGAACTGGAAATCACCGAGGCTGAAGGCAAGGTACGCATTGTCAAGTCGGGCGGTACGCCCATGGTGATGCAGGCGCCCATAGCCATGGCGCCAGCGCCGGTGGCTGCTCCCGCCGGCGCACCGGCTGCACCCGTGGAAGCGGCACCTGCCGCGCCGGCAGGTCATGCGGTCAAGTCTCCCATGGTGGGTACCTTCTACCGCTCCTCCAGCCCCGGTGCCAAGGCCTACGTGGAGGTGGGCAGCCAGGTCAAGGAAGGCGAAACCATCTGCATCATCGAGGCGATGAAAATCC
>CAZIYA010000204.1:0-6895 GCA_964543355.1 uncultured Polaromonas sp.
GTGGTGCGCTCGACGTCCACCAGTTCGTAACCCAGTCCCGTGACTGTTTGCTCAATCGTCTCGTGTAATGCCATTCAGGTCTAAAAAGCAGCTTCTCAAATCAGGTTTGCAAAAACAAACGCCCAAAAAAAATGGGCGGTGAAAACCCGCCCATTTGGTCGTGAAGCGCATATTGTAGCCTGCTGGCGGCGCCCGCGCAAGCAGTTTGCGTGCCCGGACACGTGGCCGTCCGCACCGGCAAGTGCAAAGTTAATAACTTTGGCTTAAGCCTTTGACAGCCGGCTCACGTCTGCTCCGCGACCAGAATCCGTGTGTAGGGGTGCTCCGGCCGATCCAGCACCTGGCCGACCGGGCCTGCCTCCAGCACCTCGCCGTCCTTCATGACCATGACCTGATGCGCCATGGCGCGGATCACGTCCACATCGTGGGTGATCAGCAGGTAGCTCAGGCCGCGCTCGCGCTGGAGTTTCTGCAGCAGCTGCAGCACCTGCTTCTGGATGGTCACATCCAGGGCGCTGGTCGGTTCATCCAGGACCAGCAGTTGCGGCTCGACAATCAGCGCCCGGGCAATCGCCAGGCGTTGGCGCTGCCCGCCCGAAAATTCGTGAGGATAGCGCTGCAGCAAACCGGGAAACTGCACCTCACCCATGCCCACCTCGGCCAGGGCCTGCAGCACCTGTGTGCGCCGCTGCGCGCCGGACAGGCCCGGCTGATGGACGCGCAGACCCTCCCCCACAATTTCTTCCACCGTCATGCGGGGTGATAGCGAGGAAAAAGGGTCCTGGAACACCACCTGGACGGCACGGCGCATGTTTTTGTTGCTGGCCGCGTCGCGGCTCCAGCGTTTGCCGGCCGCCATCAACTCCCCGGTGTGCGGATGCAAACCGAGCGCGGCCAGGGCCAGCGTTGATTTACCTGATCCGGACTCGCCCACCACTCCCAGCGTCTGGCCGGGCGGGATGCTGAAACTGGCGGACTTCACGGCCACAAACTCGCCCGACTTGAACCAGCCGGCCACACCTGGCCGACGCACCGGGTAGCTGACGCGCAGGCCGGAGGCCTGCATGACCGGATCCACCGCCGGGTCCGCCACACGTTCTGCCACGTCGCGCACCGGCCGGCTGGCAATCAGCTTGCGGGTGTAGGCGTGCTGCGGATCGGCAAACACCTGCGCAACAGGGCCGGTTTCAACGATATGCCCGTCTTCCATCACTGCAATGCGGTCGGCAAAACGGCGCACCAGGTTCAGGTCATGGGTGATCAGCAGCACCGCCATGCCATTGCGCTGCTGCAGCTCCGTCAGCAGGTCCAGGATCTGCACACGCAGGGTCACGTCCAGCGCCGTGGTCGGTTCGTCGGCCAGCAGCAGTTTGGGCTGGCAAGCCAGCGCCATCGCAATCATTGCGCGCTGGCGCTGGCCGCCCGACAGCTGGTGCGGGAAGGAATTGGCCCGCCGTGCGGCCTCTGGAATACCGGTATCCGCTAGCAGTTTGATAGCTGCCTGCGCAGCATCGGTGCGGGCCAAGCCCTGTTTCAGCTCCAGGACTTCGGCGATCTGGTCACCCACGGTGAACAGCGGGTTCAGCGCCGTCATCGGCTCCTGGAAAATCATCGCAATGTCCTGGCCGCGGATGCCGCGCAGTTGCCGCTCGGCCATGGACAGCAGATCAACCGGCCCCTCCCGTCCGGCAAACGCCGCCTGACCGCTGACCTCGGCGTTCTGCACCAGCCGCAGCAGACTCAGCGCCGTGACGGTTTTGCCCGAGCCCGACTCGCCGACCAGCGCCAGCTTTTCACCGGGCGCGACGGACAGGTCGATGCCATGCACGACTTCCTTGCCCTGGAAGGCGACACGCAGGCCCCTGACATCCAGCAAGGCCATTATTTGTCTGCCTTTCTCGGGTCCAGCGCATCGCGCAGCGCGTCGCCCATGAAGGTCAGGAGCAGCAGCGTGATCACCAGCAGCGCAAAGGTGGACAGCGAAATCCACCAGGCGTCGATGTTGGCTTTGCCCTGGGACAGCAATTCCCCCAGCGAGGGCGTGCCGGGCGGCACACCCAGCCCGAGAAAGTCGAGTGAGGTCAGCGCCAGAATGGCGGCGCTCATGCGAAATGGCAAAAAGGTCACCACCGGCGTCATGCTATTGGGCAGGATGTGGCGCCACATGATCTGCAGGTTGCCGACCCCCAGGGCCCGCGCGGCGCGCACATAGTCCATCTGGCGGTTTCGCAGGAACTCGGCCCGCACATAGTCGGACAGGCCCATCCAGCCGAACAGGCTCAGCAAAATCAGCAGCAGCGCCACGCTGGGCGAAAAAATCGCGCTGAAGATGATCAGCAGGTAGAGCTCGGGCATGGAGCCCCAGATCTCGATGAAACGCTGGAGGGCCAGGTCAGTTTTACCCGCGAAGTAGCCCTGGATCGCCCCGGCCAGGATGCCCAGCACGGTGCCGGTGAAGGTGAGCGCCAGGCCAAAAAGCACACTGACGCGAAAGCCGTACAGCAGTTGCGCCAGCAGATCGCGTCCGCGGTCGTCTGTGCCCAGCCAGTTGTCGGCCGTCGGCGCCGCGGGGCTAGGCGACTTCGCAAAGTAGTTCAGCGTCTTGGGGCCGTAGGGATTGAGCGCATATACCGCCCAGTTGCCACCACTGGTGATGCGCTCGCGTATGAAGGGGTCCAGGTAGTCCGCCGGCGTCGGGAAGTCCCCGCCAAAGGTCTGCTCGGAATAGTCCTTGACGATGGGGAAATACGTGGTTCCCTCGTAACGCACCACCAGAGGCCGGTCATTCGATAACACTTCGGCGAACAGGCTGAGCATCACCATGATGGCGAACAGCACCAAGCTCCAGAAACCCAGCGGGTTGCGCCGGAACCGGCGCCACGCGCGTCGTGAAGGAGAGGCAGAAACGAGGCCATCTTTTTCGGGGCCGCCGTGGATCGGGCTTTGCCCGTCCAAAAGCGGCGCCCCCTTGAGGGGGGAGCGGCCATCGGCCGCCTCGGGGGGGAGTGGTGAACTAGTCAAATTTCACCCTTGGATCGACCCAGACATAACAGAGGTCGCTGACCAGCTTGGTCACCAGCCCGATCAGCGTGAACAGGTAGAGCGTGCCCAACACCACCGGGTAGTCGCGGCGAATCACGCTTTCATAGCTGAGCAGGCCCAGGCCATCGAGCGAAAACAGCGTTTCGATCAGCAGCGAGCCGGTGAAAAACGCGCCGATGAAGGCCCCCGGAAAGCCGGTGATGATGGGAATCAAGGCATTGCGAAACACGTGTTTCCACATCACGCGGTTTTCGTCCAGGCCTTTGGCACGGGCTGTCAACACGTACTGCTTGCGAATTTCCTCGAGGAAGGCGTTTTTGGTCAGCATGGCGGTCACCGCGAAACTACCGAACACCATGGCCGTCACCGGCAACGCGACGTGCCAGAGGTAATCCACGATTTTTGCTGCCCAGTTCAGTTCGTCCCAGTTGGGTGAGGTCAGCCCGCGCAACGGAAACCATTGAAGTTGCCCGCCAAAAATCACCAGCAGGGCCACGCCCAGCACAAAGCCTGGAACCGCGTAGCCCACCAGAATCAGCAAGGTAGTGACCAGATCAAAGCGCGAGCCCGCCCTCACAGCCTTGGCCACGCCCAGGGGAACCGCCACGCCGTAGCTGATGAAGAAGGTCCATAGGCCCAGGCTGATGGACACCGGCAATTTCTCGACAATCAGGCTCCAGACGTCCTTGTTCTGGAAAAAACTCTTGCCCAGGTCAAAGCGCGCGAACTGCCCCAGCATCTGCAGCAGCCGCTCGTGCGCAGGCTTGTCGAAGCCATACAGCGCCTTGATCTGCTCGACCCGTTTCGGGTCCACCCCCTGGTTGCCGCGGTAACTGGACCCGCCGGACTCGACGCCGCCAAAACCCTTGGATTCGGCCATGTACTGTTCGACCGGGCCGCCGGGCACAAACTGAATCACGGCGAAGGTGATCAACAGCACGCCCAGCAGGGTGGGAATCATGAGCAGCAGGCGTTTGAGAATGTAGGCAAACATGGCTCAGCGCCCTTCTTTTGGCGGCATGCGGGCCCACCAGTAACCCATCACCCAGCCCTCGCCGCTGGCGTAGGGCGGCATCGGCGACTTGAAGGCCAGCCGCCATTCGTTGTAGGCCATGCGATGCGACATCAGCGTCCACTGAGGGATCAGGTAGTGGCTGTGCATGATCACGCGGTCCAGCGCCCGGCAGGCCGGCAGCAACTCGGCCTTGCTGCGGGCGCCCACGGCCGCAGCCACCAGTGCGTCCACCGCAGGGCTTTTCACGCCCATGAAATTGCCCGAGTTTTCGGTATCGGCCGCCTTGCTGCCGAAGACATCGGCCAATTGCTGCCCGGGGTCGTGCGAGCCGGGGAAATTGATGGTGGTCACGTCGAACTCGAACTTGTCCAGACGCTGCTGGTACAGGGCAAAGTCCACCGGCGAGAAACGCAGCACCACACCGAGTTTTTCCAGGTTACGCATCCAGGGTGCAATGGTGCGCACACCGGTGTCGCGGCTATCCAGGTACTCCAGCACCATGGGCTCGCCTTTGGCATTGCGCAGTGCGCCGTCACGATAGGTCCAGCCGGCATCCTTCAGCAGGGCCTGGGCGCGACGCAGGTTGGCGCGCAGCGACCGGCCGGGCCCTTCGGTTCTGGGCGGTTCATACATGGGGCCGAACACGGCATCGGGCACCTTGCCGCGCCAGAGTTCCAGCAACGCCAGTTCGTCCGGCGACGGGGTGCCGGTAGCCGCACAGTCCGTGTTGCCGAAAAGGTCCTGCACGCGCGGATACCCGTTGTAGAACATCTGGCGATTCATCCATTCGTAGTCCAGCGCCAGACCCAGCGCCTCACGCACGCGCCGATCGGACAGATGCGGCCGGCGGCTGTTGAGCACATAACTCTGGAAGCCCGCCGGCTGCCTGTGGTCGAAAGCCCGCTTGACCAGTTCGCCGCTGTCAAAACGCCGGCCGTTGACGCGCCGGGCCCAGTCGCCTGCCGAGTAAAAAGTCATCATGTCAAACTCGGCCGCCTTCAGGGCCTCCAGCCGCGCGGTGTTGTCCTTGTAGATCTTGACGGTGATGCGGTCGAAGTTGTTGCTGCCGCGGCGCACCGCCAGGTCACGCCCCCAGTACTGCTGATCGCGCACATAGGTGATGTCCTTGCCAAAGCGCACCGGACCAATCTTGTAGGGGCCGCTGCCGATGGGGATGTCCATCACCACCTCGTCGAAACGCTTGGCCTTGCCGTTTTCCACGCCCCAGGCGCGGCTGAACACCGGCAGGCCGCCGACTGTCAGCGGCAGTTCGCGGTTCGGCTTTTTGAAGCGGAAACGTACGGTCTGCGCATCGACCACGTCGCAACCGGCCACGTCTTCAAGCAGCGACTTGTAGGCCGGGCTCACATAAGGGCCGATCAGCGTGTCGTAGCTGTGTTTGACGTCGGCGGCTTCCACCGGCGCGCCGTTGTGAAAGCGCGCCTCTTGGCGCAGGCGAAAGGTCACGCTCAGGCGGTCCGGCGCCACCGTGACGTCCTCGGCCAGCAAACCGTAGCCCGACGCGGTTTCGTCCATGGAGCCGGTCAGCAGCGAATCGAACATCAGGGCAGCCAGGTAGGCCGGCGCCGAGCCCTTGATGGTGAAGGGGTTGTACTTGTCGAAGGTGGACAGGCGCTGGTTGCTGACCAGCCGCAACTCGCCGCCCTTGGGCGCGGCAGGATCGGCGTAGTCAAAGGCGGCAAAACCGGCCGGGTACTTGAGGTCATCCCAAAGCGCGTAGCCGTGGGCTGCCCAGGACGGTGCAACGCCCAGAACAGCACACACCAGACACAGCGACCGAAGCAGAATCCTCATGCGACAATTCTGCACTACTTGGGTCGGCGAAATTCCCGGCCCTACGGGTCACAGCGCCCGCGGCATCATTTGCCGGTTCATTTGCAAACACTGGAGCACAAGATGGGTTTTCTTACTGGCAAAAAACTACTGATCACGGGCGTGTTGTCCAACCGGTCCATTGCCTACGGCATTGCCAAGGCCTGCCACGCGCAGGGCGCCGAGCTCGCGTTCAGTTATGTCGGCGAACGTTTCAAGGACCGCATCACCGAATTCGCCGCCGACTTCGACTCCAGCCTGATTTTTGATTGCGACGTCGGTGACGATGCCCAGATCGACAAGCTCTTCGCAGACCTGTCCAAAACCTGGCCGACCTTTGACGGCTTTGTGCACAGCATCGGTTTCGCCCCACGCGAGGCGATTGCGGGCGATTTCCTCGAAGGCCTGTCGCGCGAGGGTTTCAAGATTGCCCATGACATCAGCGCCTACAGCTTTCCGGCCATGGCCAAGGCCGCCCTGCCCTACCTCAACCCCAAGTCTGCGCTGCTCACCCTGACCTACCTGGGCGCACTGCGCACCATTCCCAACTACAACACCATGGGCCTGGCCAAAGCCAGCCTGGAAGCCAGCGTGCGTTACCTGGCCGAGTCCCTGGGCCCCAAGGGCATGCGCGTCAATGGCATCAGCGCCGGCCCGATCAAGACCCTGGCCGCCAGCGGCATCAAGGATTTCGGCAAACTGCTGGGCATGGTGGCCGCCGCTTCGCCGCTGCGGCGCAATGTGACGATCGAGGACGTCGGCAATGTGGCCGCCTTCCTGCTGTCGAACCTGGCTTCCGGCGTCACCGCCGAGATCACCTATGTGGACGGCGGCTTCAGCCACACGGCCGGCATAGGCCGCGATGCGGAGCCTGCAGAAGCCAGTTGACCGTCGCTTGCCAGCTATCAATTAGATAGCTATTGGCGCCCGCCCTAATTGAGCCGGTGGCCCAAATCTTGATTTCTAGTTCGAATTGCGACATTGGCTGCGCAGCTCGAAGAGTAC
>CAZIYA010000205.1:0-6829 GCA_964543355.1 uncultured Polaromonas sp.
TCGACCCCAAGTCCATCGGCGTGGGCCAGTACCAGCACGACGTGAACCAGAGCGACCTGATGCGCAGCCTGGACACGGTGGTGGAAGATTGCGTGAACAGCGTGGGCGTGGACCTGAACACCGCCAGCGTGCCCTTGCTGGCACGCGTTTCGGGCCTGAGCAATACCGTGGCCAAGGCGGTGGTGCGCTGGCGCGACGCCAACGGTGCTTTTGCCAGCCGGGCCGACCTGCTGAAAGTCACCGGCCTGGGTGCCAAGACCTTCGAGCAGAGCGCCGGCTTTCTGCGCCTGCGCTCGGGCAGCAACCCGCTGGACATGACCGGCGTGCACCCCGAAACCTACCCGGTGGTCGAAAAAATCATGGCGCACACCGGCAAGCCGGTGGCCGAGCTGATGGGCCGGGCCGAGATGCTCAAGACGTTGAAACCCGACCTGTTTGCCAACGAACAGTTTGGTGTCATCACCGTGAAAGACATCATTGCCGAGCTCGAAAAACCCGGCCGCGACCCGCGGCCCGACTTCAAGGTGGCTCGCTTCAACGACGGCGTGGAAGACATCAAGGATCTGAAAGAAGGCATGACGCTGGAAGGCACGGTCAGCAACGTGGCCGCCTTCGGCGCCTTCATCGACATCGGCGTGCACCAGGACGGCTTGGTGCATGTGAGCCAGCTCTCCAACAAGTTCGTCACCGATGCGCGTGAGGTGGTGAAAACCGGCGACATCGTGAAGGTGCGTGTGACCGAGGTGGACGTGGCGCGCAAACGCATTGGGCTGACCATGAAACTGGACGCTGCGCCGGCGCGCCAGGGTAGGGAAGGAGGGCCGCGCGACAACCGCTTTGAAAGCGCACGGCCTGGCCAGAACCCCAACCGCGGCGGCAGCTATGGCGGGCAAGGCAGGGCGCCGCAACCGGCCGCTTCGACCGCGATGGAATCGGCCTTCAGCAAGCTGGCGGCATTGAAGAAATAGGCCCTCGTCGCCGAAAAGACGGCAGGCGCTTGTTTTCAGAGGAAAATAGGCGGATTGCCCAATACACACGGGCGCAAGCAGCTACCAAAACCATAGCAAGCGCATTGACTTCCATGCAAGCCCTCCGCATTTACGCCGGCCCCAAGGCACGCCGGCACATTGAACAGCACGGCCTGAACCCGCAGGACGTGCGCGTGGTGCCGGGCGCCGCGGGTGGCCCCAAGGGGCTCGCGCTGGGTCCGTTGGACCGCTTCATTTTTGGCAACTGGTTGACGGCAAGCACGCAGGAGGTGCATCTGGTTGGCGCCTCCATCGGTGCATGGCGCATGGCCACCGCCTGCCTGGACGACCCGGCCACCGCCTTCCTGCGCCTGGAGAACGACTACATCCGGCAGCACATTGCCGCACCGCCCGGCAAGAAGTTGCCGCCAGCGCAGATCGTCAGCGAGCAGTTTGGCCAGAGCCTGAAAGACTTTTACGGCGGGCGGGTGAATCAGGTGTTGCAACACCCACGTTACCGGCTACACATTGTGACTTCGCGCGGGCGCCACATGCTGCGCCGTGAACATGGGCTGGGAACGCCGCTGGGTTATCTGGGTGCTTTTCTCACCAACACTTTGCACCGCAAGGCGATGGGCGCCTGGCTGGAGCGGGTGGTGTTTTCCAGCCAGGACGCAGCGCTTCCGTTTGCCACCGGCGACTACCGAACGCGGCAGCTGCCGCTGACCGAAGCCAACTTCAACCCGGCGCTTCAGGCCAGCTGTTCCATCCCCTTCATGCTGCAGGCGGTGCACAACATTCCCGGCGCGCCACCCGGCGCCTACTGGGACGGCGGCATCACCGACTACCACCTGCACCTCAACTATGCTTCTGAATTGATAGCTGGTGGCGCAGGTGGGACGGGGGCTACAGGCACTTTTGATTCTAAAAATACGGTTTCACCCGGCCTGGTGCTTTACCCGCACTTCCAGAAGACGGTGGTGCCCGGCTGGCTCGACAAGGGCCTGAAGTGGCGGCACGGCGCCACGCATTTCCTCGACAACATGGTGCTGCTTGCACCCGACATCGAGTGGATCAAGACCCTGCCCAACGGCAAGCTGCCCGACCGCAACGACTTCGTGCACTACAGCAGGGACCCGCAAGGCCGCATGAAAGTCTGGAACGCGGCCGTGGCGGCGAGCCGGCAGTTGGCTGATGAGTTTCAGGCCTGGCTGGAGAAGCCGGACTTGGGGCGTGTGGCGACACTTTGACGGCGGCGACCCAGCCTTGAGCTGCAAGTCACGTCCCTTCTGACTCCACCTCAGCGGCGCTTTGGTTTGGCCGGCCCAGCCACACGCAATGCTTCCATGACCAAAGCGAACGCCGGTGAGGACTGCCGCCGGCTGGGGTAATACAAAAAATAGCCGGCAAACGGCGGGCACCAGTCTTCCAGCACGCGCACCAGGCGACCTTGCTCGATGTGGGGCGCAAACTCTTCTTCCGGCAAAAACGCGATACCCAGCCCGGCCAGTGCTGCAGCCACGATATGAGGTGTGGTGTTGAAAATCGCCGGGCCCTCCACGCGCACATTGAGCGCCTGGCCCTGTCGCTCGAACTCCCAGACGTAGATCCCGCTCTGCGGTGAATGGCGGATGTTGATGCAACGGTGGGCTGTCAGGTCACGCGGCGTCCGCGGCGCGGGATTGGCGGCGAAGTACGAGGGCGCGGCGACAGCGGCCATGCGCAGCTTGGGCCCAATCGGTACGGCGATCATGTCCTTATCGATGTAGTCGCCCAGCCGCACACCCGCATCGAAGCGGTCGGCCACGATGTCCTTGAACCCGTAGTTGACGTCGAATTCAACTTTCAAGTCAGGGTACTCCAGCAACAAGGGCGCCAGTTTGGGCAGCAGCGTGGTGTGTAGAACATGGTCGCCACAGGTGATGCGCACGGTGCCCGCGGGCTTGTCGCGCAGTTCGGTCAGTGCGTCCAGTTCGGCCTCGATCTCGTCGAAGCGGTGGCCAATCGCCTGTGCCAGGCGTTCGCCTGCCACTGTGGGGGCAACGCTGCGAGTCGTGCGTGTCAGCAGGCGTATGCGTAAACGCGCCTCCAGCCCGCTGATCGCCTGGCTGAGCGCCGATTGCGTTACCCCCAAGGTGGCGGCCGCGCGGGTAAAGCTGCCTTCTCGCGCCACAGTGACGAAGGCCAGTAGATCGTTGAGATTGCGTCGTGCCATGGGCTCAAGTTTCTTCGCTTAATTAATTAGATCAGCTACTAAGCAATGTAAGCATTCATTATCTAGTCAAAGGCTTCGAGGGAGGTCAAACTTCTTTCCATGAAGCCAACCCGTCAATCACTACGCCGTGCTCGCCTGAAGTCTGGCCTTCGCTGGGCGCCGGCCCGATTCCGCGCAGCGCTGCTGTCAGCAGTGGCCTTGCTTGTTATTTGCGTCTTTCCCGCATCCGCGCAGGAGCTGCCAATGAAGATTCGTCTGAACGTCAACGGTGAAATCGCCACCGCCACCTTGTTTGACAACGCCACCGCCCGGGACTTCGTGACCCTGCTGCCTTTTTCGCTGACCCTGACGGACTTTGCCAAGGTCGAGCATATCGGCGACATGCCGCGCAAGCTGACGACGGCTGGCGCGCCGACGGGCATGGACCCGGTGGAAGGCGACATCACTTACTACGCACCCTGGAACAACCTGGCCATTTTCGCCGGCGACAACGTGTATGCGAGCGGGCTGGTGCCGCTGGGCAAGGTGATCACGGGCCTTTCCGCCTTGCAGCGTCCGGGGCCGCTCAAGGTCAGGATTGAACGCCTCAAGGATTGACCGTCCTCCACAAAGAGGACCGTCTCGCTCTTCACTTCCTTTTCATCTTTCAACAGGAGTATCAAATATGAACATGCCGACCAGCCAAGGTCCTGAGACCATGGAAGCGTTGTCCAATTCAGCCGCTGACCGACGTGGCTTTCTGAAAATGACCGGTACCGGCGTGGCCGCGCTGGGCGT
Source organism: uncultured Polaromonas sp. (assembly GCA_964543355.1). Lineage (GTDB taxonomy): Bacteria > Pseudomonadota > Gammaproteobacteria > Burkholderiales > Burkholderiaceae_C > Polaromonas. The sequence continues at coordinate 3,961 of CAZIYA010000205.1, forward strand.
GCTGTCAGTTTCAGGCGCACCTTTCGCAGCGTATGCGCAGACGGTTCCAGACATGTCGAACGGCGCCAACAATTTTTATACGAGCGACAAGGTAGCCGTGCAGAAGGTGACCTTCAAGAATCAGTACAAGATGAATGTGGTCGGGAATCTCTTCACGCCCAAAAATCTTGACCGCAGTAAAAAAAGCCCGGCCATCGTTGTGGGGCACCCCATGGGAGCGGTCAAGAAGCAAAGCGCCAATCTGTACGCCACGAAAATGGCCGAACAGGGTTTCGTCACCCTGTCCCTGGACTTGTCTTTCTGGGGCGAGAGCGAAGGCCAGCCTCGCAACGCCGTGGCACCTGATATTTATGCCGAGGATTTCAGTGCAGCGGTGGATTTTCTGGGTTCCCAGACCTTTGTTGACAGGAGGCAGATTGGCGCCCTTGGAATTTGCGGTAGCAGCAGCTTCATCATCAGCGCAGCCAAAATCGACCCCCGCATGAAAGCCATAGCGACGGTCAGCATGTATGACATGGGCGCGGCCAATCGCCATGCACTCAACAAATCGCAGACACTGGAACAAAGAAAAAAAATCATTGCCGAAGCAGCAGAGCAACGTTATGCGGAGTTCGCTGGCGGCCAGATGAAATACACCAGCGGGACCGAGCACGTACTGAACGAAAAAACGCACCCTATCCAGCGTGAGTTCTATGACTTCTACCGCACCCCACGCGGCGAATACACGCCTAAAAGCTCAACGCGGCAGCTCACCACGCACCCGACGCTGACCAGCAATGTCAAGTTCATGAATTTTTATCCGTTCGATGACATTGAGACGATTTCTCCCCGTCCCATGCTTTTCATCACGGGCGACAAAGCGCATTCCCGGGAGTTCAGCGAAGACGCCTACCGCCTCGCAGCCGAACCCAAGGAACTCGTCATCGTCCCTGGCGCTGGCCACGTCGACCTGTACGACCGCGTGAATCTCATCCCCTGGAGCAAGCTCACGGCCTTCTTTGGCAAGCACCTGGTGCAAGCCTGATTCAGTGACTGAAAAAGCTTTGTGGGCCTTCGCGGGCGAGATTCCCCTCGGGCCTCTGGTCATCGCTCCCCGCACGCCGGGCGGGCGGCGTTGTGACCCGGAGGCCCTATGAGGCTTGCGCGCCTTCCGGGGTTTCACAGGTCACGGTAAAGGCGCTGGCGCGTACCGTCTCGATGGGCCGGACCTCGTAGGCCAGGCCGCAGGCCATGCATGGGTTTTGCGCGGCAATTTCCGCAGCTTCTTCAAGACTGCCGGCCAGGATGAACCAGTAGCCGCCGATGAACTCCTTGGCTTCGCTGAAAGGTCCGTCCGTCACCCGATCCCGGGAAACAATTTTTCCATCTCTCGCCAGCCGCTGCCCCATCTTCATCCTGCCTTCGGCGACCAGCCTGTCATGCCAGGCATAGAAATCGTCGATGGCGCTTTGTATCCGCTCGGGTGGCAGGTCCCGGTCCCACTGGCCGCGGGAAATGACGAGGTATTCGGAGGGAAGGGTATTTTCTTTCATGGCTTACCTGTTCATGTTGGCAGAGAAAGCGCGGTCTTATAGCGAAGCCGCGAGCATCTCTTCATACTCCTGCGCCGTGGCAATCCGCGGATTCGTCTTGTGGCAATGGTCGGCCATCGCGCCTTCGATGATCGCGGGAAACTGTTCACGCGTCACGCCCATGGCTGCCAGACCCGTGGGCAAACCGAGGCGGGCATTCATGTCCTTGATGGCTTCGGGAATGTCGCTGCCCGACTGCAGGCCCATGGCCTGGGCCATGCGGTTCAGGCGGTTTTCTTTCTGGATGGACTCGGCACTCGCGTTGAAGCTGACAACGGCCGGCAAAAACATCGCGTTCAGCGTGCCATGGTGCAGACGCGGATCTACGCCGCCCAGGCTGTGGCTTAAGGAGTGCACACAGCCCAGGCCTTTCTGGAAGGCCATCGCGCCCTGCATGGACGCACTCATCATGTTGAGCCGTGCTTCACGGTCGCTGCCGTCCTTGGTGGCACGCTCGATGTGGGCCCAGCCGCGCTGCAGGCCGTCCAGGCCAATGCCGTCGGCCGGCGGGTTGAAGGCGGGCGCCATGAAGGTTTCCATGCAGTGCGCAATCGCGTCCATGCCAGTGGCCGCGGTCAGTTTGGCGGGCAGGCCCAGCGTGAGTTCGGGGTCGCAGATCGCCGCCTTTGGAACGATGTGCCAGGAGTGAAAGCCCAGCTTGCGGTGATCGTCCAGGATGATGATGGCGCCGCGCGCCACCTCGCTGCCGGTGCCGCTGGTGGTGGGCACGGCAATCAGCGGCACGGCGCGGGCGGTGATTTTCAGCGAGCCGCCTTCGATGGTGGCGTAGGTCTTGAGCGGGCCTTCGTGGGTGGCGGCAATCGCCACACCCTTGGCGCAATCGATCGCCGAGCCGCCGCCGACGGCGATCAGGCCGTCGCAGCCCTGGGCCTTGAACATCGCGGTGGCGGTACGCACGGCGGCTTCGGTCGGGTTCGAAGGCGTCTGGTCGAACACCGCCACGGTCATGCCGGACAGGGCGTCCAGCGCTTTTTGCAGAACCCCGGCGGCCTTGACGCCGGGGTCGGTGATGACCAGCGGCTTGCTGATGCCCACACGTTCACATTCCTGCTTGAGGAGCTTGACCGCGCCGTAGTCGAATTGGATCTGGGTGACGTAGTAGATGAAGGCCATGGTTTGCTGTCTCTTTCGGCGTTGTAGGATGCGGGTCAATTTTATGTATTCTTGCCTAAGGAAGCGCTGAATAAGTTCTTGTGGATGCGCGGCAGGCGGATTGGGATGAGATGCAAGGCGGATTTCGCAGCCAATAGCTGGCTATTGGCAAGAAATTCAACGCA
>CAZIYA010000206.1:0-6620 GCA_964543355.1 uncultured Polaromonas sp.
GTCGGGCGCGAGCACCAGGCCGGCAGCGCTGGCTGCGGCCATTTGCGCGGGCTGGCCGCCGCGCACGGCGATGGGGGCCACGCGGTAGGGGCGCAGCAGCGCGAGCAGCGCGTCGAAGTCCAGCACGGCTGCGTCGGCGGGTAGCTGCGAGAGCTCGATAACCAGCGGGTCGTTGTCAAAAAAATCGGGGATGTCGCCGAAACGCAGCGCCAGGTCGCGCGACAGTGCGTTGAGGTCGGGAGACTTGAGCAAAAGCGCGACCAGGGGCAGGTTGGCGCTTTTGATTTCGAAGGTGGCGGGGGTGCTGGCCGGGAGGGCAACGGTCATGGGGAGATAGACGCCGCGTTGCCGCGGGAAAAATGGAGTATTGGTCGCCTGAAAGCGTAGCCCGGAAAGGGACGAATCTTAACAGCGGGGCATGTCGCAGTTGTGAGCGAATGAAACGCCTGCGATTGTGCGAGGATGCGCCTCATGACACTGCAAGCCCATGTCCTGCGCATGAAACCCGGTGACGACCTGCGCGGTGCGCTGGAAGCGGCGTTTCGCGAACTGCAGGCGGGCGGCGTGGGGGCCGCGTGTGTGGTCTCCGCGGTCGGCAGTCTGTCCTGTTCGGTGCTGCGTTATGCGGACCAGCCCGAAGGAGTGAGGTGGGCCGTGCCGCTGGAGCTGTTGACGCTGTCGGGCACATTGAGCAGGGACGGCGCGCACCTGCATGCGAGCGTGGCCGATGGCCAGGGCGAGGTTCGCGGCGGCCATGTGATGCGCGGCTGCACGGTGCGCACCACGGCCGAGGTGGTGCTGGCCTTGCTGCCGGGCTGGCAGTTCGGCCGCGAGCCCGACGCAGCCACCGGCTTCATGGAGCTGGTGGCGGTGCGCCGGTCGGACTGAGCGGGGCCGCTCTTTCTTCAGATAAAAAAGGGTTCCAGCCCTTGCTGGCCGGGCGCAGGCAGCTATGTAAATAATAGCGTCACTGGGGCTGCGCAGCGGCGCCGTTGATATTGCGCGCCGTGCCGAGCAGGGTGGCGCACAGGACTTCCTCGCCCTGGCTGCTGACGGCGTACACGTCTGCCGCGCAGATGGTCAGCAGTTTGCCCGCGCTGACCACCCGCCCCCGTGCGCGCAGCAACGCGCCTTGCGCGGGCGCCAGCAGCTTGATCGTCGCGTCCACCGTGGCGTTGACCCAGCCCGGTGGCAGCAGGCTGCCCGCGGCCGCCACGGCGGCAAAGTCGGCCACCGCAAAAACCGCGGTGGCCTGCAACTGCCCGGGACGAAAGCAGAAGGCTTCGAATACCGGGATCTCGACCTCCACTTCGCCGGGTGCGATGCGCGTGAAGGCCAGGCCCAGGGTGCGGGCCATGGGCATGGCGAGCACCAGCTGTTCAAGCTGGCGCAACTGCGGGGAGGTGTGTGTGGCTTCGGTTGTCATGGTCTGGTTTTCCTGCGTGGTTTGGAAAGGGCGGCGGGCCAGGGGGCCTTGCCGATGTGTGTGGCTGCGAGGCGCTGCGCTTTTTTCGCCTGGTGCTCGCGCTGCTGTTTGTGCATCCACGCGATATGCGCGACCACGGCGCGGCGCTGGGTTTTGAGTTGGCCGATCTGTGCGTCTATTTCGGCCACCCGGGCCTGCATGGCTTCGACCATCTGTTCAAAGCTCAGCCGCCCCGCGCGGTAAGCGGGAAGCTGCGCCGCGATGGCCTTGAGCGAAAAGCCGATGCTGCGCGACATGGCGATGAAGACGACCTCGCGGCGCATGGCCTCGGTGTATTCGCGGTAACCGCTGGCGCGGCGCGCGGGCTGGAGCATGCCCAGCTTTTCGTAGTGGCGCAGGGCGTGCACGGAAACGCCGGTGCGTTGGGCAAGTTCAGAGATCTGCATGGCTGTCACCTTAGCAAGCTTCGCCCTGCACGAAGCTTGTGCAGGTGTCACCTGCGCGGCAGCGGTTCTGACGGTGCACAGGTCCTACAGCCATGCGGGCTGGCTGCCGATAAGCCGCGGCGGGAGCGCGCCCTATATTGAAACTGCGGACCTGCCTCCGTGCGGGCGCATCAGTAAAAAGGAGACGCGATGAACAGGAACATGTTTGCCATGCCGGTACTGCTGATGGCGATGATGGGAATGTCGGCAGGTGTTGCCGCACAGCCCGGCCCCGTGCCCGAGGGCGCCACCCAGGTGCTGCCCGAGGTGGCTGGGGAGCCGAAGAAGCCTGAGGCCGACGTACCGCCTGACCTGAAACCCAGGAAGCGGCTGCAACTCAAGCCGCGCATGAAGTCCGATGAGCTCAAGCCGGCATTCCATCCGGAACTCAGGCCTGAAATGAGCCCGGGCCTGCAGCCGAACAGCCAGAAACCCTTGCGCCAGGACAAGCCGCCGCGCCCCGGTGGGTGATAGGCTGACGCCCTGCCCTGAAGGAAGGAGATTCCATGAAAGTGCGCTACTCAGGTTATTCACGCGGTTCGCGGTCGTTGCCGCCCTTGCTGGCGGCCCTGTTGCTCGCGGGCGGAACGGCGTTGGCGCAAGACACCACGACGACGCCGGGCCCCCGCATCAACCGCAACCCGGTGTACCGGGAGAGTCTGCCGCCGGCACCACCGGTGGAGCCCGACTCACGCGACTCGACCACGCGTCCCGTGCAGCCGCCTGAGCAGCCGCCGGCCGATGGCCGCAGCGTGCTGACCACGCCGCCTGCGCCACAGGCGCCTGCCTCGGCACCTGCACTGCCCGCCTCGGCGCCGCTGCGAGGGCGTTGAACCCGTTTCGGCGCGCTTATCGGAATTTCAGGTCAAATCGGCCCTCAGTCCAAGCGCTACCTGCGCTGACAGCTATCAAACAAGTAGCAAAAAGTGGCGCTGATGTGTTCCGGGCCTGGCGGCTGGCTTACACCGCAACACAGATGAGCGGGTCGGCCCAGCCGGCTTCGCCTTCATCTGGCTCGTGGGCTTCGTACAGGCCATCAAGTGAAAGCTGCTCCTGCATGCCTGCCGTCCGCGCAGGAACAGCGAGCTCGGCCCTGATTTGGGGCAGGCGTCTGGCGGGCTGCGAGGCCAGGCGGCTCCCGCGCTGGTGGGCAGCTGAAACCACAGGATGAATACGCTCTGCCCCGGGCAGCTTGCGCCGGGATGTGCGCGGCATGCCTTTGTGCAGCGCCGGCACGGCCGGGCGAGACGGCTGGAAGGTGCGCTGGTAAAACGCGAGCCAGCGCTGTTCACCGGCGTCGGGCGACGGTGCGTCTTCCTTGCTGGCGCCGGGGGCTAAGCGAAGCTGGGCGCCATCCCACCGGGCACTGGTTTGCGGCGTCAGGAGCGCCCAGCGCATCTGCGAAAAGCGGTTGGCAAAAAACAGGGCGACGGCTTCAACAATCGTGTGCTCGGGTTCGAACCAGGCCACATGCAAGGGCCCGCCTTCGGGGTGGTTGCGGAAGGTGTCGTCCTGCACGCTGCGAAAGCGCACAAAGGCTTTCATCTTGTGTATGTCGCGCTGCACCTCGTGGGCCAGGCGCTGGGCTTCGGCCACGTCGGCATCGAGCGGGTCGTGGCGCAGGCCGGGCTCGTGCACCAAGCGCCAGAGCAGGCGGTAAAGCAGGGCAAAACGGCCGGGGTTGCTGTGCAGGACAGCGCTTTCGCACAGTGCCACGAACTCGGGCGGCACCTGCACCGCCGGTGCGTCGCCGGCGGCGGGGCTTTCCGGTGGAAGCGCAGGAAACTCGTGCACGGGGGCGTTACCGCTGTGCCAGCTGACCTGTGCGGGCAGGATGTTCTGCACCAGCAGGCTGCGTGCGGCACGGCGAAAGCCTTCCAGGTCCGCCGGCCCGCGCAGCGTGACTGGCGCCAGGGCTTGCGGAAAGAGGTCGTTCGTCAGCGGGTCGCTCATGCTGCCCATGCCGTGCTCCTTGTGTTGCTTTCGTTCTTCATGGTGCGTGCGGCAAGGGTGCGGCTGCTGTAGGCCGGGGTGCCGCTTGCGGGGCAGGCTGGGCCGCCGCTGGCACGTTGAAATAGGGAAACACGCTCTGTGCGCTGTGCCGGACTGCGTGCATGCCCCGGCCCCCGCTGGGTGGTGCAGGGCCGGAAGATGGGCCGTGTTGGCCCGGATGGCGGGTTTTGCAGCATATTCACTGTATCAATATACAGTGTTTTTGCGATTCAGGCCAGGTTTGGGCCTTTCAGGCCTTGAAGAGGTGTGGCTTTCAGGGCCGAAATTGCGGGAAAAGCGCTTAAGTCTGCAGCATCACCGGTCAAGAGCCGGAATGCTGCCTTCTGGCTGCTTTTTGGCCGTACCGGCCTCCCCGGCCAGCTTTCTGGCCCGCGTTTCCATGACAAGGAACACCGCGGCGGCCACGACCAGCGGCCCGAGGTAATACATCACGCGGTAGGCCAGCAGTGCGGCAAGCAATTCGTGACGCTGCATCTGGTGCGAGAGCAGGGCCACAAACACGGCTTCGAGCACACCCAGCCCCGCGGGCACGTGGGTGATGACGCCGGCCACGGCCGCGACCAGCAGAACGCTGACCACGGTGGGGTAGTCGATTTTTTGCTGCAGCAGCAGGAACACCACACCGCCCATGATCAGCCAGTTGCCTGCCCCCATGGTGACTTGCAGCAGGGCCAGCCGCAACGAGGGCAGGTTCAGCTCATGGCCGCGCAGCAGGTAGCTGCGCCGGCGCGAAAAGGCGCACAGCAGCAGGTAGGCCGCGGCCGTTCCCAGCAGCACAAAGCCCAGCACCTGCAGCCCGCCGCTGCCGATTTTCCAGCCGGGTGGCAAGGCCGGTGTGTGAAAGCCGAACAGCACCCCGGCGAGCAGCAGGTAGCCCATCCAGTTGGTCAGCATGCTCAGGGACATGATGCGGGTGATCACGCCGACCTCCAGCCCCAGCCGTGAATACAGCCGGTAGCGCATGGCCACGCCGCCGACCAGCGAGCCGAGATTGAGATTGAGCACATAGCTGGTGAAGGTGACCAGCATCACGGTGGGCGTACGCAGGGAATGGCCGGTGTAGTGGCGTCCCAGCAGGTCAAAGCAGCTGTACAGCGAAAGGCTCAGCACGGCCAGTGCGGCGGCGCCCAGCAGCGATGCCGGCGGATAGCCGCGCAGCGCGGCAAATACCTCGTGCCACTCGATGGCGCGGGCCTGCTCCACCAGCAGCCAGGCCACCAGCGCGAAGAACACCACGGTCGCTCCGCGCTTCAACCATGGCCACCAGGCCTTGCCGGTGATGCCGGCCTTCTTCGGGCCGGCACGGCGGGCTGCCAGGGTGCTCATGAGGTCCTGCCCTCGTTGACGTAGTCGACCCCTGCGTCGGCGTCGAGCAGCTTTTCGGCCAGTGTCAGGCGGGGTGCATGGGCCGGCAGCCAGCCAAACCAGGCCGGGTAGTGGCGCAGCAGGTGGAAGACGAAAAAGCTGCGCAGCCTGACCCACAGGCCGGTTTCGGCCACGTCGGCGGCCAGGACCTGCCGGCAGCTGTTTTGCATGAGCTGCTCGAGGTGCTCGCCCAGATGCTGGTTGAAGGCGCAGTCCTTGATGATGACGTTGGCTTCGAGGTTGAGCGCCAGGCTCAGTGGGTCGAGATTGCTGGAGCCGACGGTGGACCATTCATCGTCGGTCAGCGCGACCTTGCCGTGCAGCGGGCGGTCGCGGTACTCATAAATCTTCACGCCGGCCGACAGCAGGTGGTGGTACAGCAGGCCCGCCGCAATCTTGACGATCGGCATGTCGGGTCGGCCCTGCAGGATCAGCCGCACGTCCACACCGCGCCGCGCCGCCTTGCGCAGCTGCCTGAGCAGGCGGTAGCCGGGAAAGAAATAGGCATTGGCCATGATGACGCGGCGCCGCGCGCCGCGGATGGCGATGCGGTAGTGGCGCTCGATGTCGCTCTTGTGCTCGCGGTTGTCGCGCGTCACAAAAATGGCGTGGGCGTCGCCTGCGGCCGGCAGCGTGGCGCGGTCCGGCTCAGCCGGCGGAGCGGTCCGGCGGCGCAGAAAGTTCTGCAGCCGGTTGCCTGCCGGTTCCTGGCCGAGCTGCAGTTGGGCCAGGACAAACTGGCGGATGCCGGCAACCAGCGGGCCTTCGATCTCCACCGCATAGTCCTGCTTGGCGTTGGCGCCGAAATCCGCGAGATGGTCGGCCGAATAGTTGATGCCGCCGACAAAAGCCCGCGTGCCATCGACCACCACAATCTTGCGGTGCATGCGGCGAAACACGTTGGTGCGGTAGCCCCACAGGCGGGGGCTGGGGTCAAACACATGAACCCGCACGCCGGCTTGCGTGAGTGCCAGGATGAAAGCCGGCGAGAGGTCCGGCGAGCCATAGCCGTCGATGGTGACGTCGATCTGCACGCCGCGCCGGGCGGCGGTGAGCAGGGCTTGTTGCAGGGCCTTGCCGACCTTGTCTTCAAACAGGATGAAGGTCTCCAGCAGCACCTCGCGCTCGGCCGCGGCGATGCACTCGAACACGCGCGGAAAAAAACCTTCGCCGTTTTCCAGCAATGTGAAATGGTTGCCCGGTACCCAGCGTCCGTTCATGGTGTGCCCTCTTCGAACAGCGCCCTCCTCGGAGAGCAGGAAGCGGCACGAAGTGAGCAACAGTGGGGACTTGTCTCGTTCAAGCAGGGGCCGCGGGTCCGGCTTCGCCGG
>CAZIYA010000207.1:0-6527 GCA_964543355.1 uncultured Polaromonas sp.
CCAGACCATGCCTTCGGCCCACTGCGCGAGTGCCCGCAGCTCCTGCACCTTGGGGTGAGTCTCGGGCGCGTCGTCGGGCAGCGGCAGGCCGCTCGGGTTGAAGGTGCGCGTTTCCGCGCCCATGGCAAGCAGCAGGCGCGCGGCTTCTTCGCTGAGCAGGCGGCTGTAGGAGCGCTCGCGCACCGAGCCATACAGAAGCAGAATGCGCGGCGCATGGGCCGAGGGGCGGAAGGCCTGCAGTGCGCTGCCTGACGGCGGTGCAAACAGGGCTTTGTCTACGTTGGGAAGATCGTCAAGCGCCTGCAACACGTTCTCCCTTGTCATTGATCACCTTCTCGCCGTCTTCCTTGGTGAAAGCGCCCTGCTGCGGCGCGGGCAGGATGTCCAGCACCGCTTCGGACGGCCGGCACAGGCGGGTGCCCAGCGGCGTCACGACGATGGGCCGGTTGATCAGGATGGGGTGGGCAAGCATGGCGTCCAGCAGTTGCTCGTCGCTGAGGGCCGGGTTGTCGAGCTGGAGTTCGGCATACAGCTTTTCCTTGCTGCGCATCAGCGCCCGCACCGGCTCACCCGTCTGGGCCGCAAGCTGGCGCAGGGTGTCGCGGCTGGGTGGCGTTTTGAGGTACTCGATGACTTCGGGCTCGGCGCCGCTGTTGCGGATCAGTGCCAGGGTGTTGCGGGAGGTGCCGCACTGGGGGTTGTGGTAAATCGTGATGTCGGCCATGCCTTTTTTTCCTTGTTCGATTGCTTCAATTCGATAATTCAATTATATTTGAATTATGGAAACAAAATCTCTCGATGAAGCCGCCGCCGTCAAGGCGCTGGCCGCACTGGCCCAGGCCCAGCGCCTGCGCACCTTCCGCGCGCTGGTGGTTGCCGGCCCCGACGGCCTGACCCCGGGCGCCATTGCCGAACTGCTGGAAGTGGCGCCCAGTGCGCTGTCTTTTCACCTGAAAGAGCTGGCGCACTCCGGTCTGGTCAGCAGCGAGCCGCGCGGCCGCAACCTGATTTACCGCGCCAACTTTGAGCACATGGTGGAGCTCATGAATTACATGACCAAGCACTGCTGCCAGGGTGAAGCCTGCGAAGTGGCCGACGCTGCTTCCTGCGCAGCGTGCTGAACTGCACTCAACGCCATCAGGACTTCACATGACACGTCATCACACCTTCCCACGCGGCGCAGCATCTGCCGCCGGCTTTGTTCTCTGGGGCCTGTTGCGGGCCATTGGGCTGGGCCTGCTGACCCTTGTCGTGCTGCTGGGTGTGATAGGTTTGCGCAGCCTGCCGCTGGCCGGACAGCTGTGGAACCGGCCCGAGCTGGCGCGCGCCAATCAACAGCCCCTGCCCGTTCATGCTGCGACGGAAAAAGCGCCAGCGGAAGTTCCGTTTGTGTGCTGCTGAACCCGGTATTCCCATGAACCTCGCCGAAACCTTGAACCTGGGGTGCCTGTGCCGCACCCTGAACCCCGACCGCTTGCGCAAGCAGCTTGAAACCGACCCTTGCCTGCAAGGCATGCTGGACGGGCTGGCCACCACCCACCCGCACCTGTTTTCTGAAACTGCCGTGTTTGTGGACCCGGGCATGCGCGCCGCATTGGGACAGGCCATTGCGGCCATCGAGCGCGTGGTCGCCCTGCCCGCCTACCAGCAGCTTGCGCTGGCCCATGCCCCCGAAACCGCCCAGCACGACTTCGGACCCGCGGGCGTTTTCATGGGCTACGACTTTCATCTGGGCGAAGGCGGCCCACGGCTGATTGAAATCAACACCAACGCCGGCGGCGCGCTGCTCAACGCCGCGCTGGCACGCGCGCACCGCGAGTGCTGCGAGCCGATGCAGGGCCTGATGGACGCGTCGGGCGACCTGCCGCAGATCAACCAGACTTTTGTGGACATGTTCCGCGCCGAGTGGCAGGCCCAGCGCGGCACGCAGCCACTGCGCAGCATTCTGATCACCGACGACGCGCCGGAAGCGCAATACATGGCGCCTGAATTTGCGCTGGCGCGGCAGTTGTTCATCGCGCACGGCATCACCGCCGCTGTGGGCGATGCACGCGAACTGCAATGGAAAGACGGCGCGCTGTGGCACCCGGCCCTGCCGGGCGTGGCGGTCGATCTGGTCTACAACCGGCTGACGGATTTCAGCCTGACCGAACCAGCGCATGAAGCCCTGCGCAGTGCGTATATGGCCGGCGCTGCCGTGGTGACGCCGCATCCGCGTGCGCACGCGCTGTTTGCCGACAAGCGCAACCTCATCACCCTGGCTGACGATGCACTGCTGGCCTCCTGGGGCGTGTCGGCTGAAGATAGACGCATCCTGCAGGCCGTGGTACCGCACACCGAACTCGTCACCGCCGACCATGCCGATGCGCTCTGGGCCAGGCGGCGCCAGCTTTTCTTCAAGCCGGTGGCAGGTTACGGTGCCAAGGCCGCCTACCGCGGCGACAAACTCACGCGCGGCGTGTGGGCCGACATCCTCGCCGGCGGCTTTATCGCGCAGGCGCTGGTGCCACCGAGTGAACGGCTGGTGGACGTCGATGGCGTGCCCACCCGGCTGAAGCTGGACTTGCGCGCCTACACCTGGCGCGGCCAGGTGCAACTGCTCGCGGCGCGCACCTACACCGGGCAAACCACCAACTTCCGCACAGCCGGCGGCGGTTTTTCACCGGTGGTGGTGTTGCCCGTGCTGGAGGGCCAGCTGCCCGCGCCACGGTCGGCCGCGCCTGCGGGTGAAGGCCCCTGCACCGTGACGGCTGGTGCGGGTTGCTGAGTTGCGAGCACTGCATGGCAATGAAAAAACAACTCGCCCCTGTCATGCCGCCACCATGGATTCCGGATCAAGTCCGGAATGACAGAGCGGGCGAAGGGCATCCCTGTCTCTGAACCATCGTCCTGCAAAAAAACCTTTCTTCTGGAGAACTTTCAATGTCCGCGCGCCCCTTCAACGTCCTGTTTCTCTGCACCCACAACTCGGCACGCAGCATCCTGGCCGAAGCCACGCTGAACCACATGGCCAGGGGCCGCTTCAGGGCTTTCTCGGCCGGCAGCAGCCCGCGCGAGAACCAGCAGCCGAATCCACTGGCCCTGAAGGTGTTGGCCAACGCCGGCATTTCGACAGAAGGCCTGAGCAGCAAAAGCTGGGACGAGTTCGGCAAGGCGGAGTCCCCCGTGATGGACTTGGTCATTACCGTCTGCGACAACGCCGCCGGCGAGGTCTGCCCCTACTGGCCAGGCCAGCCGGCCACGGCGCACTGGGGTTATGCCGATCCGTCGGAGGTCAAGGGCACGGATGCGCAGCGGCTCGAAGCCTTTCACCAGACCCTGCTGGCGCTACGCCGCCGGCTCGAGCTGCTGGTCAACCTGCCCCCCGACAAGCTGGAGCGGGCCATGGTGCAGCAGGCCGCGCGCGACCTGGCCAGATCCTCCTGATTTTTCTTCTACATCACTTCTTGCCTGCCTCATGAAAAACATCATCTCAAGAAGCCTGTTGCCTGGCGCGCTGCTGGCCAGCGTTGGCAGTTTTCTTTACGCGCGGCACATCGACGCCAACCTGGAGCTGCCCATTTTGCTGAGCAGCCTGGGCGCCCTGGGGCTGGCCATGCTGCTGGAACGCTACATGCCGCACCAGGCCGCGTGGAATGTGCCGCAGGGCGACGGCAGGACCGACTGGGTGAGCTTCGGCTTGCTGGCCGGGGCGGTGCAGCCCTTGTTGAAATGGCTGTCGCCGCTTGCCGTCGTGGCGCTTTACGGCGCGAGCGAGCCGGCAACCGGCGTGTTTCCCGCTGACGTGCCCTTCGCCTTGCAGGTGCTGCTGGTCACGCTGCTGGCCGAGTTCGGCAAGTACTGGGTCCACCGCTGGCACCACACCCAGACCAGCCTGTGGTGGCTGCACGCCCTGCACCATGGCAGCGAGCGTCTTTACGCCATCAACAACTTCCGCGTTCACCCGCTGGAATACGCAATGAAGCACAGTCTGAGCATGCTGCCCTTGATGCTTCTGGGCGCCCCCGCCGATGTTTTGCTCGGCTACATCGCGCTGACCCAGCCGGTGCAGATGCTTCAGCACGTCAACCTTCCACTGCGCCATGGCTGGCTCAACTATGTTTTCAGCACCAACGAGCTGCATCGCTGGCACCACTCGAGCCGGCCGGAAGAAGGCAACAGCAACTACGGCAGCGCGTTGATGGTCTGGGACCAGGTGTTTGGCACGTTCCACTACCCGCGCGGAGCCACAGGACCGGAGACCATCGGGCTGTTTGCCGCCAGCAAGTACCCCTCGCGCCGGCCCTACTGGTCGCAGGTGCTGTCGATGTTTGGCCCGGCCTGCTGCAAGGCATGAGCACAGCGACCGCACGGGCTTTGCTTTAGCTGGCCCGGCTCTTTACTGAAACAACAGGAAATACCATGGGATTGTTTGAACGTTATCTGACCGTCTGGGTCGCGCTGGGGATTTTGGCCGGCGTTGGCCTGGGCCTGCTGGCACCCACAGCCTTTCAGGGCATTGCCGCTCTGGAAATCGCACACGTCAACCTCGTCGTCGCCGTGTTCATCTGGGTGATGATTTACCCGATGATGATCCAGATCGACTGGTCGGCCGTGAAAGACGTGGGCAAGAAACCGCGCGGCCTGATGCTCACGCTGGTGGTCAACTGGCTCATCAAGCCCTTCACCATGGCCGCACTCGGCGTGCTGTTTTTCCAGTACATTTTTGCGCCCTGGGTCGATCCGCAGTCGGCCAGCGAATACATCGCCGGCATGATTCTGCTCGGCGTGGCGCCCTGCACCGCCATGGTGTTTGTCTGGAGCCAGCTGGTCAGGGGCGACGCCAACTACACGCTGGTGCAGGTCTCGGTCAACGACCTGATCATGGTCGTCGCTTTTGCGCCGATTGCCGCCTTTTTGCTCGGCGTGACGAACATCACCGTGCCGTGGGAGACGCTGGTGCTCTCCACCGTGCTGTACGTGGTGCTGCCGCTGGCGGCCGGCATGGCGACGCGGCATCTGCTGCAGCGCCGCTCGGCCCACGCGGTGGCCGACTTCGTGGCCAAACTCAAGCCCTGGTCCGTCATCGGGCTGATTGCCACCGTGGTGCTGCTGTTCGGCTTCCAGGCCGAAACGATTGTGGCGAAGCCGCTGGTGATCGCGATGATTGCCGTGCCGCTGATTGTGCAGAGCTACGGCATCTTCATCATCAGTTATGTCGCGGCCAAAGCCTTGAGCTTGCCGCACAACGTGGCCGGCCCGGCCTGCCTGATCGGCACGTCCAACTTTTTCGAGCTGGCCGTCGCCGTGGCAATTTCGCTGTTCGGCCTGCACTCGGGCGCGGCACTGGCCACTGTGGTCGGCGTGCTGGTCGAGGTGCCGGTGATGCTCTCGCTGGTGGCCATCATCAACCGCACGCCGCACTGGTTCGCGCCGCGCTCCCGCCAGCCAGCCTGAGGGGACGGCTGGCGGCGGCGCTGCCAGACCATGCATCAAATCGGCCCCTAGCCCTTAATGGTCGGGCGCAAGCAGCTATTATCTTGATAGCATTCAGGGCGCCGCCGCGGTGCGGAGCCTGCTGTTAATCTTCATTCCATGAGCCAACACCGCAGCATCACCGTAGCCAGCCTGGGCATGGCCCAAACCCTGGCCTGGGCGTCGAGCTATTACCTGCCGGCCATGCTGGCGACGTCCATGGCGCGCGATCTCGGTGTCAGCACGCCGACCGTGTTCCTCGGTTTCTCGCTGGCGCTGGTGGTGTCCGCGCTGCTCGGGCCTCTGGCCGGCAAACTCATTGACCGCCATGGCGGCCGGCCGGTGCTGGCGGCCAACAGCCTGGTCTTTGCCACCGGGCTGGCCGCCCTGGCCCTGGCACAGGGACCGGTCGGCCTGTTTGCGGCCTGGGCCATCCTTGGCGTGGCCATGGCGGCCGGCCTCTATGAAGCGGCGTTTGCCGCGCTGGTGCACTTGTACGGCAAGGACGCGCGCGGCGCCATCACCGGCATCACGCTGTTCGCCGGTTTTGCCAGCACCGTGGGCTGGCCGCTGTCGGCCTGGCTCGAACTCGAATGGGGCTGGCGCACCGCCTGCATGGTGTGGGCCGGCCTGCATCTGCTGGTGGGGTTGCCGCTGAACTGGATGTTGCCTTCCACGCCGGTAGCACCAATTGAGCCGCCGGCCGTGCAGGCCATGCAGGTAGAGCCGGCGCCGGCCGGCACCCTCTCCGCACCTGAGCCCGAGCCCGCACAAAACCCGGCGCGCACGGCGGCGCTGCTGGCCTTTGTGTTTGCCATCACCTGGTTCATCAGCACCGCCATGGCCGCCCACCTGCCGCGCCTGCTGCAGGTGCACGGCGTGCCGCTGGCCACCGCACTGCTGTTCGCCGGGCTGGTGGGGCCGGCGCAGGTGGCCGGGCGGTTGCTCGAATACGGGCTGCTGCGCAATATCCACCCGCTGGTCTCGGCCCGGGTGGCGGGCGGCACACACACGCTGGGCGCCTTGGTGTTCCTGTTTTTCGGCGTGCCCGCGGGCGCGCTGTTCACCGTGCT
>CAZIYA010000208.1:0-6487 GCA_964543355.1 uncultured Polaromonas sp.
CCCGGCGCTTGCCAGCACGGCCCAGGTCGTCCATGAAACCGGTTTTGCCTACACGCTGTCGGTGATTCCGCTGTTCATCCTGATGGGCAATTTTGTGGCGCGCGCCGGGCTGGCCCATGAGCTTTTTCATGCCGCCTACGCCTTCATCGGCCACCTGCGCGGCGGCCTGGCACATGCCACCATCGCGGCCTGCGCCGGTTTTGGTGCGATCTGCGGCTCGTCGATTGCAACAGCCGCCACCATGAGCAAGGTCGCCTACCCGTCGATGAAACGGCTGGGCTACAGCGACTCGCTCTCGACCGGCGTGATTGCAGCGGGCGGCACACTGGGCATCATGATTCCGCCTTCGACCATCCTGGTGATTTATGGCATCGTGACCGAAACCAACATCGGCAAGCTGTTTGCGGCCGGCGTGGTTCCAGGCATCCTGATCGCCCTGCTGCTGATGGTGGCTGTTGTCTTCATGACCTTCATGGACCCGGAACATGCACCGGCCGGCGAAAAATCAAGCTGGCCCGAGCGCTGGAAAGCCCTGCGCGGGATCTGGGGCGTGCTGCTGCTGGTGGTACTGGTGCTGGGTGGCATTTACGGCGGTGTGTTCACCGCCACCGAAGGCGCGGGCATAGGCGCCGCAGGCGCTTTCCTGTTTGCCCTGGCGCGGCGCCGGCTGACCCTGAAGGTCACGCTCGAGGTGCTGGTGGAGTCAGCCCGCACCACAGCCATGCTGTTCACGCTACTGATCGCGGCGACCATTTTTGCCAACTTCATGAACTTCACCACCATGCCCGGCGAGCTGAAAGAGTGGATCACCCACCTGGGACTGTCACCGGTGATGATTGTGGCCGCCATGATGATGATTTACGTGCTGCTGGGCACGGTGATGGAAGAACTCAGCATGGTGCTGCTGACCATTCCGCTGTTTTTCCCGATTGTGGTGTCGCTGGGCTTTGACCCGATCTGGTTCGGCGTGCTGATCGTCATGGTGATCCAGATCGGCCTGATCTCGCCGCCGGTGGGCATGAACCTGTTTGTGCTGAACACCCTGTTGCCCAAAGTGGGCCTGGGCAACATCTTCCGCGGCACCTGGCCCTTCGTCTTCATGCAGGTGGTGGCTCTCGGGATTTTGCTGGCCTTTCCCTCACTGAGCCTCTGGCTGCCTTCTTTCATGAAGTAAATCCATTTCTACTTCAATACGATATGTCGTTGCACCCCCTTGCCGTGCTGTAGCACTGTGTGCGGAGTCGCGCCTGATCTCGCATCGAATTAAGAAATGGACTAAGGCGGCGACGCGGGGAGATCAGGAAGGCCTGTTCTCCTGCGCGGCCTGGGGCCGGGTATGGATCACCCGCTGCGGGTACGGAATTTCAATGCCGTTTTCGCGCAGGGACTGCAGGATGGCGAGATTGATGCGCGAGCGCAGGTTCTGCTGGCCGTTCTCGGGGTCCGTCATCCAGTAGTTCAGCGTGAACTCCAGGCCGTCGGCCCCGAAGTTGGTCAGGTTGACCCCCGGGCCGGGGTCGCGCAACACCCTGTCCTGCGCGAGCGCCGCCTCGGCCAGCAAACGCATCACCAGTTCGACGTCGCTGTCGTAGCCCACCGACACAACGGTGGACTGCAGCACGCGCGGATCGGCCAGGGAGAGGTTTTCAATCCGGTTGATGATGAACATCTCGTTGGGCACGATGGACTCCCGGCCGCCCAGCGACCGCACCACCGTGTAACGCGCGTTGATGTCCGTGACGCGGCCCTCGAAGTTGTCGACCCGCACGTTGTCGCCAATACGCACGCTGCGTTCGGCCAGCATGACAAAGCCGCTGACGTAATTGGCGGCGAGTTTCTGCAGGCCGAAGCCTATGCCCACGCCGATCGCTCCGCCCAGCACCGAGAGCGCCGTCAGGTCGATGCCCACCACCGACAGCGCCATCAGCAGGCCTACAAACATCAGCACCGCGCGGGTGGCGTTGCTGACAGCCTTGCGCAGCGACAGTTCGTTGCCGGTGGCCGAGCGCAGCAGGCGCGTTTCAATTGCCGCGGAGATCCACAGCGTGATCAAAAGCACCACCCCGGCTGTCACCGCACCCTCGAGCATGGTGCGCACCGACAGGGTCGAGTTGCCTACCTTCCACTTGATGTCGTCCAGCTCCTCCAGGATCAGCGGCAGCAGCCCGCTGACCCAGAGCACCACGGCAATCCAGGCCAGCCAGGAGAACGTGCGTTCCAGCGCCCGTACCAGCGGCGCGTCCTTGAATGCCACCTGCAGCACCTTGACGCCCAGGCGGATCAGCGCCAGGGACAGCAGCACAGGAATCGCCACCCGGAACACTGCCATGGGGAAAAGCCGCGACAGCATGGCCTGAACCGCGTAGGCAAACAGCAGCAACAGCAGCGGAAACAGCACGCCGTCGATCTGGCGCCGGCCAAACAGGACCGAGTTGCCATCGCTCACCAGCTGCGAGCGGCTGGCCACACGCACCAACAGCCAGGCCAGCAGCACGCAGCCGATCAGCGCCGCCACTTCGGTCAGCGCGGTCGGCTGGGCCAGCGCCGCAAACCAGGCGTCCAGGCTGTCAATACGGGCCGGCGCGACGGCGCGGGAACTCACTGCACCGGCCATTGCGGTTTCCTTTTGTCGATGAAGGCCTGCACACCCTCCTGGGCCACAGGATGAACCATGTTGCAGGCCATGGCCTGGCCCGCCAGCTGGTAGGCGGCGGCGATGCCGGTCTCCCGCTGCTGGTAGAACAGCGCCTTGCCCATGGCAATGGCTTCGCGGGGTTTGGCCAGGATGGCCTGCAGCATTTGCTCGATGCCGGCGTCCAGGGCTTCCGGCGCCGTCACCCGGTTGACCAGCCCCCGCGCAAGCGCTTCTTCGGCACTGATGAAGCCACCGGTCAGCAGCATTTCCATGGCCTGTTTGGCGGGGATGTTGCGCACCAGCGGGACGCTGGGCGTGGCGCAAAACAGGCCCACATCAATGCCGTTGACACCAAAACTCGCCTCGGTGCTGGCCACCGCAAGGTCGCACTGCGCCACCAGCTGGCAACCGGCGGCCGTGGCCAGCCCCTGCACCCGGGCCAGCACCGGCACCGGCAGGTTCTGGATGCTCAGCATCATGCGCGTGCACTGCGCAAACAGCTTCTGGTAATAGGCCAGCTCGGGCTGAGCGCGCATTTCCTTGAGGTTGTGCCCGGCGCAAAAAGCCCTGCCCTGCGCGGCCAGCACCACCATGCGTGCGTGCGGGTCGCCCGCCACGGTATCCAGCGCGGCCTGCAGGGCAGCCAGCACTTCTTCACTCAGGGTGTTGAAGGTGGCGGGGCGATTCAGGGTGAGCCAGTTCACACCGCGCTCATCGCGGGTGTGCAGCACCGAAGCTGAAACATCATTCATGGCGGAACCTGGAGCGTCGAGGTTTACAAATCGGCCAGCACGCGGATGTGCGCTTCCACGCTGCGGGCCAGTGCACTGAGGTTGTAGCCGCCCTCGAGCGATGACACGATGCGGCCCTGGGCGTGGCGTTTGGCCACATCCTTGATGCGCTGGGTGATCCAGGCATAGTCCTGCTCCACCAGGCCCAACTGGCCCAGGTCATCGTCGCGGTGCGCGTCAAAACCGGCACTGATGAAAATCATTTCGGGCCTGAACTCCTCGAGCCGCGGAATCCACAGCGACTCGATCAGCTCGCGCACGACGGCGCCCTTGGTGTAGGCCGGCACCGGGATGTTCACCATGTTCTGTGCCCGGCTTCCGGTGCCGCTGTGCGGATAAAACGGGTGCTGGAAGAAACTGGCCATCAGGATGCGCTCATCGCCACGGATGATGTCTTCCGTGCCGTTGCCGTGGTGTACATCGAAATCGATGATCGCGACCCGCTCCAGGCCATGGCGCTCCAGGGCGTACTTGGCCGCTATGGCCACATTGTTGAAAAAGCAGAACCCCATGGCCCTGTCATGGCAGGCGTGGTGGCCGGGCGGCCGCACCGCGCAGAAGGCGTTTTCGACTTCGCCCGCCATCACGGCATCGGTGGCGGCCAGTGCTGCGCCGGCGCCGCGCAAGACCGCGTTCCAGGTATGCACATTCAGTGCGGTATCCGGGTCCAGCTGGGCATACCGGGGGCCGCCCGCATCCACATCGTCGGCAAGCTGGTCACCCAGTCCGCGGATGGCGGCGATCATCATGCGGTCATGGCCCAGCTCCAGGTCACCCAGCGACGCCAGCGGTGCTTCACGCCGGTCCAGCGCATCGCCCACACCCGTCGTCAGCAGCCAGTCTTCAATGGCATCGAGCCGCTCCGGGCACTCGGGATGCCCCGGGCCCATTTCATGTTTGCGGCAATCCGGATGGGTGAAATAGGCAGTGGCAGGCATAACGGAAATTTTGCGGTAAGGTTGATGGCATGAACGCGAAACAAAAAATTCAAACGCTTTTAAATCAGCTTAACACGGTCATTGTGGGCAAGCCGGCCCAGGTCCAGGACTGTGTTGCCTGCCTGCTGGCAGGCGGCCATTTGCTGATTGAAGACGTGCCCGGCGTCGGCAAAACCACACTGGCACACGCACTGTCGCGCTCCTTCGGGCTGCAGTTCTCCCGGGTGCAGTTCACCGCCGATTTGATGCCCAGCGATCTGTCGGGGGTGTCTATCTACGAGCGCCAGAAGGAAAGCTTCATCTTCCATCCGGGGCCGATTTTTGCCCAGGTGCTGCTGGCCGACGAAATCAACCGCGCCAGCCCGCGCACGCAAAGTGCCCTGCTGGAAGCCATGGAGGAAAAACAGGTCACGGTCGAGGGTGAAACACGGCCCCTGCCGGTGCCGTTTTTTGTGATCGCCACGCAAAACCCGCACGACCAGCTGGGCACCTATGCGCTGCCCGAATCGCAGCTGGATCGTTTCCACATGCGGATCTCACTGGGTTACCCCGACCGCGCAGCCGAACGCGAGCTGCTGGGCGGCGGCGACCGCCGCGAAATGGTGGAAAAGCTCGTCACCGTGATGACGCCCCATGATTTGCTGGAGCTGCAGCAGCAGGTGCTGCAGGTTCATGCTTCGGAGCCGCTGCTCAATTATTTGCAGGACCTGGTGGCCGCCACCCGTTCGGGCCGCTGGTTCCTGCAGGGCCTGAGCCCGCGCGCCGGCATTGCTCTGGTGCGTGCCGCGCGTGCCCAGGCTTTCCTGAGCGGGCGCGACTATGTGGCGCCTGACGACATCGTGGCGGTGCTGCCGCAGACTGTGGCGCACCGGCTGATTCCTGTGAGCGACGCCGGGCGCGGCTCGGTCGAGCAGGTGCGCGCCATGGTCGAGGCCGTGCCTCTGCCCTGAATATGGACGCCTCCCGAAGCGCCCGCGAATGGAATCCTTTTGCCTTCGTGCGCGGCAGGTTTCAGCAATGGTGGCAAAGCCGCCTGCCTCTGACCGACAGCGTGGTGCTGACCCAGCGCAATGTCTACATCCTGCCGACGCGGCCCGGGCTGATGCTGGCGCTCACGCTGATGGTGCTGCTGGTCGCCTCCATCAATTACCAACTCAACCTGGGTTACCTGCTGACTTTCTTGCTGGCCGGCAGCGCCGTCACCGGCATGCATGTGTGCCATGGCACCCTGCGCGGGCTTGCCATGAATTTGATAGCACCCCCCGCCCATTTCACGGGGGCTGCGGCCATATTTGACGTCAAACTTACGAACGACCGGCGTTCCGTGCGTTATGGCATAGGCGTCAGCGTGCTGGCCTCGCCGGAAGGGCCGGGCCAGCCGCACTGGGCCTGGACCGATGTACCGGCGCAGGGCAGCGCCACCGTGCAGATAGCCTTCACCCCCCAATACCGCGGCCTGCACCGCCTGCCCACGCTGACCGCCGAAACCCGCTTTCCGCTCGGCACTTTTCGCGTCTGGACCATCTGGCGGCCCGCCGCGCAGATGCTGGTCTATCCGGCACCGGAACTGCATGCCCCCCCCCTGCCACCAAGCGAGCCGCGTTCGGGCGGAGCCGACGCATCAGCCCGCTGGCAAAGCGCCGGCGAATTCGACGGCATACGCGGCTACCGGCGCGGCGACCCGCTCAAACTGGTCATGTGGAAAAAGGCAGCCAAAGCCGACGACCAGGGCAACGGCCTGGTAGTGCGAGACACACAACAGGCCCAGCGCCACGAGCTCTGGCTCGATTTTTTGCAGGCCGGCTCGCTGGGCACCGAAGCACGGCTGTCACGGCTGTGTGCCTGGATTCTGCAGGCCGACAAGCTGGGCCTGCGTTACGGCCTGCGGCTGCCGGGGCTGCAGATCAAGCCTGGCAGTGGGGAGGTGCACAAGCGGCAATGTCTTGAGGCACTGGCGTTATGTTGAATCTTGTGGACTTGCCGGCGGGACTGTCCGGGATACTGCCATTGTCCGTTCGGGAGGGGTTTGTCGAAGCCTGTGCAAGTTCGCGCTTTGCAAGTGCTTCGAACAAGCCGGGTCTCGCCCCGGCGGGCGACTCACTTTCTCTTGCGTCGCCAAGAGA
>CAZIYA010000209.1:0-6482 GCA_964543355.1 uncultured Polaromonas sp.
GCCCAGCGTGGTGATCACCAGCGCCTGGGTCTCGCCACGCGTGAACAGGGCCGAACCGTGGGTACGGGGCAGCACACTGTTGCGGATTTCGATCGGGCGCACGGTGCGCGTGTCGCGGCCGTCAATACGCGGGTCGCCAGCCAGGATCTGGCTGCGCACGATCTTGGCTTCAATGTCGAACAACATGCCGTCCACAGCCACGCCGTCGAATTCGACGCCTTCGGCCTTCAGGCCCATCTTGGTCCAGGTAGTCACTTCACGCGTGGCGTGGGTGCGGGCCTGCTTGTTGCGGATCTGGTAGGCAGCCACCAGCTTCTCTTCGGCCAGCGCGACCACCTTGGCGATCAGCACCTCGTCCTTGGGAGGCGCACGCCAGTCCCAGACCGGCTTGCCGGCGTCACGAACGAGTTCGTGGATCGCGTTGATGGCGATGTTGCCTTGCTCATGGCCGAACACCACGGCGCCGAGCATGATTTCTTCGGACAGTTGCTGGGCCTCGGACTCGACCATCAGCACGGCGGCTTCGGTACCGGCGACCACCAGATCCATCTTGGAATCTTTCAGCTGGGTCTTGCCGGGATTCAGCACGTACTGGCCGTCGATCCAGGCCACGCGGGCGGCACCGATGGGGCCGTTGAATGGAATGCCGGATATCGACAGCGCAGCGCTGGAGGCGATCAGTGCGGGAATGTCGCCTTCAACTTCAGGGTTCAGCGACAGCACATGAATGACGACCTGCACTTCGTTGAAGAAGCCTTCGGGGAACAGCGGGCGGATCGGACGGTCAATCAAGCGCGATGTCAGGGTTTCGAACTCGCTGGGGCGGCCTTCACGCTTGAAGAAGCTGCCGGGAATGCGGCCGGCGGCGTAGGTTTTTTCGAGGTAGTCGACCGTCAGGGGGAAAAAATCCTGGCCGGGCTTGGCATCGGCCTTGGCCACCACGGTGGCCAGCACCACGGTGCCGTCCATGTCAACGATGACAGCGCCGCCGGACTGGCGGGCGATCTCGCCGGTTTCCATCGTGACCTTGTGTTGGCCCCACTGGAAGGATTTGGTGACTTTATTGAAAATGCTCATGGTTTATCTCCACTAGATTCAAGCACTTGAGGCAGTGCCGGAGGCCCGGAGTGGTGGCTGGCAGAACACGATGCCATTCCACAAAATGCCTGCAAATCCAGGGCTTTTCTTGTGGAATGACACAGCGCGTGATCGTTTTGCCTTGCTCCGAAGTAAAAAACGCCTGAGCTAGTGAACTAACTCAGGCGCCTTGCAGTCGTTTTACCGATTATTTACGCAGGCCAAGCTTGGCGATCAACGCAACATAACGGGCCGCATCCTTGGACTTCAGGTAGTCCAGCAGCTTGCGGCGGCGGCTCACCATGCGCAGCAGGCCACGGCGACCGTGGTGATCCTTGGCATGGGTTTTGAAATGGGGCATCAGTTCATTGATGCGGCCGGTCAGCAGGGCCACTTGAACTTCAGGGCTGCCGGTGTCGCCGGCAGCGCGTGCGTTGGCCTGAACGATTTCGGCCTTGATGGATTTCTCGATCATGGATATACCTTTGTGTACTTGCGAGCGGTACAGTGTTCCCGACGTGGGAGTTGACCGTGGCCGCCGTGTTCTGCGGTGTGCCGCTTCATGAATGAAATAGCACGCCTTTGCGCAGAGCCTTGGATTATAGCCCAGACTTGGAACTCAGGCACCCGGCAGCCAGCGGGCCAGGCGTGCAACCCCCTGCTCCAGCCGGTCCAGGTCCCGGCTGGCGAAACACCAGCGTAGCCAGCCCTGGGCCTCGGCGGCCGGATTGACCATGAAGGCATTGCCCGGCGCCAGCCCCAAACCGGCCTCCACCACCAGCCTTTTGGCCGTGGCCAGGGAATCGCCAAAACGTGCCTGGTCAGCCAGCCGGAAAAACGCATACATGCCGCCCCGGGGCATAGCGACCTCGACGCCCGGAACCGCCTGCAACAGCGGCACCAGCGTGTCGCGGCAGGTCTTCAGGTGCGCCACCAGCTGCGGTGTCACGTCAGCGGTTCTTTCCAGCCCCACCAGAGCGGCCCGCTGGACAAACACCGGCGCACAGGAGGTATTGAATTCCACCAGCTTACCCATATGCGGCGTCATCGCTGGCGGCATCACCAGCCAGCCCAGACGCCAGCCTGTCATCAAAAAGCTCTTGGAAAAACTGTGGACGACCACCAGCCGGTCGTCAGGGGCCGCGATATCCAGGAAACTCGGCGCGCAGCCATTCTCAGTGGGTTCGAAGTAAAGCCGCTCGTACACCTCGTCCGCAAGAATCCAGGTGCCGGTACGGCGGCAATGCGCCAAAAGGGTTTCCTGCTCGGCCCGGCTCAAAGTCCAGCCGGTCGGATTGTTCGGCGCGTTGACAATCAGCAGCTTCGTCTGCGGCGTGATCGCGGCCAGCAGCTCGGCCATGTCGAGCTGCCACTGGCCGGCCACCGGCTTGAGGCTCACGCAGCGCAGCTTCGCGCCCATGATCAGCGGCTGCGCCGTCAGGTTGGGCCAGACCGGCGTCACGGCCACGACATCATCACCGGCATCGACGAGCGCCTGCACCGCCAGCATCAGGGCGTTTACCCCGCCCGAGGTCACGGCAATGCGGTCCGCATCAATGGGCGCGGTACCCGCGCAACGCAAGGCGCCTGCATAAGCGGCAATGGCTTCGCGCAGCTCCGGCAAGCCCAGGTTGTGCGCATAAAATGTTTCGCCCTGTTGCAGCGACGCAATGGCGGCCTCGCGGATGAATGCCGGCGTGACCTCGTCACTCTCGCCAAACCAGAACTTGAGTACATCAGTGCACCCCATGCCCGCGTTGGCCACCTGGCGGATCATCGATTCTTCAAGGTCTACAACAATCTGTCGCATCACGATCTTTCTCTGGAATGGCGATGTTGCTCAGGGACGCTGCATCTTGCAGCTGTGCGGCTGCTCGGAACGCGAAGCATCAATCGTCTTGATCACGCGAAAACCGTAACCCGAGCCCTCGACATCAAATTTGACACCGGGCGCGCCCTGCTTGTCCATCACGGCCACCAGCAAGGGTTGCTGAAACTGGTGGTCCGCCTTGCGCATGACGCCCTTGTGCGAAGCAAACAGCACCGTTGCCTTTTCCAGTTGGGCGGCCACCGCAGCGGATTCGACCGTGCCGGCTTTTTCGATGCTCTGCGCCAGCGCTTCGACCATCAGCTGCATGCGCATGTGTACATAGTCGTCCTGGGGTCTGGGGAAACGCTGGCGGAAAGACTGGTAGAAAGTTTCCGACGCAGCACCCGGCTCATTGGGGAACCAGTCGGCCACGGCAATGACCTTGCCGACACCCGCCTCGCCCAAAGCGGCGGGAACGCCGAGTGCGTTGCCATAGAAGGTGTAGAAGCTGCCTTCATAACCCGCGTCCCTGGCGGCCTTCACCAGCAGGGTCAGGTCATTGCCCCAGTTGCCGGTGAGTACGGCCTGCGCACCGCTCGCCTTGATTTTCGCAGCATAGGGCATGAAGTCCTTCACGCGGCCCATAGGATGTAGTTCGTCACCGACGATCTGGACATCAGGGCGCTGGGCCGCGAGCTGCTTGCGAGCTTCACGCAGAACGGCCTGGCCAAAGCTGTAGTCCTGGCCAATCAGATAAATGCCCCTGATCGCCTTGTCGTCCTTGAGCACATCCATCAGGGCCGCCATCCGCATGTCGGCATGGGCATCGAAGCGGAAATGCCAATAGCTGCACTTCTCGTTGGTCAGCACCGGATCGACCGCGGAATAGTTCATGAACAGCACACGCCTGGCCGGTTCCCGCTCATTGTGCTTGTTGATCGCATCCACCAGCACAGCGGCAGTGGCCGACGAATTGCCCTGGGCCACCAGCGTGATACCGTCGTCCATGGCGGAACGCAGCGCCGACAGCGCTTCCTCGTTCTGGCCCTTGCTGTCGTAACGCACAAAGACGAGGGGACGGCTGCCTCCGGGCAGTTTGATGCCGCCGCGCGCATTGACACGTTCTGCCGCCCACACGAGGTTGCGGAACACGGCTTCACCGGTGTTGCCAAAAGGTCCGGAGAGGCTCTCGATCAATGCCACACGGATGGGACTCTGTGCGGCGGGAGCCTGCTGGGCATGAACACCCAGGGACACCAGACAGACGCCTAAGGCCAGGACCACCCATTTCAAGAGCGCTGAAGTAGAAAAATACATTCGAAAAATTCCTTGAAATAACTCGCGCCACGCCTACCTGCTGTGCATGCGGCAATCACGGTTGAGAGCCGCGAAGTGTAAAGGGAAAATTTTCCCGTCCAACCCACTGGAGCCCCCATGTTCTATTCACTCGCCAGCCGCCCTGCACGCAACTTCCAGCGCCCCGCCTCATCCCTGGTGCGAAGCGGCACCCTCGACAAATTCCTGAGCGACACCCTGGGCGCCCTGTCGGATGCCCGTCCCAGCCAGACCGCCACCGTGGAGGACGGCGACAAGGCCTACTCATTGCAACTGGATGTTCCAGGCTTGGGTAAAGAGCAGCTCGACATCGGCATCGAAGGCGATGTCGTGCGTATTGCCAGCAAGGCCGATGCACCACGCACCGTGAAAGCCGCTTGGCGTTTCCCGCTGGAAATTGACGCCGCAACGAGCACTGCCAAACTCGAGAACGGCGTCCTGACACTGCAGCTGGGTAAAAAAATGCCTGAAAGCAAAGTGCTCCCGCTGAGCATTGACTGAGCGTCGCCCGCACGCCCAAATAAGCCCGCTGCGCTGCTGCCGCGGGCTTTTTTTATTGCGCATTCGCTGCCAGGCCCTGCGTTGGTGGCTTCTCGGAACCATGTGCTAGATTGCGAAGGCCTCCGCAAACTTTCTCAAAGGACCTTGGCCATGAAAACACTCCTGCTTCTTCTCGCCTTCCCAGGACTCGTGTTTGCGCAGGCGGCTCTGCCTCCCGGCTTTGCAGCAGAGGCCAAACCCCTTGAGGCGGAGGCTCTGCGTCTACGGGTCAGCGGCAAAGCTTTTTCCTACAAGACCTCAGCGGGAAGCACGGTGCGCGTGGAATACAAAGACAACGGCTATGCCTTTGTCAATGTGGGTTCGTCCAATGACAGCGGCAAATGGCGAATTGAAGAATCCGCAGTGTGCGTGGAGTGGTCGCGTTTTCCCGCGGGCTGCAGCGAATTCCGCAGCCTGGGCGATACGCTTCAGGTCAAACTCAGGAGCAATGGCGAAATTGTGGTTCTCAATGCACGCTAACCGTGTCAGGCTGCCAGTAAATCGAGCGGCCAGCGCGGCTTGACATCAAAGGTGTAGACGGTATTGACCCGGGCGATGCCGGCCTGCAGGCGCATGCCGGCCGCCAGTGCAATCATCGCGCCGTTGTCGGTACACAAATGCATCTCGGGGTAGTGCACCCGAATCCCTCTTTTTTTGCAGGCCGCGTTGAGCTGCTCTCGCAGCAGCGCATTGGCACCCACCCCGCCAGCCACCACCAGCCGCTTCAGGCCGGTCTGTTCCAGCGCTTTCAGGGATTTTTTGACCAGCACTTCCACAATGGCCGCCTGGGTGGAGGCCGCCAGGTCCGCCCGCGCCTGCTCGCCCATGGACTCACCGAGTTTTTTGGCCTGCGTCAGCACGGCGGTCTTCAGCCCGGAAAAAGAAAAATCCAGGTCACTGCTGTGCAGCAGGGGCCGGGGCAGCTTGAAAGCCAGCGCATCCCCGCCCTGCGCCAGCCTGGCCAGATGCGGCCCGCCCGGATAGGGCAAGCCCAATAATTTCGCCGATTTATCAAAAGCTTCACCGGCCGCGTCGTCGATGGTCTCGCCCAGCAGTTCATAACTGCCGACCCGGTCGACCCGCATCAGTTGGGTGTGGCCGCCCGACACCAGCAAGGCCACGAAGGAAAATTCCGGCGGATCCGCGCCCAGGAAGGGCGAGAGCAAATGGCCTTCAAGGTGATGCACCCCCATCACCGGCTTGCCGAGCGACGCCGCGAGCGCGCACGCCACACCCGCCCCCACCAACAGTGCACCGGCCAGCCCCGGCCCGCGTGTGTAGGCAATCACGTCCACCTGCTGCAGGGAGCGTTGCGCCTGGCCCATCACTTCATCGATCAACGGAAGCACGCGCCGGATGTGGTCGCGGCTGGCCAGCTCGGGCACCACGCCGCCATAGGCCTGGTGCATGTCGATCTGGCTGTGCAAGGCGTGCGACAGAAGCACCGGCACACCCTGCCCCGACGCATCCACCAGCGCCACACCCGTCTCGTCGCAACTCGATTCAATTCCAAGAACTAACATTGAAGAAGTGTAGCCACCCCCGTCCAGGCTCACTGCGTGTAGCCCCTTCCCCCCTCAAGGGGGCGGCGCCTGCGGACTGGCGGAGCCAGATCCGCGGCCCCCGCTGGTCGCGCGCCCTCGAACTCTTCAACCAAGCCGGGGCCGCGGGTCCGGCTTAGCCGGCCCGCAGGCGCAGCGGCCCCCGAGGGGCTGGAGCC
>CAZIYA010000210.1:0-6452 GCA_964543355.1 uncultured Polaromonas sp.
CTGGACCGTGCTGTCCAGCGACCAGGCTTTCGTCAAATTCACAGTGGCGCCCAGCAACAGGTCGCTCACACGATCGTTCACGGGTGCAACACCGGGTAAGGTCACCCTCTGCTCCTTGAAGCGCAGACGCTGGGCCACGCCCAGGCGCAAGGCCTCGGCGCCCGTCTCGGGATCCAGCAGGCGCGAGGTGACACCCAGTGTCAGCAGATTGGCATCTGAAATGCGGTCATTGCCGACAAAGGCATTTTCAGTGAACACCGTCGCAAAGTTGAAATCATTCGCCCCCGAATCGTAGTTGGGCAGGTAACTCTGGTCCCGGTAAGGCGTGCGAACATAAAAAGCGCGCGGCTCCAGCGTCTGTGTGTAGGCCCGCCCGAAATAGCTGGCATCCCGTTCGAAGACCAGGCCACTGTCCAGGCTGAAGGTCGGCACTGTGCGCGAAGCAGAACGCGCGCCGTTGACGATAGCGCCGTCGAACTGGTAGGTCGTGGTGTTGAGCATCAGCTTGGGGGTGATGTAACCCCCCGGACGAATCCAGGGTCGGCTGATCTGTGCCAGTGCAAAAGCGCGGCTGGCATTGGGCTGCCCGGTCAACGTGCGGTCAGACTCAAAACGGGTGAAGTCGGTGCTGACGGAATAGTCGAGGCCATCCAGTCCGGCCACCGGCACATTGACGCGGGAATAACTCGCCGTGAGTTGCGGCGCCCTGTTATAAGGCGGCACGATGGGTGCGTTCACGTCCTGCAGGGTCTGGTAGGTAAGGGTGCGCAGCGAAGTCGTAAAGTAACCCTGGCCCCACGTCAAACTGGCATCACTAGGGAGCAGTCGCTGTGTCAGCACACCACCCGAACGCGAAAAATCGCGCCAATAATTGTCATCGCTGACACGGTTCAGGTTCAGGTTGACACCCACATTGCCGATACCCGTAAACCCGGTGTTGTAAACGCCGTTGTGCAGGTAGTTGTAAGACCAGCGGTCGCGGTCGCGCAGCCGATCGTCAGGCATCAGGCTGGCGCGCAGCTCGCCTTTGTAATTGCGTTCCAGGTAGCGGTACTCGCCGGCCAGGTCCACGCCACGCTTGCTCATGAGGGTCGGCTCAAAAGTCGCATCGCGATTCGGCGCGATGTCGAAATAGTAGGGTGTGGTGACGGCGAATCCGCTGACACTGTCCAGGCCTATCGTCGGCGGCAGGATACCCGACTTGCGCTTGTCGCTGAGCGGAAAGCTGAAAGTGGGCGCCGCAAGAATGGGCACATCCATGAAGCGCAACACGCCGCCCGAGGCCTCACCCACGTCGGCTTCCTTGTCAAACTTGATGGTGCTCGCCCTGACGATCCAGGCGGGCATCCAGCTCGGGCCTTCGCCGCGTTCACAGGTCGTGAACGTCGCGTTGTGGGCCGTCAGGCGTTTGTCATCCAGAAAGTCCACGCGGTCGGCCGCCCCATGGCCACCGTTTTGCAGGAATTTGTAGTCCGGCCGGGTAAAGAAACCCTCAAAGGTATCCAGCTTGATTTCGAGTTCCGGCCCATTGAACAGGTTGCCCGAACTGTTGACGCGCACATTGCCGCGGGCCTTGACGACGTCGGTCGACTGGTCATATTCGATCCGGTCGGAACGGATGGCCGAGCCGCCACGGCGCAACTCGGCATTTCCGTCAATGATGATTTCAAGTTCGGGGCGGCCTGACAGGCTGTCCCCATAGACAAACGTCGGCAGCTCGATGCCCGGCCCGCCCGGTGGCTGCTCCGCCAGCATGGAAGAACTCCTGAGCTGCACCGGCGATCCGTCACTGGTCCGGACGCCCGGCAGCACGGCCTGCTCCTGCGCCTTCCCCTGCGAGGACACAGGGCTCTGGGCGTAAGCCGTGCCCACATGCCCCAGGCCCAGCATGGTGCAGGACACAAGGCTGAGGACGGCATGGGCGACCGGAGAATGAATAAACAGCGAGCGAGATGCGCGATGCATCGGAAGTATGAGATAAACCCGTTTATGAAAGCAGGCCCGATTATCCTATGCCCACCCGCCCGTTTTCCCCACCTTTTTGATGTATCCGCTTGAGGCAGGCCGAGAGACCGCATGACCGATTCCCCCATTGTCTGGCCTGACGCCGCCCGGGCTCACGCCTTTGCCCTCTGGCTACAGGCCATGGCCCCCACCCACGGCTTGCTGCCCGACACCGTGGAGCCGGCCTCGGCCGATGCCAGTTTTCGCCGTTATTTCAGGGTCCGCACCCCGGCCGGTGCCAGCTGCATCATCATGGACGCGCCCCCCGCCCACGAGGACTGCGCCCCTTTTGTCAAGGTGGCGGAGCTCATGGCGGGCGCCGGGCTAAATGCCCCGCGCGTGCTTGACTGGAACAAGGCCGAGGGCTTCATGCTGCTGAGTGACCTGGGCGCGAAAACCATGCTTGAAGTTATCGAGCAGCAAACCGAGGCCGACAGGGAAAAGCGCGCCTACACCTTGTACCGGGAGGCCGTTGATGCGCTGATCCGATGGCAGCGAGCCTCGCAGCCCGGCGTCCTGCCGCCTTACGACGAAGCCCTGCTGTCACGCGAGCTGGCGCTGTTTCCCGACTGGTATGTGACGCAGTACCGCGGCATCGCCATCGACGACACGCTGCGCAGCAAGCTCGACGGCCTCTTCGCGCAAATCAAGGCCAGCAACCTGCAGTCGCTGGGCGGCGCAAGGGTGTTTGTTCACCGCGACTTCATGCCGCGCAATTTGATAGCCCCCACGCTTGTCGCTTCGCGTACTGCGCTGCCCCCTCAAGGGGCTAATTTTCCTAGGGGCGGCCCGTCGGAAAATTTCATAGCTCCGGCCCATGATCAAGGTTTGGGGATCCTGGACTTCCAGGATGCCGTTTACGGCCCCATCACCTACGACATCGCCAGCCTGATGCGCGATGCCTTCATCAGCTGGCCGGAGGACTTTGTACTCGAGATCACCGTGCGTTACTGGGAGCAGGCGCGCAAGGACGGCCTGCCGGTGGGTGACGATTTCGGCGAGTTTTACCGGGCCGTCGAGTGGATGGGGTTGCAACGCCACCTGAAGATCCTCGGCATTTTTGCGCGCCTGACCCTGCGCGACGGCAAGCCCAAGTACCTGGCCGACACGCCGCGTTTTATCGGCTACGCCCGCGCCACCTGTGCACGCTATCGCCAGCTCGGTCCGTTGATGGTGTTGCTCGACGAGATCGAGGGCAACGAAACCCGGGTAGGCTACACGTTTTGACATTGAATTCATGCACCAAATCGGCTCTCAGCCCTTTGTGGACGGGCGCTGGCAGCTACTTGTTTGATAGCAAGTCGCGGCCTGTGGAGCAGCGTGTAGAAAGCACGCCATGACGGCCCGTTTCCACGCCGACCTGCCGCTGCGTGCCGGCGATTCGCTGGCCCTGCCGGAGCGAGCCGCGCGCCACGTCCAGGTGTTGCGCCTGCAACCCGGCGATGTGATCACACTGTTCAACGGCCAGGGCGGCGAATTCGAGGCGACGATTGAACGCATGGGCCGCAGTGATGTGCGGGTGGTGGTGGGTGCGCACGACCCGGTGGAATGCGAAACCCGCCGGCCCGTGCACCTGGTGGTCGGCATGCCGGCCAACGAGCGCATGGACTGGCTGGTGGAAAAAGCCAGTGAACTCGGCGCAGCCAGCATCACGCCGTTGATGGCCGAACGTTCGGTGTTGCGCCTCAAAGGTGAACGCGCCGACAAGAAGGTCGCGCATTGGCAGGCTGTCGCCACAGCGGCCTGCGAGCAGTGCGGCCGCAACCGCCTGCCGCTGCTGCATGAAGTCGCCAGTTTCGGGGACTGGCTTCGCACCTTGCCCGCCAGCACGGCAGAGGAGCCCCGGCTTCTGCTGTCACTGCGGGCGGGTACGCAGACGCTGACGCAAGCCATGGCAACATGGGGCGGCACAGCCGCCGTGACACTGCTCAGCGGGCCGGAAGGCGGCCTCAGCGCCGCCGAGGAGGACGCCGCGCTGGCCCAGGGCTTTATACCCGTCAACCTGGGGCCGCGTGTCCTGCGCGCCGAAACGGCGCCGCTCGCCTGCCTGGCCCTGCTCACCATGAGTCAACCATGAACCGCAACCTCTGGCTGCTGGCTGTTTGCCAGGGCCTGTTTCTTACCAACAACGTCACCTTCATCGCCATCAATGGCCTGGTCGGACTGGCCCTCGCGCCACTCGGCTGGATGGCGACCTTGCCCGTGATGGGTTATGTCGTCGGCGGTGCGCTGTCAACCGGCATCGTCGCGCGCACGCAAAGCCGCTTCGGCCGCAAGACCTCATTCCAGCTCGGCCTGCTGGTGGCGGTACTTTCTGCGCTGCTGTGCTGTTATGCGGCTTACAGCAGAAACTTCTGGCTGCTGGTGACAGCCACCGTGGTGGCAGGCTACTACAACGCCAATGCGCAGCTTTACCGCTTTGCCGCCGCCGAGCTGGCGCTGCCCGCCTTTCGGGAAAAAGCCGTGTCGCTGGTGATGGCCGGTGGCCTGATTGGTGCCATTGCCGGTCCCAACCTCGCGGCAGGCACGCGCACATTGACCGACGTGCCCTTTGCCGGGGCCTACCTGGCCCTGGCCGGCGTGGCGCTGCTGGCCATGGCACTGCTGGCTTTCATGCAGTTTCCGCCGCCACCGGCCAAACAGGCGGCCAGCGGCGGCCGGCCGCTGGGCGAGATCATGCGCCAGCCTGTTTTCATTGTTGCCGCCACGGCCGGCGCCTTGGGTTTTGGCGTGATGAACCTGCTGATGGCTGCCACACCGATTGCCATGCAGGTCTGCGGCCTGCCGTTTTCCGACGCGGCACTGGTGCTGGAGTGGCATGTGATCGGCATGTTTGCGCCCGGTTTTTTCACCGGCCACCTGATCAAGCGTTTCGGCACACTGCCCATCATGGCCGTGGGCCTGGCGCTCAATATAGCGTGCGTGCTGGTGGCGTTGTCGGGCGTTGACCTGCACCAGTTCCTGGTGGCGCTGTTCCTGCTGGGCGTGGGCTGGAATTTCCTGTTCACCGGCAGCACGACGCTGGCCTTGACGGCCTACCGGCCGGAAGAAAAAGACAAGGCGCAGGGTGCGCTGAATTTCTGCGTGTTTGCGGTGCTGGCGCTGTCTTCGCTGGCCTCCGGCGTACTGGTCACCACCCAGGGCTGGACGCTGCTGAACCTGGGGTCGCTGTTGCCTCTGGGGCTGACAGGTTTGGCGCTGGCTTGGCTGGGGCTGCAGCAGCGCCGTCTTCCTGCGGCCTGAGTTGCTACCTATTCAGTAGCTGCTTGCGCCCGCCGCATAAGGGCTAGAGGCACATTTTCCTAGAACCTGGCGTCCAGCCAGGACTTCAGGCTGGCAAACACCGGCGCCGCATCGACCTCGTTGAAGATCTCGTGGTAGAGCTCGTCAAAACAGCGCACCGTGACAACCTGGGCAGCACCGTTGCCCGCCGCCGCCTCGGCAAAAGCGCGGCTGCCGGCCGGGTTGACCAACTTGTCGGCACCGGCATACATCAACAGGGTGGGTGTGGTCCAGGTCGATGCAGCGGCCACCGTCGCCGGCCCTGCGGTCGCAATGAATCTGGCCAGCCGCGCAGAAATCTTGGCATGCACCAGCGGATCGGCCTGGTACTTGCGGACCACTTGCGGGTCATGTGAAATGAACTCGGGTTTGACACCGTTGTTGACCCGGAGGTTGGGTGCAATCGCCGGCAGGGTGGCCAGCAGGAGTTTCTGGATCGCATTGAGGCCGGGGTCCAGTGCCGGCGAGGACATCACCAGACCATCCACCGGACGCAGCTTGAGCGAGACAAAGCGGCCGGCCACGAGGCCGCCCAGGCTGTGGCCCAGCAAGATCAGCGGCAGGGGCCCGGCCTCCCCGGCACCGTTCGCGCGCGGCAAACGTGCCGAACGCGAACGGGTGTCGTCCACCACTTCAGCCAGGTCTTCAAGCAACAAGGCGTCGCTGGACAAGCCACCGCGCGCGCCGCCCGACTCGCCGTGGCCACGCTGGTCGTAGGCACGCACCGCAAAGCCCCAGTCGAGCAGCTGCCGCGCCACATGGTCGTAGCGGTTCGCGTGTTCGCCGAGGCCGTGCACCAACAACACCACCGCGCGAGGCGGCAAGGCGTTGTCGGCCTCCCACGCATCCATGGGCCACTCGTACAGCGCCAGGTTTTCGCCGTCGCGGGCGGTGAATGGCGCCAGCAGGGGATGGTCCATGGCGCGGCGGTTCAGGGCATGCGGGCGATGACGGATGCCACGGCCGCGGTGATTTTCTTGGCATAGGGCACGTGCAGGAATTCGTTGGGACCGTGCGCATTGCTCTTCGGGCCCAGCACGCCGCAGACCATCATCTGCGCCTTCGGAAAACCCTGGCTCAGCATGTTCATCAGCGGAATCGTGCCGCCCTGGCCGATGGTGCCGCAGGGCGCGCCGTAATAGGCCTGCGACGAGCCGTTCAGCGCC
>CAZIYA010000211.1:0-6414 GCA_964543355.1 uncultured Polaromonas sp.
CCCGAAAGACCTGGAAACCGCAGTGACGCTCGGGCTGGGCTA
Organism: uncultured Polaromonas sp.; assembly: GCA_964543355.1. Lineage (GTDB taxonomy): Bacteria > Pseudomonadota > Gammaproteobacteria > Burkholderiales > Burkholderiaceae_C > Polaromonas. The sequence continues at coordinate 43 of CAZIYA010000211.1, forward strand.
TCCGCTGGGGCCACTCGCCATGGGTGACCGTTATGGCCCCACGAACATCCTGGAAGTGCTGTTCAACATGCAGACCGTGTATGGCGATCCGCGCTACCGCCCTTCCCCCTGGCTGCGCCGCCGTGGCGCCATCGGCCTGAGCCTGATGCACACGGAAGAATGACACCCCCGTCGGAGGCTCACTTCGTGTAGCCCCTTCCCCCCTCTAGGGGGCGGCGCCTGTGGCCCGGCAAAGCCGGTTCCACGGCCCCTGCTGGTAGGGGAACCACGAGCTCCGAATATCGTTACTGGTTCAACCTTTCGAAAGAACTAACATGGCAGGCGCAATCAAAAGTACCAGTGAGGGCCAGACCCTTGTCCTGACGATCAGCGATCTCGAATTCAGGAACGCGCTCGGGCCGGAGATTTATGCCCAGGGTGTGGAAGCGCTGAACGCCGCCGAAAACAACCCCGACATCCGCAGCGTGGTCATCACCGGCGAAGGCGGCAATTTTTGCGCCGGCGGCAACCTGCGCCGCCTGCAGGGCAACCGGGAGCTGCCGCCCGAGGTGCAAGCCCAGAGCATCAACAGCCTGCACAGCTGGATTGATTCGATACGCACCTTTCCGAAGCCGGTGATTGCAGCCGTCGAAGGCGCCGCAGCCGGGGCCGGCTTTTCGCTGGCGCTCGCCTGCGATTTTGTGGTCGCGGCCGAAAATGCCGTGTTTGTGATGGCCTACAGCAGTGTGGCCCTGTCGCCGGACGGCGGCGGGAGCTGGGCGCTCAGCCGCGCCCTGCCCCGTGCCCTGGTCACCGAACTGCTCATGTGCGGCGAACGCATAGGTGCCCCGCGGCTGCATGCGCTCGGGCTGGTCAACCGCAATGTGACCGCCGGTGACGCGCTCCACGAGGCGCTCAAGCTGGCCGATACGCTCAATGCACGCGCGCCCAATGCAGTGGCCAGCATCAAGGAGCTGATCAACGATGCGCAGGCCAATACCCTGGGTCAGCAAATGGACGCCGAACGCGCGCATTTCGTCCGCAACCTGCATCACCCCAATGGCGGCGAAGGTATCGCGGCGTTCCTCGACAAGCGCCCTCCCGCCTACGATTGAAGCAGGCGGCACGCGCCGCGCCAGCCTCTGGGCCATGCCTGAGCCGGGGACACCGATGCGACAGCCGGACGCGCACCACGCCGTCGCTGGCGCGACAATAGAAGTCTTGTGAGTCACTCAAAAGACAGGCTATGGACGATCCCATTCTTACGATAGACGAAAGAGAGGCCATCAATGGTGGCCGCTGGTTTTCTTCCCTCTCTCCCTCACTCAGGCACGACATACTCCGATGCGCTTACGTCCAACGTTTCAAGGACGGCGAACTGATCGCCGCCCGCGGCGATCCGCCGGAGCAATGGATTGCCTGCGCCAAGGGTGCGGTGCGGGTGAGCTCGACCTCCATCTCGGGCAAGCAGATCACGCTGACCTATGTGGAACCCGGCATCTGGTTTGGCGACGTGGCGATCTTCGACGGCGACAGGCGCACGCACGACGCCTATGCGCATGGCGACACCACCATTCTTTGCGTGGCCAAGGCCGACTTCAAAAAAATCCTGGCCGCCCATGTGGAGCTGTACGAAGCCATGCTGCGCCTGCACGCGCGTCGTATCCGCCAGCTTTACGGCCTGGTGGAAGACCTCAACACCCTGCCGCTGCGTGCACGCCTGGCCAAGCAACTGCTGCACCTGGTGCGCAGTTATGGCGTCAGCAGCCTCAGCGATGGGCGCGAAGTGCGCATCGGCCTGCAGCTCGCGCAGGAAGAACTGGCCCAGTTGCTGGGTGCCTCGCGCCAGCGCGTGAACCAGGAACTCAAGGCCATGGAGCGCGAGGATGCGATCCGCATCGAGCCGGGCGGCCTGGTGGTACGCAACCGCGAAGCCTTGATGCGTATCTCTGAAGCCGACCTGGAAAAATAGAACGATGAGCAATTTTGACCATTTCCTGGGCACCCGTGAGGTTTCGGCCCAGCACGCTTTTGATGTCGCGGCGCTGAGTGCCTACCTCGAGAAAAACCTGCCAGGTTTCGCGGGCCCGCTGAGCGTGGAAATGTTCAAGGGCGGCCAGTCCAACCCCACCTACAAACTGCTCACGCCGTCACGCGCTTACGTGATGCGCGCCAAGCCGGGACCGGTGGCGAAGCTGCTGCCTTCGGCGCATGCCGTGGAACGCGAATTCAAGGTCATGTCCGGCCTGCAGGGCACCGACGTGCCGGTGGCCAAAATGTATTGCCTGTGCGAAGACGAGGCGGTGATAGGCCGGGCCTTCTACGTGATGGAATTTGTCGAAGGCCGCGTGCTCTGGGACCAGGCCCTGCCCGGCATGACCAACACACAGCGCGCGGAAATTTACGGCGAGATGAACCGGGTGATCGCCGCACTGCACAAGGTGAAGTTTGCCGAGCGTGGCCTGGCCGACTACGGCAAGCCGGGCAATTATTTCGAGCGCCAGATCGGTCGCTGGAGCAAGCAGTACGCCGCCTCCATCACCCAGCCCATCCCCGAGATGGACGCGCTCATGAAGTGGCTGCCCGAGAACATTCCGGCGAGTGCCCGCGATGAAAGCATGGTGTCCATCGTGCACGGCGACTTCCGGCTCGACAACCTGATGTTCCACCCGACCGAGCCGCGCGTGCTGGCCGTGCTCGACTGGGAACTCTCGACCCTGGGCCACCCGCTGGCAGACTTCAGCTACCACTGCATGGCCTGGCATATACCGCCGGGCGCTTTCCGCGGCATAGGCGGGCTCGATGTGGCCAGCCTGGGCATTCCGCTGGAGTCCGACTACATCCGCCTGTACTGCGAACGCACCGGTTTTGCCAGCCCTGAGCTGATCAAGGCCGACTGGAATTTCTACCTCGCCTACAACCTGTTCAGGCTGGCGGCGATTTTGCAGGGCATTGCCAAGCGGGTCGAGGCCGGCACCGCGGCCAGCGCCCAGGCCGTCGCCTCCGCCAAAGGCGCCCCGGCGCTGGCCCGCATGGCCTGGGACTTTGCGCAAAAAAGCCAGAAGCAGACATGACCCCCGCGCTTGTCGCTTCGCGAGCCTACGGCACTTCGCTGCCCCTGTCACCACGCAAAGGGGCTAATTTTCCTTGGGGTGGCCCGGCTGAAAATTGGTTACCCCGCTAACGAAAACGATCACTCAAGGAGATAGCTACATGGAATTCAACTACACCCCCAAGGTACAGGAACTGCAGGCCCGCCTGCTCAAGTTCATGGACCAGCACATCTACCCGAATGAAGCGCGTTTCTTCCGCGAGATTGCCGAAAACCGCGCCAAGGGAAACGCCTGGATTCCGACAACCCTCATTGAGGAACTCAAACCCAAAGCCCGCGCGGCAGGTCTGTGGAACCTGTTCTTGCCCCATTCCTCACGGGCACCCGAAGGCCTGTCCAATCTTGAATACGCGCCGCTGTGCGAAATCATGGGCCGCGTGGTGTTTGCTGCCGAGGTATTCAACTGCTCCGCGCCCGATACCGGCAACATGGAAACCATTGAGCGTTACGGCTCGGAAGCCAACAAGGACCGCTGGCTCGAACCCCTGCTCAAGGGCGAAATCCGTTCGGCCTTCCTGATGACCGAGCCTGAAGTGGCCTCGTCCGACGCGACCAACATCCAGTGCAGCATCGTGCGCGACGGCAACGACTATGTGCTCAATGGCCTGAAGTGGTGGTCGTCCGGAGCTGGCGACCCGCGTTGCGCGATTTACATCGTCATGGGCAAGACAAACCCGGAGGCTGGCCGCCACGAGCAGCAGTCCATGGTCCTGGTGCCTTCCAACACGCCCGGCATCACCGTGGTCCGGCCGCTGAATGTTTTCGGTTACGACGACGCACCGCACGGCCACATGGAAGTGCGCCTGACCAATGTGCGTGTGCCCGTGAGCAACATGCTGCTTGGCGAAGGCCGCGGCTTCGAAATCGCCCAGGGCCGCCTTGGCCCCGGGCGCATCCACCACTGCATGCGCAGCATAGGCATCGCCGAGCGCGCGCTCGAGCTGATGTGCAAACGCCTGAACACCCGTGTCGCCTTTGGCAAGCCCATCGCAAGCCAGTCGGTCTGGCATGAGCGTATTGCCGAAGCGCGCTGCATGATCGACCAGGCGCGCCTGCTAACGCTCAAGGCCGCCTACATGATGGATACCGTCGGCAACAAGGTCGCCAAGGCCGAAATCGCCATGATCAAGGTGGTGGCGCCCAACATGGCCTGCCAGATCATCGACTGGGCTATCCAGGCGCATGGCGGTGGCGGCGTGTCGGACGACTTCCCGCTGGCCTATGCCTACGCGCACCAGCGCACCCTGCGCCTGGCCGACGGGCCAGACGAGGTGCACCGCGCTTCGCTGGCCAAGCTGGAACTGGCCAAACACCTGGGCCTGCCCGGCGAAGTCGAGATGCCGATCACACGCGGCAGCTGAAACGCCTGTCCAGGTGATACCCATCCGCTATGAAAAGAGTAGCTGGCGGCGCCCGTCCCTGTTGGGATGGCGCCTGATTTGATTTGAAACTACAGGGGAATGTCGGTGGACAGGCCAGCCAGCGCCGCATCACACGCGCTGGTGTACACAATGGCGGCGTGCTGCAGCGTGGCGATGCTGGGCGGGCTGTACTGCATGCGCAAGTAGGCCTTGCCACGCAGCAGCATCAGGATGAATGGCGTTTTCGGATCCGGGCCGGGCTCGGGCCAGTGCAGCAGCATTTCCGCCAGGTTGTTGTCCACCCAGGCCAGCGCGTTCTCGCGCCGGTCTGCCAGCACCGCATAACGCTCCCAGAACTCGGGCACCAGGCTGCTCCAGCCAAACTCCTGGTACATCGCGAGCCAGCGCATTTCCTCCGGCAGCCCAGGGGCGGCTGTGGTCTGCAACGTGTCTGTATAAATGGCGTAGGCGCGCTTTTCCAGCGACTCCTTGAGCGGCCGGTTCATGATCAGCACCGCTGCATCTTCATTGATGCCCAGTGCGGCACGTGCACGCAGTTCCTCGCCCACGATGTAGTCGCGTGATGCCGCCCCACTCTCGAGCTTCCAGGCTTTGCCGCGCACCTTGCCGGTCAGGACAAAACCGGCCCCCTTGCCCTGGCTGGAGTAACTGAAGCCATGCGTGCCCGCCCACTCCGACACCGCATCGGGCGGCACTGCTTGCGGCAGCACCGTCTCGCTCCGGGTGAAGACTTTTTTCAGGCGATCAAACATGGTTCCAGGGATTTCTCTTAAAAAGTCCAGCAAACATCATATGTTGAAAAGTAAACATGGTGATCAAGGTTTATTCGTGGCCCATATCTGAAGCGCTGAATCGCTGAATCGCGCCACCAGCATCCTTAGGATGCCTGCGCGGCAGAAGGAGCGTCGGCTCCAAAGCGGCCGCGACGGCCCATTTTTCACCGGCTTTTTGTCCCATAGCTACGGCTATGGCGCTGCAACCTCTGCAAAAACTGTGCTCGCCGGGGCCACTTTTCGCTTCGACGCCTTCTGCCGCGCAGACTCCTGGCCCCTGAAATAATCCCAGGGAGCGGGAAACACCGGACTCTTCGGGCTATAATCTTGGACTTGTCGGAGTGTGGCGCAGTCTGGTAGCGCACCTGGTTTGGGACCAGGGGGTCCAAGGTTCGAATCCTTGTACTCCGACCATGAAATCATCCAAAAAAGCCCGCTTCTGTGGGCTTTTTTCGCATCTGCGTTTACATTCGCCGTATCCGCATTTCTGCCCGTAGCTCAGTTGGATAGAGCATCAGCCTTCTAAGCTGAGGGTCGGGGGTTCGATCCCCTCCGGGCAGACCATTGGGCCAGGCCGTTCAGGCCAACACCGCACCACTACCGTCCTCCAGCTGAAACCGTTCAGAATGGTGTCAAACGTCGATGCTGAAAGGATTTCCGTGGCAATAAAAATTGTGAAGCTCGGTACACCCCGGAGTAGCGGAGAAGGTCTGCGTATAGGCACGGTGCGGCGTCCACCGCGCGGCGTGCCCAAGGCGGAATTTGCGTCCCAGAACTGGTACGACGTCTGGTACCCCAACCTGGCGCCCAGCGTGGAAACCATGAAACTGGGCCAGTCTGTCGAATCCGACAGGGACTGGGCCGCGTTCAGCAAGAAATACCGCGCCGAGATGAACGATCCGGAAGCCAGCCGCAACCTGGACCTGCTGGCTGCACTCTCGCATCAAACCAATTTCGCGATGGGGTGTTACTGCGAGAACGAGGCGCGCTGCCACCGTTCGCTGCTGCGGGACCTGCTCAAGGAACGCGGTGCGGATTTGGCCCCCACGGTTGCTCACTGCGTGTAGCGCCCTGCCCCCCGAGGGGGCCGCTGCGCCTGCGGACTGGCAAAGCCAGATCCGCGGCC
>CAZIYA010000212.1:0-6376 GCA_964543355.1 uncultured Polaromonas sp.
CGTTCGTTGATGTAGCGGCTTTGGGGATCGTCCTTTGCCTCCTTGGGCCAGGTGCTGATCAGGTAGTAGTTGACGGCCGGGCGGCAGGACGCGCAGCCGTTGGGCGTGCGCCATTCCATGAATTTGAAAGTGTCCGCAATCGTCATCAGCTTGTTGTTCCGAATGGCGTCACGCACCGCCTGGTGGCCGTGGTCGGTGCAGCCGCACATGGCTTTCAGCTTGGGCGTGGCCGAGTAGTCGCCGCCAGCGGTGGCCATCAGTATCTGCTCGACCAGGCCGGTGCAGGAGCCGCAGGAAGCGCTGGCCTTGGTGTGTTTGCGCACTTCGTCCAGCGTGAACAGGCCTTTTTCCTTGATGGCCTTGCAGATCGTGCCCTTGGTCACGCCGTTGCAGCCGCAGACCTCGGCTTCGTCGGGCATGGCGGCGGCCTTGTTGTGGCCTTCGTGGCCGGCATCGCCGATGTTGGACTCGCCGAACATCAGCTTGTCACGGATGTCGCCGACGCTGCGGCCGTCGCGCAGCAGCTTGAAGTAGTAGCTGCCGTCGACGGTGTCGCCATACAGGCACGCGCCGATCAGCTTGTCGTCCTTGATGACCAGTTTTTTGTAGACACCGCCGAAGGGGTCGCTCATGACGATTTCTTCGGTGCCTTCACCGCCGGTGAACTCACCTGCCGAGAACAGGTCGATGCCGGTGACCTTGAGCTTGGTGGATGTCAGCGAGCCGGTGTAGCGGCCGATGCCGAACTGCGCCAGGTGGTTGGCCGCCACCTTGGCCTGTTCGAACAGCGGTGCCACCAGGCCGTAGGCAATGCCGCGGTGCGCCGCACATTCGCCGACGGAATAAATGCGCGCGTCGGTGACGGTCTGCATGGTGTCGTTGACAACAATGCCCTTGTTGCAGTGCAGGCGCATTTTTTCCGCCAGCTCGGTATTGGGCCGAATGCCCACGGCCATCACCACCAGATCGGTAGCCAGCTCGGTGCCATCCTTGAACTTGATGGCGTTGACGCGGCCGTCGGGGCCACCTGTCAGTTCCTGGGTCTGCGCGCCCATCAGGAATTTCAGGCCGCGGTCTTCCAGCGATTTCTGCAGCAGCTTGCCCGCGACGCTGTCGAGCTGGCGCTCCATCAGTGTGGGCATCACATGCACCACGCTGACATCCATGCCGCGCAGCATCAGACCGTTGGCAGCCTCCAGGCCCAGCAGGCCGCCGCCGATGACGACAGCTTTCTCGTACTTCTCGGAAGCTTCGATCATCGTGTTGGTGTCGGCGATGTCGCGGTAGGCAATCACGCCTTGCAGGTCCTTGCCCGGGATCGGCAGGATGAAGGGGTTGGAACCAGTGCACATCAGCAGGCGGTCGTATTCCTCTTCGGTGCCATCCTCGGCGCGCACGATGCGCTTGATGCGGTCTACCTCGACGACCTTCTTGCCGGCGTGCAGCGTGATGTGGTTGTCCTCGTACCAGTCCCAGCTGTTGAGCACGATCTCGTCGAGCGTCTGTTCCCCGGCCAGCACGGGGCTGAGCAATATGCGGTTGTAGTTGGGGTGCGGTTCGGCGCCAAAGACCGAGATGGCGTACAGCTCGGGTGCGACCTTGAGCAATTCCTCGATGGTGCGGACGCCGGCCATGCCGTTGCCGACCATCACGAGTCTTGATTTTTTCATGGGGTCACTCCAGATTGATGGATGCGTTCATCGCAAGCGCCATGCCACGGCCAGAGGCCGGCAGTACTCGCTGAACAGGGGAAAACAACGGGCCACGCACGCCGCTGCGCGCCAGGACCGGTTCGCCATGAAGGGTGTGCAGGCCGGCTCGCCGGCTGTTGAAAATTGAGGTGGAAACCATGATGCTCTCTCCTGTCGAACAGGGACACGGCTGTGTAGCCGGTGTGAGGCACATCAATACGCACGTCGTTATGCGCAGAACCCGCAGTGCTTTCGCTAAGGTTGGGCGCTCCGTTACGCCCGCGAATGACTACGCAAAAGTTGTGCCATATCATCATGTGGACGGGCGAGTGTTATCGTTCCGGCCGGAAGCGTGGCGCGCGACTTGCGTTCCGTGCAGGCAGTTTTCCCTCTCAAAACCTGATTTTTATGACCTCCGCACTGGTAATTCTGAACGGCCCCGCCGGCCCCCATCCGCTTGCTTCCGATCTTGAAGCGGCTGGCATTCAGGTGCTGGGTGTTGTGCACGGGTGCAGCAAACTGGTGCAGGAGGTGTTGCGCCAGGCGCCTGATGTGGTGATTTGCGATGACCCGCTTCCCGGCGAAGAGCTTTTCAGGGCGCTGCAGGTTGTTGGCGACACCTCGCCCCGGCCGCTGATTGTTTTCACCACCGATGCGGATGCGGGAAGGATTGCACGTGCCACGGAAGCAGGCGTTCACGCCTATGTGGTCAATGGTTATGGTCGCCAGCGGTTGCGGCCGCTGATCCACCTGGCCCAGGCCCGGTTCAGCCGCGAACAGGCCCTGCGCGCCGAAATGCGCGACATCTCCAGCCGTTTCGAAGAACGCAAGATGGTGGACCGTGCCAAGGGCATCCTGATGCGGGCCAGAGAGGTGTCCGACGACGATGCCTTCCAGATGCTGCGAACCGCGTCCATGCACAGCAACCAGCGCCTGGGCCAGGTCTCGCAGCACATCATCCATTCAGCCCGTTTTGCGGAAGATGTGAACCGTTCAGGCCAGTTGCGCATGCTGTCGCAGCGCCTCGTCAAGCTGGCGCTGCTGCAACTGGCGGGTGTGCAGCCAGCCCAGGTCCAGGAACGGCTGACGGATTCGGTGGCCCGCATCGATGCCAACCTGGCGGCCCTGGGTAAAAGCCTGTCCCAGCCGACTTTTGGCGACCTGCTGGGGCAGGTCCAGCGCACTTGGGCGCAGCTCAAGCCGCTGCTGCAGGGCCCGCCCCAGGCAGGTCACATGGCGCAGATGGACGCCCTGGCCGAGCAGCTGCTGCAGGAGGCCGAACGCCTGACCAGCAGCCTTGAAAGCGCAGGCGCCATGCCGCCGCTGCAGGTCCTCAACCTGGCCGGCCGCCAGCGCATGCTGAGCCAGCGTTTTGCGAAATATGCCCTGATCGACATGCTGGGCGCGCAGGCCGCCATGCAGCCGGACCCGGCGGGCCTGGCCGAGGCACGCGCAGCCTTTGAAACAGCGCTGCACTACCTGAACGAGATTCCCCTGACCAGCAGGGAAATCCGCGGCGCGCTGGATGCTGCCGCAGTCTGCTGGGCCCAGATGCTGGCCGGTACGGCCCCTGCCGGCGGAGCGGGGCGGCAGGACCCGGAGCGCCTGCCGCGTCTGGCCACTGCCAGCGAGGAGCTTCTTGATGTGTTCGAAAAGCTGTCCGTCCACTATGGGCGCAGCATGCAGATGCTGGTCGGCTGATCGTGATCCTGGATTCCCCAGTCGACCGCTTCGATTCGCTGGCTACGCCTGATGAAATACTTACCTTTCACACACGTACACCGTCACTATTTGGGCGGCTGGCGCTACGCACCCGATTGAGCCCTTGGCGCCGCGCCTGGTTGCGTTGCTCCGCCTTGCAGGCAGTGGCCTGCCGCGTTGTCGCGCCTTGCCAGACGCGCCGCCAAGGGCCCACTCGGACGCGTTCAACTGAGGAATCCAGGATGATTGTTGCGATGCACCATTTTCGGGCGCAAAAATTGCTTGCTTTGGTGCATGGCATTTGACATAGACATCGGTTTCGCAAGCCTTGCAGGACGCAAGGACATCAACGAGGATTTTTGCGCGGCCATGTTGCCGGAACCCGGGGGCGAAAGCATGGGCTCCATCGTCGCCATTGCCGACGGCGTGAGCACCGGCGGCATGGGCAAGGAGGCAGCACAGACCACCGTCACCAGCCTGGTACGCGACTATTACGGCACCCCCGAAACCTGGGACACCACGGTGGCGCTGGACCGCATCATCAGCGCGCAAAACGCCTGGCTGGCCGGGCTGAACCGGCGCCGGCATCCCGCGCTCGGCCTGACCACACTGACCGCCCTGGTGCTGCGCGGCCAGTCGTACGCGCTGGCGCATGTGGGCGACACCCGCGCCTACCTGCTGCGGGAAGGGCGCATGACCCAGCTCACCACCGACCATGTCATGGACCATCCGGATTTCCGGCATCAGTTGCTCCGCTGCGTGGGCGCGGAGGATCGCCTGGTGATGGACTATGCCCAGGGCGATTTGCAGGTGGGTGACGTGTTTGTGCTGCTGTCGGACGGCGTGCACAACGCGGTAGCCAACAAAAAGCTGCAGGGACTCGCCGGCGCAGCCGTGCCGGCCGGGCAGGCCGCCGACCATGCGCAGCGCATCAGCCAGCAGATGGTGGATGCGGCCATGGCGGCGGGCACCCAGGACAACGCCACGGCCCTGGTGGTGCGCGTGCTCGGCTTGATGGACGCCACCCTGCAGGACGAAAACCGCCGGGCGCTGATGCTCACAGTGCCGGCCCGGCTCCGGATAGGCGACAGCCTGGACGGCCTGACGGTGACCGCGCCGGTGGCTGACAACGGCATCAACGTCCTGTATCAAGTGAGGTGGACTGGCGCAGCGCCCACAGACGCGGCTTCCACGGCTCCGAGCGGCAAGCTGTACGCCCTGAAAACCCTGCACCCGGCGCGCGCGCACGACCCGCAGGAGCGGGCCATGCTGGCGCACGAGGCCTGGCTGGCCAAACGCATGCGGTCCTCCCGCGTTGCCGGTCACCTCGTCAACATCCATGATCGTTTGCCGGGCGGCGGCGAGCCTGGCTCTTTTTACCTGCTGTACGACTGGCACGCCGGCGAAACCCTGCAGCAGATGCTGGACCGCAAGCACCCTTTCAGCCTGCCGCAGGTGCTGGCCCTGGCGACGCAGGCCGCCACGGCGCTGGGCCTGCTGCACCGCCAGCATGTGATCCACCGCGACGTCAAGCCTGCCAACCTGCACCAGGGTGAAGACGGCGTGCTGCGCCTGCTGGACCTCGGGGTGGCGCTGACAGGACGCGAGCCCGAGGCCATGCGCAAGCTGCATGCGGGCACGCCCAGCTATGTCAATCCCGAGCAGTGGGGCTTCAGCAGCAAAGCCGCGGCGGCCGGCAAGGACGGCCCCGAAGAATTGCCCGACGCGCAGAGCGATCTGTTCGCCCTGGGTGTCACGCTGTACCAGCTGCTGACCGGCAAGCTGCCCTACGGCGAAGTCCTGCCTTACCAGGCCGGGCGTTATTACCGGGACCCGACGCCGCCCAGCCGCCACAACCCCGAAGTGCCGATCTGGCTGGACCATGTGGTGCTCAAGGCCGTGGCGCGCGACAAGCGCCAGCGCTTCGAAACGGCGGAAGAGTTCCTGCTGGCCCTCGAACGCGGCGCCTCACGGGCCCTGCCGGCGCTGCCCGCGACGCCGCTGATCCAGCGCGATCCGGCGGCCCTGTGGAAGATGGCCCTGGCGCTGTCCGTGCTGCTCAACGGCCTGCTGGTGTATTGGCTGCTGTTTTTGCCGCGATAGCGGCAAGAGGCCGGTTGCTCAAGAGTTTTTAGGTATTTTATGCTTGCAGCCCTTTCAGGGCGGGCGCAAGCAGCTATCAATTTAATAGCGTAAGATTACGACGTCAGGCCCAGCACCTCGGTGGCGTCGATCGCGCTGCTGCGCCCCGGCGCGGAAAAGCGCTTGCGGCGGCCGGTTTTCACCAGGCCCGTCACCTCGCGCAGCAGGGAGGCGCTGGCGGCGATTTTCCAGTCAGCCTGCTGTGCCTGTTTTTGCAGCAGCAGGCAGGCGCTGACCGCGTCACCCACCGGCAGGATCTGGGATTTTCCGCGCAGCGGGTCCTCCAGTTTGGCCAGCGTGACGGCGCCGCTGTTCAGTCCCACGCCCACTTCAAAACGCGGCAGGGCGCGGCCCGGGAAATGGCTGACCAGAAAACCCTGCACACGGTGCGCCGAATCGATCAAGCCCAAGGCCGCCTTGGTGGCACGCAAGCCGCTGTTGACGGTGTCGGTGTCGGTGCTGTCCACGAACACGGCGAGCAGGCCCTCGCCGACAAACTGCATGTGGTAGGCGCCGAAGAGGTAAACCGTGTCGCCGGCGTTGTTGTAGAACTGGCGCACGACTTCGCTCAGCTCCGAGCTGCTCAGCTTTTCTGCCAGCGCCGGAAAGTTGACCACGTCGACAAACAGCACCGTGGCATTGGCAAATTTCCGGTCTTCCACCACAGACTCGGCGGTCGGCCATTTTTCGCCGAGTTCCGCCAGCAGCCTTTGTTCATACAGGCGGATCAACTGCTTTTTCTGGTTGCTCAGGGCCGTGGCAATCGCCGAGCCCATCGCCCGGGCCTGGGCGGACTGGCGCATCAGCTGCTTGTTGAGCTGGGCAGCGGTGGCTTCGCGCAG
>CAZIYA010000213.1:0-6373 GCA_964543355.1 uncultured Polaromonas sp.
CTTGTCGCGGGACAGCAGGGTGTCGCCATAGCCGTTTTCGACGGAGTCGATGGCAACGGAGACGAAGTCGCCGACCTGGACTTCGAGTTCGCCCTGGTCGTTCTTGAATTCTTCGAGGGGGACATAAGCCTCGGATTTGAGTCCGGCATTCACAACCACGTGGTTGTGATCGATACGCACGACTTCGGCGGTAATGACTTCGCCCGTACGCATTTCAGAGCGTTTCAGCGATTCTTCAAAAAGGGCGGCAAAAGATTCAGACATTGATTTTCCTAATCCACAGGGCAGGTTTCCGAGAGCACCATTGCTATCGTTTTTAGAGCTGACTGCGGCGGTTGGGTGCGGATGATCCGCGGGTTAAGTTAAATGTTCCTGCTGACCGGGCACTGGCGTGCGTTGAAGGTCAGAAGGGCCGGGTGCCTTGCCACCAATCAACTACCCGCGCTACCGATTCTTCAATCGTCAGCTCGGAGTTGTCCAGTGGCCTGGCGTCATCAGCGGGTTTCAAAGGGGCGGATTGCCGTGACATGTCACGCGCGTCCCTGGCCTCCAAATCCTGCTGAATCCCGGCGATTGTAGCCGAAATTCCCTTTGAAATCAATTGCTTATGGCGCCGTTCGGCCCTGTGTCGGGCGCTGGCCGTCAGAAAGATCTTCAGGGGGGCATCCGGGAAAATCACCGTACCCATGTCCCTGCCGTCGGCCACCAGGCCCGGCAGTTGCCTGAAGCTGTGCTGCAGGTCCACCAGCGCCAGGCGAACGGCAGGCAGGGCCGATACGCGGGAAGCATTCATGCCGGCTTCCTCGGTTCGAATGGTCTCGGTGACATCCTGCTCACCCAGAAAAACCTTGCCGTCGGAAAAACGGACCGGCAACTGCCTCGCCAGGGCCGCAATTGCCGCTTCCTGTGCCTGTTCGATGGCCAGGCCGGCCTGCATGGCTGCCAGGGCGGTGATGCGGTACATGGCACCGGAGTCGAGGAAGTGGTAGCCCAGCCGGCGTGCCACCAGCGCTGCGACGGTTCCTTTGCCGGAAGCGGTCGGGCCGTCAATGCAGACCACGGGAATCAGCCCGGGGTCGCTATGAGTCACAGAAAACAGGGTTTCAAAGTAGTCCGGGAAGGTTTTTGCCACACATTTCGGATCCAGGATGCGGATGGGCAGCCTTGCGGGATTGAACGCCGCCAGGGAAAAACACATGGCCACCCGATGGTCGTCGTAGGTGTGGATAGGCGCGGTTTGCCACTGAGAGGGCCCCCCCACGCCCCCCACTTCGTGTGGTTCGCCGCCTCCCGAGGGGGCTGCCCCGCCTTGAGACGGCCCGGCGGCGGGGCAGGGCGGCGTGATCTTCAGGTAGTCGGCGCCTTCTTCGACACCAGCGCCAAGCTTGCGCAGCTCGCAGGCCATGGCGGCGATGCGGTCGGTTTCCTTGACGCGCCAGCTGGCAATGTTGCGCAAGGTGGTGGTGCCGTCGGCGTACAGGGCCATCACGGCCAGGGTCATGGCAGCATCGGGGATGTGGTTGCAGTCCAGGTCGATGGCCTTGAGCGGCCAGGCGCCGCGCCGGATGGTCAGGGTGTTGGCGCTGCTGTCGACAAGCGCGCCCATTTGCCGCGCGGCTTCAACAAAACGGATGTCGCCCTGGATGGAGTCTGCGCCCACGCCTTGAATTTTTATGCCATTTTGGCCTGTAGCCGGTGTGGCTATTGCGCCAAGTGCTATGAAATAGCTAGCGGATGAGGCGTCGCCCTCGACATGGATGTCGCCGGGGGAACGGTAGCGGCTGCCAGCGGGAATCGTGAAACGCTGCCATCCGTCCTGCTGAATCTGGATGCCGAAACGAGCCAGCAGCTTGAGCGTGATGTCGATGTACGGCCTGGAAATCAGCTCGCCCACGACTTCCAGTGTGATATCCCGGCTTGCCACCAGCGGCAGCGCCAGCAGCAGGGCTGTCAGGAACTGGCTGGATACATCGCCGCGCACCCGGATGGGGGCGTCCAGCACCAGCCGACCGGTACGGATACGCAGCGGCGGAAAACCTTCTTGTCCGAGGTAGTCGATACAACAACCGAGCTGGCGCAAGGAATCCACCAGGTCGCCGATGGGCCGTTCATGCATGCGCGGAACGCCTGACAACTCGAAATCGCCGCCGAGCAGCGCCAGTGCGGCTGTCAGCGGCCGCATGGCTGTGCCGGCGTTGCCCAGATACAGCCTGGCCTGCTTTTGCGCCAGTTGGCCGCCCAGGCCGTCGATGACAGCCGTGGTGCCGTTTTGTGCCACCGTGCAGCCCAGCTGCCGGAGCGCCGCCAGCATGACTGCGGTGTCGTCGGATGCGAGCAGGTCATGCACCGTGGTGCGGCCTTCGCTCAGGGCGGCGAGCAGCAAGACCCGGTTGGAGATGCTTTTGGAGCCGGGCAGGCGGACAGTGCCGCCTGCAGCCGTCAGTGCCGGGATGTCCAGGAACTCGGTATCGAACATGGCCCCGCGCCTATTTGAGGGATTTGGGAGGGGTGATTCGCCAGTTGGCGCGGGTATGGCTGGCATGGTCGATGCGTTCTTCCAGCGCATCGCCGTCGGCCTTGGCGATCAGTTTCTCGAGCGAATGCAGGGCATCCTGAAAGATCCTGGACTGTTCCAGCAGTTCTTCGCGGTTGGCGACCAGGATGTCGCGCCACATTTTGGGGTCGCTTGCCGCGATGCGGGTGAAGTCCCGGAAACCCGGACCCGCCAGCGACAGGTAGTCCTTGCCTTGGGCCTGGCCTGAAATGCTGTTGATCAGCGCAAAGGCAATCAGGTGGGGCAGGTGGCTGACTGCGGCGTAAGCGGCATCGTGGGCCTGGGGGGACATCTTGATGACATTGCAACCCAGCGCTGTCCAGACATCAACGGCTTTCTGGAGCTGGACCGTGAAGGTGCGTTCGATGGGCGTCAGGATGACCTGCTTGCCCGTGTACAGGTCTGCATCGGCGTGCTCGACGCCGGACACTTCCTTGCCGGTGATGGGATGCGCCGGCACAAAACAGCCCACATTGTCGCGCAGCACCCGACGTGCAGCATCGACCACATCGCGTTTGGTCGAGCCCACATCCATGATCAGTGTGGCGGGGTTCACCAGATGGCGGATGGCCTTGAATGTTGCTTCGGTGGCCGACACCGGGACGGCAAGCAGGACAATGTCGGCACCGGAAACCGCCAAGAGGGCCGAGGGCGCTTCCACGTCAATAACGCCCATCTGCCGGGCACGTTCGGTCGTGGAGGGTGATTTGCTGTAACCCACAATGCGTTTGACCAGGCCCGCGCGTTTGAGCGCCAGGGCAAAAGACCCACCCATCAGGCCGCAGCCTATCAGTCCCAGTTGCTCAAACATGAAAGGGCGCCAGGATTGCTTGCAATTGCTTCATGGGTGTTTTAGTCGCTGACAGGATAGGTGCCCAGCACCTTGTAGAAGGCACAAAGCTGTTGCAGGTCTTTCAAGGCAGCCGCCACGTTGGGCTGCGAGGGATGGCCCTGCAGGTCAATGTAGAAGAAGTACTCCCATTGGCCCGAGCGGGCAGGCCGCGACTCGAAACGTGTCATTGACACACCATGGGTTTTCAGCGGGACCAGGATGTCGTGAACAGCGCCGGGTCTGTTGGGCACGGACACGATCAGGCTGGTGCAATCCTTGCCGGATGCCTGCGGAGCCTGCAGTATTTGCGGAAGGCAGATCACGGCAAAGCGGGTGCGATTGAAGGCGTCGTCCTGGATCGCATGGGCGGCGATGTGCAGGCCGAACTCGGCGCCGGCGCGTTCGCTGGCAATGGCCGCCCAGGCCGGGTTGCCGGCGGCCAGGCGTGCGCCTTCGGCGTTGCTGGACACGGCGCGCCGCTCGGCGTGCGGCAGGTGCGTTCCGAGCCAGCCCTGGCACTGCGCCAACGCTTGCGCATGGGCAAGAACGACCTCGATGCCATCGAGCGATGCCGACAGACGCAACAGGTTGTGGCGTACCAGCAGGCTGGTTTCGCCCACCACGTGCAACGGGGAATTCAGGAACAGGTCCAGCGTGCGTGTCACCACACCTTCGGTGTTGTTTTCCACCGGGACCACCCCGAACTGGGCGGTACCCGCCGTGGCCGCGCGGAACACCTCATCGAAACTCGCGCAGGGCACATGCTCGATGCTGGAGCCGAAAAACTGCACCGCCGCCTGTTCGCTGAAGGTGCCGGCGGGGCCGAGGTAGGCCACACGTTGCGGGGCCTCGAGTGCGCGGCAGGCCGACATGACCTCGCGCCAGATGTGGGCGATGTTGTCGCCTTTGAGCGGCCCTGGGTTCGCGGACTGCAGCCCCTGGATGACCTGCGCCTCCCGCTCGGGCCGGAAGACCGGTGAGCCATCGTGGCGCTTGAGCTCGCCAACTTCGTTGGCCAGCGCGGCACGCTGGTTCAAAAGCGCCAGCAATTGCTGGTCCACAGAGTCAATGCCCTGGCGAAGTTGCTGAAGGGTTCTGGTCATGGATGAAAGGTTTCAAACCCCGCGAACGGGGTAGCGACGGGCAGGCAGCCTCGTTGCCGCGCTCGCACAGGCCGGCACAGGAAAAAATCAGGCGTCATTTTTTCGCAGGTTTGGCGGCCGGTGCCGGGCCGACAATTTTTTCAGCGGTCTCATTAAATTGCTTGGCGCGGGCCTGGATGTCAGTCTTCGAGGTCTCTACCAATTTCTTGACAAACACATTGACCAGCTCAGGCGTCGTCGCCTTGTATTTCTTGACGGCAGGGGA
Source organism: uncultured Polaromonas sp. (assembly GCA_964543355.1). Taxonomy (GTDB): domain Bacteria; phylum Pseudomonadota; class Gammaproteobacteria; order Burkholderiales; family Burkholderiaceae_C; genus Polaromonas. Next base: position 4,755 of record CAZIYA010000213.1, read on the forward strand.
TTCGAAGAATGCCGTGAGCTGCTTGAGTTCGTCCAAGGTAAATCGCTCCATGTACGCAGGTACCAAGGCATCCTTGCTGGCCTGGGCGACCTTGCCTGCGATGATTTTGTTGGCGTCGGCGGCAAATTTGGCGAGTTCGGCGTTGAGGTCCTCCGTTGCTTTGGTTTGCTTGGCCTTGGGAACGGAGGACGCGAGCCGGGATTCCCAGCCGGCGATCAGGTCCTGGGTCGCGCTGCCGGCGAGTTGCTCGACAAGGCTGTCCAGGTCGGGGCCTTGCTGCAAGGCCACCAACCGGGTGGCCCACTCGAGCTTCGGGTCGGCAGTTTGTGCATGGCTGGTAGCCGTCAGGGCGCAGGCGGCCATGACCACTGCCGTCAGTATCTTTTTCATTGATGGGTTTCCGGGTTGGAGGCAGGTTTGCCTGAATCTGTGTCGGGTTCGCTGTCATTGTCGTCCAGCGTGGCGTCGTTTTCGACGATGCGCTGCAGGCCGCTGAGCTGGGAGCCTTCGTCCAGCCCGATCAGCGTCACGCCCTGGGTGGCCCGGCCCATCTCGCGGATCTCGCTCACCCGGGTGCGAACCAGCACGCCCTTGTCGGTGATCAGCATGATTTCGTCGTCGGTGTGGACCAGCGTTGCGGCGACGACCTTGCCATTGCGCTCGCTCTGCTGGATGGCGATCATGCCTTTGGTGCCGCGGCCGTGGCGGGTGTATTCCTGGATGGAGGTGCGTTTGCCGTAGCCGTTCTGGTTGGCGGTCAGAACGCTCTGATCCTCGTCCTCCGCAACCAGCATGGCAATCACGCCCTGGCCGTCGTCGAGCATCATGCCGCGCACGCCGCGGGCATTGCGACCCATGGGACGTACGTCGTTTTCGTCGAAACGCACCGCCTTGCCGCCGTCCGAGAACAGCATCACGTCATGCTTGCCGTCGGTCAGCGCGGCGCCTATCAGGTAGTCGCCGTCATCGAGGTCAACAGCGATGATGCCGGCCTTGCGCGGGTTGCTGAAGTCTTCGAGGGGCGTCTTTTTGACCGTGCCCATGCTGGTGGCCATGAACACATACTGGTCCGCCGGGAAGCTGCGTTTTTCGCCGGTCAGCGGCAGGACCACGGTGATTTTTTCACCTTCCTGCAGCGGGAACATATTGACGATCGGCCGGCCGCGCGAACCGCGTGAACCCGCAGGTACTTCCCAGACCTTGAGCCAGTAGAGCCGGCCGCGGTTGGAAAAACACAGGATGTAATCGTGTGTGTTGGCGATGAAGAGCTGGTCCACCCAGTCGTCTTCCTTGGTGGCCGTCGCCAGCTTGCCGCGGCCGCCGCGCTTTTGCGCACGGTATTCGGACAGGGGCTGGCTCTTGATGTAGCCGGTGTGCGAGAGCGTGACCACCATGTCGGTCGGCGTGATCAGGTCTTCGGTGCTCAGGTCGAACGAGCTGTGCTCGACCTGGCTACGGCGCAGGCCCAGCTTGGTCTGGCCGAATTCCTGGCGGATGACCGTCAGCTCTTCGCCGATGATGGTCGAGACGCGTTCGGGGCGTGCCAGGATGTCCAGCAGGTCATCGATTTCCGCCATGACTTCCTTGTACTCGGCGACGATTTTGTCCTGCTCCAGGCC
>CAZIYA010000214.1:0-6367 GCA_964543355.1 uncultured Polaromonas sp.
GATGCGTGATTCGTTGATGGAGCGCAGGGTGTCGCTGCGCAGGCGTATGCCGCGCGAGGTGCCGCTGACCAGTTCGATCACGCCCTTGCGGGCCAGTGCCTGCAGGTGCTCCTCGGCGGCATTGGCGGACTTGAAACCGAGTTCATTGGCAATTTCAGCACGCGTCGGGGGTGCACCGGTGCGGGCGATGGCGCTTTGAATCAGTTCAAGAATTTGCTGCTGGCGAGCAGTGAGTTTGGGCATTTCGGAAAAATCGTTGAAGCTGCTCATGGCGGGGACTCCTTGCAAAACAGGGTGTTCCATCGTCCAGAATGGGAAGAGGAATTCTGATGAGCTGTCTTAATATCCAGTAACTGTATTTTCATCCAGTTTTTTGAAGAATGCAAGAGCGGGCGTTTATGAAAAAGAAAAAAATCGTGATTCTCGGAACCGGCGGCACCATTGCGGGCACCGCCGCCAGCGCGTTTGACCATACGGGCTATACCGCTGCGCAGGTGGGTATCGACCAGCTGGTGGCCGCCATTCCGGCCTTTGCGGGCAGTGCCTGTGAGCTGGTCACCGAGCAGGTGGCGCAGGTGGACAGCAAGGACATGAGTTTTGCGGTGTGGACCCGGCTGGCCGCGCGGGTGAACCATTTTCTGGCGCAGGCCGATGTCCAGGGCCTGGTCATCACGCACGGCACCGACACCCTGGAAGAAACCGCCTGGTTCCTGCAGGCGCTGCTGAACCCCGGCAAGCCCGTGGTGCTGACCTGTGCCATGCGACCGGCCACGGCGCTGGTGCCCGACGGTCCGCAGAACATGCTGGACGCGGTGGCCGTTGCCTCACAGTCCGGCGCGCACGGCGTGCTGGCGGTATGTGCCGGTGTCATCCACAGCGCGCGGGACGTGCAAAAGGTGCACACCTACCGGCTCGATGCCTTCAGCTCGGGCGACGCAGGTCCGGTGGGCTATGTCGAGGAAGGTCGCCTGCGCTTGTTGCGAAATTGGCCTGAAGCCCATACCGGGCAGGCGCCAACAGCTATGAAAAACATAGCACTCCACGACGATGGACAAAACTGGCCGCGCGTCGAGATTGTCATGAATTACGCCGGCGCCGGCGCTGCCGTGGTCCAGGCGCTGGTGGCCGGCGGCGTGCAGGGCCTGGTGGTGGCGGGAACCGGCAACGGCACGCTGCACCATGAACTGGAAGCCGCCCTGCTGCAGGCGCAGGCCGCGGGCGTGCGGGTGGTCCGTGCCACGCGTTGCCTGGAGGGCCGGGTTCTGCCCAAGGCCGGCGATGCCATCCCTGATTCGCGAGGCCTGAGCCCGGTGAAAGCGCGTGTGGACTTGCTGCTTGAGTTGATCGCCTGAGGCATGTTTGCCGAGCTGAAATCCCATCTGTGGGCCTATCCCGCGCTGGAGATGGTCCACATCAGCGGCATCGCGCTGCTGCTGGGCAACCTGGTGCTGCTGGAACTGCGGGTGTTCGGCTGGGGCGCGGCCCTGCCGGTGAAGGAACTGGCGCGCCTGAGCCTGGGCCTTGCCCTCACCGGATTCAGCATCGCTGCTGCCTCCGGTTTGCTGATGTTTGCTTCCCAGCCCGCCGAGCTGCTGGCCAACCGCGTTTTCACCCTGAAGATGCTGCTGTTATTGGCGGCGGCGTGTAATGCAGCGTGGTTCCACGGACGCGACTCGCTCGGCAAGCTGGATGTGTTTGCACGGATGCAGATGATGGTTTCCACCCTGATCTGGCTCGCCGTGCTGGCCTGCGGTCGCTGGATTGCCTACCTCTAACCAAGCAGCAAGGAGTCGATGCATGAAACGACGCGATCTGGTCAAGGCCACACTGGCCGTCTCCGCCACCGGTCTGGCATCTTTTGCGCGGGCCCATCATGGGTGGAGCGGCTTCGATCAGGACCGGCCCATTTACCTCGAAGGCCGGGTCACCAAATCCCTCTGGCAGAACCCGCATGTCGAGCTTGAGCTCGAGCTGCCGGCCGGCTTGAAGCTGCCGGCCGATCTGGCGCAGCGTGCCTTGCCGGCACAAACCGCGCCGGTGGACGGCAAGGCCCTGCTGGCCAAGGCTGTCCTGCCCAACCGCAAGGACAAACGCTGGGAAATCGAGCTGGCGCCCCTGACGCGGCTGCAGGCCTGGAAGGTCGCCGAAATCAGGCCCGGTACCCAGGTGTCGGTGCTCGGCTTTACCTTTGCGGGCGAGAAGGGCGAAGCAGTGCTGCGCGCCGAATACCTGTTTGTCGATGGCAAGGTCTATGGGCTGAGGTCCAGCCCGGCCTGATGACACAAAAAAGCCGTCTGTCAGACGGCTTTTTTTGTAGTGCAGGCGCTGCGCAGCGATCAGCTCGACAGGGCCTTGAACGCCCGTGTGGTGATGTCGTCCACGCTGCCCATGCCGCTGATGGCACGGTACTTGGGGGCAGCGTCCGGCGCGGCCTTGGCCCAGTTCGAGTAGTAGTCCACCAGCGGGCGCGTCTGCGCGCTGTAGACCTCGAGCCGCTTGCGCACGGTTTCTTCCTTGTCGTCCTCGCGCTGGATCAGCGGCTCACCGGTCACGTCGTCCTTGCCTTCGACCTTGGGCGGGTTGAACTTGACGTGGTAAGTGCGGCCCGACGCGGGGTGCGAGCGGCGCCCGCTCATGCGTTCGATGATGGCTTCGAAAGGCACGTCGATCTCCAGCACATAGTCCAGCTTCACGCCGGCCGCCTTCATGGCATCGGCCTGCGGAATGGTGCGCGGAAAACCATCGAACAGGAAACCCTGGGCGCAGTCAGGCTGGGCAATACGCTCCCTGACCAGGTTGATGATCAGGTCGTCACTGACCAGCGCGCCGGCATCCATGACTTTTTTTGCCTCCATGCCCAGGGGCGTGCCGGCCTTGACGGCGGCACGCAGCATGTCGCCGGTGGAAATCTGGGGGATGCCGTACTTCTGGCAGATGAAGGTTGCCTGTGTCCCCTTGCCAGCGCCCGGTGCGCCCAACAAAATCAGTCTCATGGATGTCCTCGGATTTTATGAATTCGGCCGCGGGCGGGTGGCCTGATGCCGGCCCCGGCCTCACATTATTTTGAGTCGAAGGATAGCACGCGTCCCCCTGCGCGCAGCTTACACAAACAGCTGCCGCACACGCTCCAGGTCTTCGGGCGTATCGACACCGGGACCCGGTGCCTGCGTAGTGACATGCACTGCAATACGGTGGCCGTGCCAGAGCGCGCGCAACTGTTCAAGCTGCTCGAGCTGCTCGAGCGGCGCCTGCGGCAGCGCAGGAAACTGGCGCAGGAAACCGACGCGGTAGCCGTAAATGCCGACGTGGCGCAAAGGCGGTGGCAGCGTACCGGCTGCCCGGTCCGCCTGCCACCAGGCCTGGCCGGAAAAATCGCGTGCGGCCGGAATCGGCGAACGGCTGAAATACAGCGCGGTGCTGCGCGCGTCGAGCACCACCTTGACCACATTCGGATTGAGCAGCTCTTCCACGCTGTCGATGGCGTGGGCGGCCGTGCTCATGGCGCAGTCGCTGCGCTGCATCAGCAGGCCGGCCACCGCGTCAATCAGGGCCGGCGCCATGAGCGGCTCGTCACCCTGCACATTGACCACACAGTCCGCGTCGCCCAGGCCCAGCAGCTCGCAAGCCTCGGCCAGCCGGTCGCTGCCGCTCGGGTGGTCGGGCCGCGTCAGCACGGCGGCCACGCCAAAAGCCGCGCAGGCTTCCATGATCCGGGGGCTGTCTGCCGCCACAACGGCACGTGCTGCGCCGCTTTGCAGGGCGCGCTGGGCCACGCGAACCACCATGGGCACGCCGGCGATGTCGGCCAGCGGTTTGTCGGGCAGGCGGGTGGACGCGAGGCGCGCGGGAATGAGGACGGTAAAGCTCATGCCGCGCTCGCTCTCACAGCCCGAGTTCCTCGTCTGTGAGGGTGCGTGCCTCGCTCTCGAGCATCACCGGCAGGCCATCGCGGATGGGGTAGGCCAGGCGTGCGCTGCGCGAGATCAGCTCCTGTTTTTCGCGGTCATAGCCCAGCGGACCCTTGGTCACGGGGCAGACCAGCAATTCAAGCAGTTTGGTGTCCATGGGAGGATGTTAATGGAGAAAGCAGCGGTGCCAACAGGGCGTCGAAGGCGGTGAAAAATGCCGCATCGGGCGTGAACTCCAGCGGAACGGCCAGCACATTGGCTTGCCTCGAAAACAGTTTGACTGCATCTTTTTCAGTACAAATCACGGTGTAACCCTTATCCTCCGGGCGCGGATAGCTATCAAAATCATAGTGATCGGGAAGCGCCCGGGGTTCCGCCAGCCGCAGGCCGCGGCTCCTGAGCATCGAAAAAAAAGCCTCCGGTCTGGCAATGCCGGCCAGTGCCAGCAGCGGCTGGCCGGCCAGGCTCTCCAGCGGCACGCGGCTGCCGTCGGCGCGCAGCGCATGGTCGGCCAGACGCCGTGTCGAGCCGAAACCCGCAAAGGCCGCGTGTTCGCCGGTATGCAGCACCAGGTCGATGCCGCGTCCGCCGGCGCGCACGCCGCGCTTGCGGCGGGCCGGCCACGGTTCGCGCAAGGGACCGGCGGGCAGCAGCCAGCCATTGCCCACACCGCGCTCGTCGAACACCGCAATCTCGATGTCGCGCTGCAGTGCGTAATGCTGCAGGCCGTCGTCGCAGATGATGGCCTGTATGCCGGGGTGCGCAGCGAGCAGGGCGCGCGCCGCCTCGCTGCGCCTGGCGGCAACAAAAACAGGCGCCTGCGTCGCGCGCCCGATCAGCGCCGGTTCATCCCCCGATTCGGCCACCGGCGTGCCCGGCAGGACTTCGAGGCAGTGCTGGCCGGTACGCCCGTAACCGCGCGACACTACCCCGGCGCGTATGCCGCGTGCCTGCAGATGCCGCACCAGGGCAATGACGACCGGCGTCTTGCCGGCGCCGCCGGCCACGACATTGCCGACAACGATGACGGGAACGTGCACGCGTACCGATTTGAAATAGCCGGCCCGAAAGGCCTGCCTGCGCAGCTCCACCAGCAGCTCATGAAGTTTTGCCGCGGGCCAGAGCAGGCGCGCCAGCACACCGCGCCGCAGCCAGGCCTGCTGCAGCCGCTGCGACACCTTACCGGGAGCCGGCCTGCGCCGCGCTCTGGGTAGCGAAGGTGATCTGCGTCAGGCCGCTGCGCCGGGCCGCTTCCATCACCGTGATCACCGACTGGTGGGTGGCGCTGGCGTCGGCGCTGATGATGATGACGCTGTCCTTGCCGGCCTTGGCGGCCTGGGTGATGGCGGCACTCAGCGCTTCGATACTGCGGCCGGGAACAGGCATCTTGCTGACCATGTAGCGGCCGTCGCTGCTGACGGCCACGATCACTTCCTTGGGGTAGTCGCGCTGCTGGTCGGCGTCGGCCACCGGCAGCTTGATCTGCAGCTCGGTGAACTTGCTGTAGGTGGTCGACAGCATCAGGAAAATCAGCACCACCAGCAGGACATCGATGAAGGGGATCAGGTTGATCTCGGGTTCATCCCGCGAAGGACCGTGAAATCTCATGACGCGCCTCCGCCGGGCCGCCCCAAGGAAGCCGAGCCCCCTCGGGGGGAAGCGTCGTACACGCAGTGAGAAGCGTGGGGGCTCATGACTTGCGCAAAGTGTTCAGGTGGCGCACAAAACGCTCGGCGGCAATTTCCATGGTCAGCAGGTAGCCGTCCACCCGCGCCCGGAAGTAGCGCCAGAAAATCAGCGAGGGAATCGCCACGATCAGGCCGAAGGCCGTGTTGTACAGCGCGATCGAAATACCCTGTGCCAGTTGGGCGGGGTTGCCGCCCGCCGCATTGGCCACGCCACCGCTGCCCGCCTGGGAGCCGAAAATTTCGATCATGCCGATGACGGTACCCAACAGGCCCAGCAGGGGAGCGGCCGAGGCAATGGTGGCCAGCGCCGCCAGGTAACGTTCCAGCGTGTGTGCGGCTCGCCGGCCCGCGCCTTCCAGCGTGGAGCGCAGGTCGTCCTCGCTGATACGCGGGTTGGTGTTGAGCGCGCGAAAGCCACTGGCCAGCACCTGGCCGAGCAGGGAGTTCCGCTCCAGGTGGGACACCACGTCGGGTGCCGGAACCGTGCTGCGCGAGACGGTGATGGCCTCGTCCAGCAGTTTCGGCGGGGCAATTTTGGCGGTTTTCAGGCTGGCAAAACGCTCGATGACCAGGGCCAGCGCAAGAATGGAGCAGGCAATCAAGGGCCAGATGGGCCAGCCTGCGGCTTGTATGATCGAAAACAAGGAACGGTCTCCCGGGCAAATAGGTGCTGTGGATTATGGCCCAGCCGGCAGCGCGGGCCCGGCATGACAGACGCGAAGCCGCGCCTTTGAGCGTTCTTCCAAGTTGTAGGACCTAACCCACAGATCT
>CAZIYA010000215.1:0-6342 GCA_964543355.1 uncultured Polaromonas sp.
CCCTCGACGGACGGCATCGACATCGACTCCTCGGAGCGCGTGCTGGTCGAGCGGTGCGATCTGGCGGTCAATGACGACGCCATCTGCATCAAGGCCGGGCGCGACTGGGACGGCCTGCGGGTGGCCCGGCCGTGCCGCGAGGTGCGGATCAGTGATTGCGTGGTGCGCGACGCCCTGGCCGGCATGACCTTCGGCAGCGAGACCTCGGGCGGGTTCGAGGACATCCAGGTCTCGGGCCTGCGCATCGAGTATCCGGTGCCGCTGGGGATCTTCTTCAAGTCCGGCCACACCCGCGGCGGGACCATCTCGAACATCCGGCTGAGCCAGATCCACCTGCAGGACGTGGCCACGCTGTTCCGCGTCAATCTGAACTGGTACCCGAACTACAGCTACGCCAGCATACCGCCGGGGATCACAGATGTGCCCGACTACTGGCGCGCGCTGGCCCTGCCTTATGAAGAGGCCATGCATCAATTGGGCGGCGACCTGTATGTCAAGAAGGCCTCGGTCGAGTTCCATGCCTCGGCGCGTCATGACGACCAGCTCGACGTCGCCATGAAGTGCTCGCGCATCGGCAACTCGTCCATGGTGTTTACCGGTGCGATCTTCCGTGGCGACCAGTTGCTGATCACCAGCGAGCTGATCTACGTGTTTGCCGACCCGGTGACACAAACCTCGCGACCGGTGCCCGACGGCCTGCGCCGCATCCTGACCGGTTATGAAGCCGGAGAGCCCATGGTGAGCGTCAAGCTCGGCTCCTGGGCCGAACTGGGTACCCACGCAGCAGCCATTCGCACGGCCGTGTTTGTTGAAGAGCAGGGCATTCCAATGGACATGGAATGGGACGAAGCGGATGCCACCGCCATACACGCCGTGGCCTACAACGGCCTGGGCCAGGCGATCGGCACCGGCCGCCTGCTGCAGCACGCAGCCGGCAGCGGAAAAATCGGCCGCATGGCCGTCAACCGGGTGCTGCGGGGTTCCAGCCTGGGTCGCGAACTGCTGAAGGCCCTGATGGTGGCGGCCCGAGAACGCGGCGATACCGAGGTGCTGCTGCACGCCCAGCGCAGCGCCGAAGGTTTCTACAACCGCCTGGGTTTCCAGCCGCGCGGTGAACCTTTCGATGAGGTGGACATCCCGCACATCGAGATGCGCTTGGCTTTAATATGAATAAAGTGCTGAACTTATGAACCGAAGGAAAAAAAACTCATCGCAGTCAGATGCGCGCCGGGGAAAAAGCGAAGACATCGCTCAATTCATGCCAAAAAAAAGTTCGCCTGCCTTTCAGGCTGCACGTAGCAAACCCCCAAGGAGAGCAACAAACTTGCAGGCAGCGGTAGCGAATGATCATACGGTATTCATCCTCGGATGCATGATTTTTCTTGCTCCGGCCGCAGGTGTTCCTCATGAGGAAATGTTGCAAGATACGCTGAAAGCCATAGTGGTTTCTCTTGTTGCGTTGGCCGCGGCGCTAGTATTCTTCTGGCAACAACGTGAGCGAAGTCAGCCTCTGCGCCTGCATGCCGTGATCGGATTCCCTGTGGTGCTGATGGCGTATGCGCTAGGCAGCATGGCATGGTCGCACACCTACTTGGCAGGAGCCGAAGCCATCCGCTGGTTCATCTTTGCGGTGATCGTCTGGCTGGGACTGAACAGCTTCACACGCGAGCGTTTGCCGGCGTTGGCTTGGGGCATTCATATGGGGGCCGCCGTGGCGTCGCTGTGGGCTGCCCTACAGTTTTGGATTGATTTCAAGATTTTTGCACAGGCGGCACACCCTGCTTCAACTTTCGTAAATCGCAACTTCTTCGCAGAATTTGTGGTGTGCACGATTCCATTTGGGATCTGGCTGTTAACCCGGGCGGCCGGCTCCAGGCAGATCGTCATCCTATCGTTCACTCTTGCCTTCAACGTGCTCGCGTTGATGATGACAGGCTCCCGCAGTGCCTTGGCGGCCATGTGGTTGCTGGTTCTGATAGTTCTCCCTGTCATTCTGGTGTTTTACAGAAAACAGCTGTACTGCATGACATGGCATAGAAGCCAGGGGACCGTGGCGTTGGCAGTTTTTGCAATCACCCTTGGTGGTTTGGGTCTGCTGAACAGCGGCAATGCTCAGGTCATTGCAAGCGCTGGTAAACCCCATGTGAATACATTCGAAAGAGCTTTCAAGCGTACGGCGTCCATTTCCCTTAAGGACAACTCTTTCCAGGAGCGATCTTTGATGTGGAACTTTACGGCGCGCATGGTCAGAGAACGTCCGCTGACGGGGGTGGGAGCAGGTGCATGGGAAGTAGATTTACCTCTTTATCAGAGTACAGGCTCTCAGCTGGAAAGCGACTACTACGCTCATAACGAAATCTTGCAGTTATTGGCCGAGTATGGCTTGACTGGATGGATTGCTTTGATCGGCCTGCTGACTTATCTTTGTCTCTCGACTTGGCGCAGTTGGCGCGACCGCAGTACAGAAGGAATGAATGAAGGTTTGGTGCGAGCAATTGCACTGGCGAGCTTGTTGGCATTACTAGTAGTCAGTAATGCGGGCTTTCCGTGGCGGTTGGCCTCCACGGGATCGCTATTCGCGCTCTGTCTTGGAATTCTTGCTGCGTCAGATGCCCGGTTGGAGATTCGGGGAGTGGCGGGCGCAGCGTTGCTGAAATGGAGGCCGATTTTTTCAAGAGCAGCCATCCTGGCATTTGTCATCTGTCTGGCGCTGGCTATCTACATCAGTCGGCAAGCTGCGAAAAGCGAAGAGAAACTCATCATCGCAGCCAAATTGGCCTTGATGATCTCGCATTCGGGTGACGCGAATCACCCGAGGTGGAACAAGACGAAGAAGGAAATCCTGAGGCTCACCCGCGAAGGGACGGAGATTAATCCACATTATCGAAAAATCACTCCCATGATTGCCGACCAGTTTGCCAGCTGGGGCGATTGGGAAAATGCGACCTGGATTTGGGAATCAGTGGTGAAATCCAGGCCGTACATCGTCGCGATGATGACTAATGTTGCCCGAGGCTACGCGAGGATGGACAATTACGAGAAAGCATTCGACTATCTCGAACGTTGCCAAAAACTTCAACCCACGGCCGTTTCGGTTCGCTCACTGGAGATCATTCTGCTCAGCCGCACAGGGCAGGAAGCCAAAGCCACCCGCCTCGCCAAACAATACCTGGCAGAAGGAAGTTTTGACTATGACCTCGTCAATATCGCTTCAATACTCGGTGTACGTAATGGCGACTATGAGCTGGCTATTCAAAGTCTGGAGCTGCGCAACAAGGGGTGGCCAGCCGAGCGTGTGGATGGGTTCCTGAAGCTAGGCTCAATATACGGTGCGCACTACAAAGATGATGCCAAAGCATTGGCTGCTTTTCGCTCGGCACTGGAGGCAAGTCCTGTGGATACGCGTGAGTCAACGCGCCAGCGGATTCCTCCGCTGTATCGGTCGCGCCTTTAGCGTGAAAAAACGGAGGAGCTTTGCTGCCAGGCCAACCGGCAGTACTTTTCACTCTGCCGGTGTGACCCGTGCAGTAGGTCAAAAATATAGGTGACTTCCTGCACATTTATGTCCCACGCCAATTCAGGCGATTCTATTTTTTCAGCCCGGGCCACCAGCACGGTGCTGCTGCGCGTGCCGTAGCCGTGCTCGGGGAAATCGACAAACACGCTCGACAGCGCACGTTCCAGCGGCAGCGGCACGCCGGTGCGCGGCAAATGCGGGTCGCTGGCGCGTTGCCTGTCCTGCAGGGCAGACCAGAGGCTGGCCTGGAGCTCTTCTTCGCTGGATGACGCCAGGGCGTTCTGCATGGCGCGCTTCAGCGCGACGGTTTTGGGCCAGGGCGTGTCCAGCGCGCCATTCGACAGGCCATAGAGGCCCGGGCCGAGTTCACGGGCCTGCCAGTCCAGCCCTGGCTGGTTACTGAGCCAGTGCCAGGAAGAGCACTGGAAATCGCCGAGCACCAGGTTGAATGCGCCATAGGCCGTGGGGTCGGTGCCGGCCACGAACTGGCTGGCATCCATGGCGCCTTCCAGCCAGCGCAGGACCAGTTCGCCACGCGACTTCTCGCCGGTGACCCGCTGCGCCTCGCGCACATTGGTCAGCATGGCCAGGCGGCCGCCGGGGGTCAGGCCCAGCCAGGTGCCGCCGGCGCGCAGGTCGCGCCCGGAAATCACTTCGGTGCCCGCCTCCGTGCGCCAGCGCGCGAGCGGCAGGGTGGGCCGGTCCAGGAATTCGTCGCGGTTGGCGGCAATCACCAGTGGCCAGCGCTCCGAGGCGCCGATGGCAAAGGAAATCAGGCACACCGACCAAGCCCCTTACTTAGATATCTTCAAGCAAAGGGTAGGGCAGCGGCAGCAGGGCCAGGGCAGGGCCGTTAGCGCTGCCCAGGGTCAAACGCCCGCCGTCGGCGTCCGCCGCTGCAGAGGTCTGCATGGACACGATCACATCAAAACCCGCAGTGGGGTGGGGCGCGCAGGCGGCAACCAGCCCACAGGGCTGCTCAGCGTCCGAGGCATGGAACACTTCCTGGCCGGTATGCGCCGTGCCTTCGGTGTGGGCCACATAGGCCCGGCGCTTGAGCGTGCCGCGAAACTGGCTGCGCGCCACGATTTCCTGGCCCGGGTAACAACCCTTCTTGAAATTCACTCCGCCCACCGACTCGTAATTGAGCATCTGCGGCACAAAGGCTTCAAAAATGGGCTGGGTGATCATGGCGATGCCGGACTGCACTTCGAGCCAGTGCCAGCGCTCCAGCGGCATGGCCGCGCCCGCAAGCGGCTGGGTGCCGGCGGGGGCGCACCAGAGTGCACGCGGCTGACCGGCGCCGGGGTATAAAAACACCAGGTTTACGGCATCAAAATCGGTTTTCCCCCATATTGGACGGGCGCCACAAGCTATTGAATCAATAGCATCTCCGGCCAGGCCCCAGAGGGCGTAGTCGGCCGTGGCATCGCTCAGTCTGGCCTTGGCGCGCAGCACAAACATGGACAGGCGCTTCAGCGTCGCGGCGAGGATGTCGCGGCTGCAGACCAGCAGGATTTCTTCATGGCTGCGCTTGAAGACGATGAAGCTGGCCTGCATGCGGCCCTTGGCGTTGCAGAACGCGGCCAGGCGCGCTTCGGACAGGCCCAGCAACGCGACGTCCTGCGTCAGCTGGCCCTGCAGAAATTTGGCGGCTTCCTCGCCGGTCACACGAATCACGCCCAGATGTACCAGTTCGGCAACGCCGGACGGCAGGGTGGTCAAGGGCGAGGCGGCAAGAGGGGATTCAGAAGGAGAGGTCAACATGGGCTGAATTATCATAGACCCATCGTTTTCCGGAAGGTAACAGGGTTGTGCGTCGTTTCTTCATGAGTTTTCTGGTGCTGGTATTTCTTGCCGGCCTGTTGGGCTTCGGTGCCGCGGGCTGGTGGCTGTCCGAACCCCTGCGCCTGCAGCCGCAGCCCGGCAGCCAGGTGGTGGACCTGGAGATCGAGCCCGGCACGCCGGCCCAGCGCGCGGCCGAGCTCGTGGCGGCCAGCGGCGTCAAGGTGAAACCCGTACTGCTTTATGCATGGTTTCGCGTGTCGGGCCAGGCGCGCCAGATCAAGGCCGGCAGCTATGAAATCACGCCCGGCACCACGCCGCGTTCGCTGCTGAGCATGCTGGTGCGGGGCGAGGAAAGCCTGAAAAGCGTCACACTGGTCGAAGGCTGGACCTTCCGCCAGGTGCGTGCCGCCCTGCAGAAAGCCGAGTCGCTCAAGCCGGACAGCGCGGGCCTGAGCGCCGAGGCCATCATGGCGCGGCTGGGCAAGCCGGGGATTCATCCCGAAGGCCGGTTTTTCCCCGACACCTACACCTATGCCAAGGGCTCGAGCGACCTGGCGGTGCTCCAGCGCGCCGCCCGCGCCATGGACAAGCGCCTGGAAGCGGCCTGGGCGCTGCGCCGGCCGGACACGCTGCTCAAGACGGCCGACGAAGCCCTGGTCCTGGCCAGCATCGTCGAAAAGGAAACCGGCAGGCCTTCCGACCGTGCCGAAATCGGTGCCGTGTTCAGCAACCGGCTGCGTATCGGCATGATGCTGCAGACCGACCCGACCGTGATCTACGGGATGGGCGAGCAGTTTGACGGCAACCTGCGCAGGCGCGACCTGCTGGCCGACACACCGTACAACACCTACACGCGTGGCGGGCTGCCGCCCACGCCGATTGCCATGCCCGGCAAGGCAGCGCTGCTGGCCGCGGTGCAGCCGGCATCAACCAAGTCCCTGTATTTTGTGTCGCGCGGCGACGGCACCAGCCAGTTCAGCAGCAGCCTGGACGAGCACAACCGTGCGGTCAACAAATACCAGCGTAATCAATAATGG
>CAZIYA010000216.1:0-6265 GCA_964543355.1 uncultured Polaromonas sp.
CCGAGAGCTACACGCAGTGAGCGAACGTGGGGGCTCTATAGAATCGGGGACGTATGAATAACACGTCCCCTTTTTCTTTTCTGCAGTCCCTCGCCACCCGCTTTCAGGCCCCGGCCTGGGTCGTGGATGAAGGGCAGCAGAAGCTGGTCCTGTTCCTCAATCATGTGCTGATGCAGGAGAAAGAGGCGCAAAACCGTCTCCTGCGGAAAAAAGGCAGTGTGGTTCATATCCGCTGGGGCGTGTTTGCGCTGGACTTGCTGATCACGCCGGCCGGACTGGTGGACCGCGCACCGTCCTCCGCCAAACCCGACCTGTTGCTGGCCGTCGCTGCGGAGTCTCCCGAGGTGGTGTTCCAGTCGGTGCTGGCCGGCAAACCTCCTCCGGTCAAAATTGAAGGCGACGTGCAGTTGGCGGCCGAGCTGGGCTGGCTGGCTGACAATTTGCGCTGGGATGTCGAAGAGGACCTGTCGCGCCTGATCGGCGACGTACCGGCCCATACGCTGGCCGGCCTGGCGCGCCAGGCGCTGGCGGGTTTGCGGCAATTTCTTGCCCAGGCGCCACGGCCGCCGTCCGCCACCATGGCGCAGTCCGGTGTGGCCACCATGGCGGAGCCGACGAAGGCTTCCCCATGAGCCGCCTCTTCAGGGGCGTTTTCATCGTCTGGACGGTGTTGCGCTTCGGCCTGGACGAGCTGGTGCTGTCGAGTTTCAGCAAACCCTGGATCAGGATGCTGACCCGCATTGTGTCGGTCGGCCGCAACCTGAAAGCGCCGCGCGGCGAGCGCCTGCGCGAAGCACTCGAAAGCCTGGGCCCGATTTTTGTCAAGTTTGGCCAGGTCATGTCCACGCGGCGTGACTTGCTGCCGCTGGATATTGCCAACGAGCTGGCCAGGTTGCAGGACCGCGTGCCGCCGTTCGACCCGGATGTGGCGATGGCCATCATCGAAAAAGCCTTTGGCCGGCCGATCAGCCAGATTTTTGCCACTTTCGAGCGCGAGCCCGTGGCGAGTGCCTCGATTGCGCAGGTGCACTTCGCCACCCTGCCGGACGGCCGCGAGGTGGCGGTCAAGGTGCTGCGGCCCAACATGCTGCCGGCGATTGAAAAAGACCTGGCGCTGATGCACATGATGGCGGGCTGGGTCGAAGGCCTGTCGGCCGACGGCAAGCGCCTCAAGCCGCGCGAAGTGGTGGGCGAGTTTGACAAGTACCTGCACGACGAGCTCGATTTGCTGCGCGAGGCCGCCAATGCGGCCCAGCTGCGCCGCAACATGCAGAACCTCAACCTCGTGTTGATCCCGGAAATGATCTGGGACTTCTGCATGCCTGACGTGATGGTGATGCAGCGCATGTACGGCGTGCCCATCGGGCAGAGCCAGCGCCTGCGCGACGCCGGCGTGGACATGAAAAAGCTGGCGCGCGACGGTGTCACCATCTTTTTCACCCAGGTGTTCCGGGATGGCTTTTTCCATGCCGACATGCATCCGGGAAACATCCAGGTCAGCCTGGACCCGGCCACCTTCGGGCGTTACATCTCGCTGGACTTCGGTATTGTGGGCACGCTCACCGAGGTCGACAAGGAGTACCTGGCACAGAATTTCAGCGCGTTTTTTCAGCGGGACTACAAACGGGTGGCCGAGTTGCACATCGAATCGGGCTGGGTGCCGCCCAGCACGCGCGCGGATGAACTCGAAGCCGCGATACGCGCCTGCTGCGAGCCCTATTTCGACCGCCCCCTCAAGGAAATCTCGCTCGGCATGGTGTTGATGCGCCTGTTCCAGACCTCGCGCCGTTTCCACGTGGAAATCCAGCCGCAGCTGGTGCTGCTGCAGAAAACCCTGCTCAACATCGAAGGCCTGGGCCGCGACCTTGATCCGGACCTGGACCTGTGGAGCACGGCCAAGCCTTTTCTGGAAACCTGGATGCTGGAGCAGGTGGGCCCGGAAAAACTGCTGGAGCAGCTCAAGGCCGAGGCGCCGACTTACGCCAAGCTGCTGCCCGGCCTGCCGCGGCTCCTGCAGCAATACCTGAAAAACCAGGCAGGCGGCAACCGCCGGGAACTCCAGGAGTTGTTGCAGGAGCAGCGGCGCACCAACAAGCTGCTGCAAAGCCTGATTTACGGCGGCCTGGGTTTTGCTTTAGGCTTGCTGGCCATGCAACTGGTGCTACGGATACGCCTTTTCTAGCGCGCCGGAATCTGGTGATAATCACGCATTCTTGAGGAGGTCGCTGTGCTGCTAACCCTGGTTTTCGTTTACCTTCTGGTCACCATCATCATCGGCCTGTATGCCGCCAGGCGGGTCAAAAACACCACTGACTATGCGATCGCCGGGCGGAATCTGCCGCTGATCATGATCGTGACGACGACATTCGCCACCTGGTTCGGCTCCGAAACCGTGCTGGGCATTCCGGCCAAATTCGTCGAGAGCGGGCTGAACGGGGTGGTGGAGGACCCCTTCGGTGCCGGCGGCTGCCTGATCCTTGTAGGCCTGTTTTTTGCGGGCAAGCTCTACAAGATGTCGCTGCTGACCATCAGCGACTACTACCGCGAGCGTTACGGCCGCACCATCGAAGTGGCCTGTTCCATCATCATCATGATCAGTTACCTCGGGTGGGTGGCCGCTCAGGTCACCGCGCTCGGGCTGGTCTTCAATATCCTGTCCGGCGGCGCCATCAGCACGACGGCCGGCATGTTGATAGGCACGGCTTCGGTGCTGGCCTATACGCTGTTCGGCGGCATGTGGTCGGTCGCCGTGACCGACTTCATCCAGATGATTGTGCTGGTCGCGGGCCTGGCGGTGCTGGCCATTTTTGCCGGCAACCTGGCCGGCGGTGCCGACAAGGTGATTGCCTTGGCCACCAGCCAGGACCTGTTCAGGTTCTGGCCGGAGCCGAACTTCAATGACATGGTGTTTTTCTTCGCCGCCGCCATCACCATGATGTTCGGCTCCATTCCGCAACAGGACGTGTTCCAGCGCGTGATGTCGGCCAACAGCCAGAGCGCGGCGACCAAAGGGCCGGTCATAGGCGGCATTTTCTACATCCTGTTTGCCTTCGTCCCGATGTTCCTGGTCGCCAGCGCACTGATCATCATGCCGGAGCAGACAGCCTTGCTGCTCAAGGAAGATCCGCAGAAGATCCTCCCGACGCTGGTGCTGGAGAAAATGCCTTTCGTCATGCAGGTGCTGTTT
Source organism: uncultured Polaromonas sp. (assembly GCA_964543355.1). Classification (GTDB taxonomy): domain Bacteria; phylum Pseudomonadota; class Gammaproteobacteria; order Burkholderiales; family Burkholderiaceae_C; genus Polaromonas. Next base: position 3,188 of record CAZIYA010000216.1, read on the forward strand.
TTTGGTGCCTTGCTGTCGGCCATCAAGTCCACCGCATCGGCCACCCTGCTGGCGCCCAGCGTGACCTTTGTCGAGAACATCTGGCGCCAGTTCAAGCCGCGCATGAGCGACAAACACGAACTCAAGCTGATGCGTACCACGGTGCTGGTGTTCAGTGGCCTGGTGCTAGCTTATGCCATTTCCATGCAGGGCACCTCGATTTACGACATGGTGTCGGGTGCCTACCAGGTGCCCCTGGTCGGCGCGTTCATCCCGCTGGTGTTCGGCCTGTACTGGAAAAAAGCCAGCACCCAGGGTGCGATTTTCTCCGTGGTCTGCGGCATCGCAACCTGGCTGCTGTTTACCTTCAGCACTCTGGGCGAGCAATTTCCGGCCCAGCTGGCCGGGGTATTGGCGGCTACTTTGGGCATGCTGGTTGGCTCGCTGACGCCCCAGACCATCGAAAACAGCCGCGGCAGCCATCACCGCCTGTCTACAGAAGGCTGACGGCTTCCGGGGGCACCTGCGGCAAGCGGGGCCTGCGCCTATAATTGAAGGTTTTGCATCCCGGGGGGTCACCCCAGGATGGCGGCCCTGCGACAAAACCTCTTCAACCATGCCAATCTACGCTTACAAATGCGATTCCTGCGGGCATACCAAGGACGTTTTGCAAAAAATGTCCGATGCTCCGCTGACCGACTGCCCCGCGTGCGGCGCGCCGGCTTTCAAAAAGCAGCTCACCGCGGCTGGTTTTCAGCTCAAGGGTTCGGGCTGGTATGTGACTGATTTCCGTGGCGGTAGCGGCGGCGCTGCTGCTGTTCCTCCCGTCAGCGGCAACGATGCGCCGCCAGCGGCGGACAGCAAACCTGCCGAACCTGCTGCAAAAGCAGCGGCCCCTGCGCCCGCTGCAGCGGCAGCGCCGGCGAGCGCTGGCCCCAGCACCAAGGCGAGTTGATGGCCGCTATTCGCCGCTGGTTGCTGGCCGGGTTGCTGGTGCTGGTGCCGCTGGCGGTCACCGTCTGGCTGCTGAACTGGATCATCGGGACGCTGGACCAGACCCTGCAAATCCTTCCGGGCGACTGGCATCCAGACAAGTTGCTGGGTTTTCACATTCCGGGTTTCGGTGTGCTGCTGGCGCTGGCCATCGTGCTGTCCATCGGTGCACTGGCAACCAACTTCTTCGGCCGCAAGCTGGTGAGCTGGTGGGATGCGCTGCTCAGCCGCATTCCCATCGTCCGGTCGATTTATTCGAGCGTCAAGCAGGTCTCGGACACCCTCTTTTCGGAAAACGGCAATGCCTTCCGCAAGGCGCTGCTGGTGCAATGGCCGCGCGAAGGCGTCTGGACCATTGCGTTCCAGACCGGCATGCCCGGCGGTGATGTCGCCAACCACCTGCAGGGCGAGTACCTGAGTGTTTATGTTCCGACCACGCCCAACCCCACGGGCGGCTACTTTGTCATGCTCAGAAAGACCGATTGCATCGAGCTCAAAATGAGTGTTGACGAAGCCTTGACCTATGTGATTTCCATGGGTGTGGTGGTGCCCGGCAGCGCTGCCAACTACAAACCGAAATAACCAAGTACCCCGTACTGCGGCGCGCAGGCGCCTACAAGCACAAGCGATTTATTTATGACTTCCCAAATGCGTTCCCACTATTGCGGCCTGGTCACCGAAGCCCTGCTGGGCCAAACCGTCAGCCTGTGCGGCTGGGTCAATCGCCGGCGTGACCATGGCGGCGTGATTTTCATCGACCTGCGCGACCGCGAGGGTTATGTGCAGGTGGTCTGCGACCCGGACCGTGCCGACATGTTTGCCACGGCCGAAGGCTTGCGCAACGAGTTTTGCGTGCAGATCAAGGGCCTGGTCAGGGCACGTCCCGAAGGCACCGTCAATGAGGCGCTGAAAAGCGGCAAGATCGAAGTGCTGTGCCATGAGCTGATCGTGCTCAATCCCAGCGTGACGCCACCGTTCCAGCTCGACGACGACAACCTGTCGGAAACCACGCGCCTGACACACCGCGTGCTGGACCTGCGCCGACCGTACATGCAGAACAACCTGATGCTGCGTTACCGCGTGGCGATGGAAACCCGCAAGTTCCTCGATGTCAACGGTTTCATCGACATCGAAACTCCCATGCTGACCAAGAGCACGCCCGAAGGCGCGCGCGACTACCTGGTACCCAGCCGCGTCAACGAAGGCATGTTTTTTGCGCTGCCGCAAAGCCCGCAGCTGTTCAAGCAGCTGCTGATGGTGGCCGGCTTCGACCGTTATTACCAGATCACCAAGTGTTTCCGCGACGAGGACCTGCGCGCCGACCGCCAGCCCGAATTCACGCAGATCGATATCGAGACGTCCTTCATGGGCGAGCAGGACATCCGTGACATGTTCCAGGGCATGATCAGCAACATCTTCAAGACCGTGCTGGCCACTGACCTCGGGGAGTTCCCGGTCATGACCTATGCCGACGCCATGCACCGTTTCGGCTCCGACAAGCCGGACTTGCGCGTCAATCTCGAATTCACCGAACTGACCGACGTCATGGCCGATGTGGACTTCAAGGTGTTCAGCGCGCCGGCCACTACGCCGGGCGGCCGCGTCGTGGCGCTGCGTGTGCCCGGCGGCTCCGAGATGAGTCGTGGCGAGATTGACGGCTACACCGAGTTCGTGAAAATTTACGGCGCCAAGGGCCTCGCCTGGATCAAGGTCAACGACGTCACCAAGGGCCGCGAAGGCCTGCAAAGCCCCATCGTCAAGAACATCCATGACGCCGCGGTGGCCGAAATCCTCAAGCGCACCGGCGCGCAAAATGGCGACATCATTTTCTTTGGCGCAGACAAGGCCAAGGTCGTCAACGACAGCATTGGTGCCCTGCGCCTGAAAGTCGGCCACAGTGCGTTCGGCAAGAAGACTGGGCTTTTTGCCACCGGCTGGAAGCCGCTGTGGGTGGTGGACTTTCCGATGTTCGAACACGACGAGGAAAACAACCGCTGGAGCGCGGTGCACCATCCGTTCACTGCGCCCAAGGACGGCCATGAAGACTGGATGGACACCGACCCCGGCCGTTGCATCGCCAAGGCCTACGACATGGTGCTCAACGGC
>CAZIYA010000217.1:0-6242 GCA_964543355.1 uncultured Polaromonas sp.
GACATGCCACCCTCAGGCTCGACCAGGATCATGCCGTACATGCCGGCCGAGATGTGTTGCGGCACCAGCGGTGTGGCGCAGTGGTACACGTACAGCCCGGCGTTCAGCGCCTTGAAGGTGATGGTTTTTTCCTGGCCCGGGCCCACCTGGGTGTGTTAGCCGCCGCCGTGTCCACCGGTCACCGCGTGCAGATCGATGGAATGGATCATCTTGCTGTCGCGTGCGTTGGCCAGGGTCAGCTCGATGGTGTCGCCGATGCGGGCGCGCAGCATGGGGCCGGGCACCTTGCGGTCGAAGGTCCAGTAAGTGAAGCTGGTACCGTCGTCGAGTTTGCCAGTCAATTCCACGGTTTCCATGCGGTACTTCAGGTGCTGGGGCGCACGCGCACCCACGGGCGCCGGCACGGCGGCCGGGTCCATGGCCACACTTACAGCGGCCGCGTCGGCAGGCCGTGCTGCGGGTGAGGTGTACAGCTCGGCGCCCGGGACGCCGGTGGTCTTTGCAGCGGCCTTCGGTGCCGCTCCGGCGATGCTGGTACCGGCGACCTCAAACATACCTTCCATGCCGATCTGGCGGTGGCCTGCGATGGTGCAGTAGTAGGCGAATTTGCCGGCTTACGTGACGGTGAAACGCACGGTCGTGGGGCCGCTGGCGGCGTCGAATTTCTGCGACTGCACCTTCAGCTCGGGAATGGCGATGTCGTGCTGCGCACCTTCGCCGCTTTTGAGTCGGATTTCAACCGTGTCGCCCACGTTGGCGCGCAGCACAGGGTTGGTCTGGCCGCGGTCGTCGATGAACACCATCTTGCCGTTGACGATGCCGGTTTCGAGCGTGTACTTCTTGACAGCGCCCTTGGCCTGTTGTGTTGCCGGGGTTTGCGATGCACCGGCCTGGGCTGTCGCCGCGGGTGGTGCAGCCGCAGCCCCCACGGTAGCCAAGGCCATGGCGGCGGCCAGTGCCAGCAGAGAAAAATTTCTTGAATGACGGGTACGCATACAACCTTCTTCCTTCTTTGAAGACCCCCGGATATGTATTGCCCTGGGCCTGGAGAAAGTGTAATCAGAAGATGTATTTTTTATGAATCTTTTTAAGGGTTAATACCGGGTTGCTTGATGCAACGCAAATTGGTGTTGTCTCGTGTTTCATGAAAAATGTGGCCTCGGCCCATATGCTGTAAAGATAGCTTGCTACTGAATATGTAGCGCCTGAAGGCAGGGCTGGTTGTGCGGGCGCAGGCCATGAGGGCATGAAAAAAGGGCCCGAAGGCCCTTTTTTTATGTGCTGCGTGAAGCGCTTTGTTCAGTCGCGCTCGCCGCCCATGATGCCCAGCAGGGCCAGCAGCGCCTGGAACACATTGAACAGGTCCAGGTAGAGGCGCACGGTGGCGCTGATGTAGTTGGTTTCGCCGCCGTCCAAGATCTGCTTGAGGTCATACAGCATGTAGGCGCTGAAAATCCCGATGACCGCCACCGAGATCGCCATCATGCCGGCGGTGGAGCCGACAAAGACATTGACGATGGCACCCACCATCACGACCAGGGCGCCGACAAACAGCCATTTGCCCATGCCGGAGATGTCGCGCTTGATCACGCTGGCCAGCGTGGCCATCACGAAGAACACACCGGCCGTGCCGCCCATGGCGGTCATGATCAGCTCGGAGCCGTTGCGGAAACCCAGGATCATGCCGATCATGCGCGAGAGCATCAGGCCCATGAAGAACGTGAAGGCCAGCAGCACCGGCACGCCGGCGGCGGAGTTCTTGGTTTTCTCAATGGCGTACAGGAAGCCGAAGGCGCCGCCGAGGAAGACGATCAGGCCGAGCCCACCCGTCAGCGAGGCCGTGATGCCTGTGGCGACACCCACCCACGCACCCAGTACCGTGGGCAACAGGCTCAGCGCCAGCAGCCAGTAGGTATTGCGCAAAACCCGGTTGCGCTGCTCGAGTGCGCCAGCGTAGCCATGGTCCAGCGTTTGTACATTGTCATTCATGAGAGTCTTCTCCATAGAGGCCTGCATATGCGGGCACTGTCATTTTAGGGGCACGCAGCGATTTTCAAGCACTTGACCCTGCCCACTGCCTACTTTTTGTCAGGGTTCTCCAAGTCGCCGCAGTGGTAATGAGATTCCGGTGCGGCAGGAAAGTTGCGTATGCTTGCGTCTTTGCCCCTACAAACCTGGAAAACATGAAATCAAAAGCCGTGCTGGAATTTTCCGATGTGCAGACCATCGCCGCCGCTGCAGCCGCAGAGGCCACTGCCAACAACTGGGCTGTCACCATTGCCATCGTCGATGATGGCGGCCATTTGCTGCATCTGCAGCGCCTGGACGGCGCCGCGCCCATCTCCGCCCATATTGCCCCCGCCAAGGCCAACACCGCCGCCATGGGGCGCCGCGAAAGCAAGGTCTATGAGGACATGGTCAATGGCGGGCGTTTTTCCTTCCTGAGCGCGCCTGACCTCAAGGGCCTGCTCGAAGGCGGCGTGCCCATCCTGAAAGATGGTCAGTGCCTGGGCGCTGTCGGCGTCAGCGGCGTGAAGTCCAGCGAAGATGCGCAGATTGCGCGAGCCGGCCTGGCTGCCATCGGACTGTAAGCTGTTTTCTGCATAAAAAAGCCGACTTGAGAGTCGGCTTTTTTTGTTTTGTCGCGAGACAGGGGTGGAAAAAAAGCCTGGCTAATACAACTGCCCGAAAGCGGCCGGCTGGCTGGCAAAAACGACCTGTGAGACCTGTGATGGCCCCGGATCGTCCCACGATGAAACTGGTTGCTTATTTGGTCAGGATGAGTTTGCCCAAGCGCGTGGCCTGCAGGCGGTAGGTTGAACCGTTGTGCACGATGTCCACGGCCTTCTGGCCGCGTAGCAGCTCGTTGCTGTCAACCACACAGCCCGGATCGCTGCGGGCGGAGGTGGCGGGCGCTGCTGCCTCTGGCTGGCCATGGTGGCGGGAAGGCAGGCTCAGGGTGGAAGAGGCAGGCAGGGCGAAGGACATGATGGTTACCTGGTGAAGTGTTGTTATCGTAATGATAATGATTCGCAATTAAAAGTCAAGACAAGCCTCAAACTTTTCCGTAAATCTTTGTGGGGGAAGGCGAAAAGATGGAAGCCACGCAAAGGTGGAAACCCAAAGATTCACGATCAGCTCATAGAAAAGCCCGGCGGCCCTGTGAAGGCTGGCCGGGCTTTTGTGCCCAAAGCGCTGTTTTCCCTCAGGGCGTGACCGGCTCGGTGATGAAACCGATTTTGCGCAGCCCGGCCTGCTGCGCGGCCGCCATGGCCTGGGCCACACGTTCGTAGCGCACCGACTTGTCGCCGCGTATGTGCAGCTCGGGTTGCGGCTCCTGCGCGGCGGCCGCCTGGAAGCGGGGTGTCAGATCGGGGTCTTCAATCCTTGCTTCGTTGAGGTAGTAGGCGCCGTCTGCGTCAACGGTCAGCCGCACGGTTTCCGGCTTGACGTTTTGCGCCTCGTTGGTGGCACGCGGCAAATCGATGTTGACCGAATGTTTCATCACCGGCACGGTGATGATGAAGATGATCAGGAGCACCAGCATCACGTCGACCAGCGGCGTCATGTTGATCTCGTTCATCACCTCGTCGGTGTCGTCCTGGGTTCCGAAGGCCATGATGCTTCCTTGTGGGTTCAGGCTTTTTTCATGGGCACGACATTCCCTGCCCACTGGTGCCGACGCGTGCGCCCGTCACGAAGTAGGCATGCAGGTCGTGGGCAAAACGGTTGAGCTTGTGCAGCACACCCTTGTTGCCGCGCACCAGCGCGTTGTAGCCCAGCACCGCCGGAATGGCGACGGCCAGGCCCAGCGCCGTCATGATCAGCGCCTCGCCGATGGGGCCAGCCACCTTGTCGATGGTGGCCTGGCCGGCCGTGCCTATGCTCAGCAGCGCGTGGTAAATCCCCCAGACCGTGCCGAACAGGCCAATGAAGGGCGCGGTGGAACCGACCGAGGCCAGGATGGCCAGGCCCGACTGCAAGCGGGATGTGAACTCGTCGATGGTGTTGCGCAGGCTGCGCGTGACCCAGTCGCTCACATCCAGCGTGTCGTGCAGGTGCGCCTTGGTGTTGCGGTGGTGGGCGGTGGCCTCGCGGCCTTCGATGGCCAGCTGTCGGAAGGGGTTGGACGGGTCGTTGCCCAGCCTGGCCAGGCCGGCGGCGAAGTCTTCGCTGTGCCAGAAATCTTCCGCGCTGCGGGCAATCTTCTTGTACTTCAGCACGTCCAGCGTCTTCGTGAGGATGACGATCCAGGATACCAGCGACATGCCGATCAGCAGCACGGCCACAGCCTTGGTGACGAAGTCGCCCTGCGTCCAGACGTTCATCAGGCCAAATTGTGAATTCATGAGTTACTCCAGAACAAAATTAATCGGGGCTTTGAGCAGGAACTGGGTGTCTTCATTGATACCCGCCCGCCGGAAAGGGGTGACCTGCGAGGCCAGCACGGCTTCGCGCGCCGCGCGGTCCAGGCGCTCGAAACCGCTGGACTTGAAGACCTCGGCACGTTTGGCATAACCGGAGGTGCTGTAGTAGACCGCAATGATGACCACGCCGGATTCGCCGCTGCGTTTGCTCAGCGCGGGGTAAACCGGCCTGGGCGGCCGGATGTACTCGGTTTCGCCCTGCGTGATCTCGACCAGACGCGGCGCGGCCGGTGGCGCTGGCGGCGCGGGGGTGGGCGCCACCGGGGCCATGACAGGCGGTGCTGGCGGCTGCGGCTCGACCACGCCGGGGGGCGCTTTCGGTGCAGGCACCGGGTCCGGGATGGCCACCGGCATGGGGGGGGGCGGCAGCTTGGGTGTTTTCGGCGCGGGTTTGGGCGGCGGAGGCGGGGGCGGCGGCGCCACCTTGGGCGGCTCGATCTCGATGATGTGCGTCAGTATTTCAGCCGGCACGACGTGTTCGACAGCGCGGCGCAGCAGGCCGTTCTGCATCGCCCACAGCACGGCCACGTGGAAAACAACCACGCTGACGGCAATAACAATGTTGCGGCTGATCGGCAAGCGCACGGATGTAGTCAGGAGTCCAGGGGCGTTGGAGCCCGGAATGGCAGGAGCGTTCATCGGAAGTCTAGTGGATGCAGAAGCAGGAACGCGTATGCAGGAAGAGGGTGCGCTATCGGCGGAAAATCCACCAGAGCGGGCTGACCGCGAAGATCAGGCTGCCGGCGAGGGTTGCAAAGAGTGTGACGGAGGATTCCATGGGCTGCCTTCCATTGGGTGGTCGGCGCGCTTGATGTGAGCCGTAGGGCAGCTGGCGCTGCATTGCGCCACCACGTCCCGGGCACACCCTTCGCATTGACCGCACTGCGTGGCGACGCCGAGTTCGAATTGGATCTCGTCAAAGCCCAGGCCCGCGTGGGCATGACGGGCAATTTCGCGATCGGAGATTCGGCGGCAGACACAGACGATCATGGGATTGGCTTGCTGGTGGTTAAATCGATGGATCAAGTATAAATGCGAATCTGTCGCATTTGCAATAAAAACTTGATGACCCTCAGGAATGCAGGACATCAGGCCGAAACAGCCGCCGGCAAGGCCTGGTCTTGCAGGCGGCAAGGCGGCCTTCCATCAACCTCGGGGACGGCGCCCCGGGGTCCAGCGGACCTTGTGTTCCTGCACCGGCTGGCCGGTGGTCGCCGCGGCCTGGCTGCTGCTGCAGGTGCCGCAGCCCGAACTGCAACCTGAGGGAGGCTGCGCCAGGGTCTGCAGGGTGCGGGAGGCTTGCAGCCGGGTGAACTTCGCCATCAACGCCCGCGCAACGCGCTGCTTCAGGCGGGCGGGCAGGAACATCCAGACGGAATACAGGGCGCAGAAGGCGACCACGGTATAGACCAGCAGGGCTTCCAGCGGGGTGGGCATCATGCGCTCAGCGCCAGCACGGCGCGGTAGGTGACGAAGGACGCAGCGTAGGCCAGTGCAAACAGGTAGGCCGCCATCAGCAGCGGGTAACGCCAGGAGTTGGTTTCGCGCTTGACCACGGCCAGGGTCGAAATGCACTGCGGCGCAAACACATACCAGGCCAGCAGCGAATAAGCCGTCGCGATGGACCAGCTCTGCGCGATCAGCGGGCTCAGGGCTTCGGCCGCATCGTCACCGGCTGCGGACAGCGAATACACCGTGCCGAGTGCGCCCACCGCCACTTCGCGCGCGGCCATGCCGGGCACCAGGGCAATCGAGATCTGCCAGTTGAAGCCGATGGGCGCAAACACCACCTCGAGCGCCTTGCCTATCATGCCG
>CAZIYA010000218.1:0-6236 GCA_964543355.1 uncultured Polaromonas sp.
ATACAGCAACTGGCCCACGATTCCCCAGCTCTATGTCAAAGGGGAGTTCGTCGGCGGCTCGGACATCATGATGGAAATGTACGAGAACGGCGAGTTGCAACAGGTACTCGGCACACCCGCCGAATAAGTCCCGGTTCACCTGCCCATCGGTGGCAGGCAATGGTTCACTTCATGGCGAACAACCCTACTGGGTATAACCTTCGCACGCCCCGGCATTGACACGCCCCTTGCACTCGCGCTTGAGCCGCGTTGAGCGCTCTTTGGCGCTTTCCTGCGACCCGGGAATGAACTTGGCGCTTTTTCCGGGCTGCGTGGCTACCGCTTTTTTCGGTTTTTCCTTTTTCGTGGCGGCCAGGCCGTGGCTACCTGCCATGCCCAGCATGAAAATCACCGCCAGGACGGCCGCCGTGCGGCGTACAAAAGATGGCTGATCCATTTTGTCTCCCCTGTTGACCGGCGTTCAATCGCCGTTTCGTTTTACACAAACAATGGCAGGCGTCTACTGCAACTTCGCGTCACCGTAGACCTGGTCATCCGGCGGTGCATCGGCCGGCATCCGGAAGCTTTCGCTGGCCCAGGCGCCCAGATCAACATTTTTGCAGCGCTCGCTGCAAAAAGGCCTGAAACGGTTTTCTGGCGCATAAATGCTGGGGCCGCCACAGGTGGGGCAGACCACGGTTTTGGGCTTGGGCAGATCTCGATTCATCGTCAAAACTCAAACGGCTCAGGAGTTGCGAGCCCGTTTTTCAGGAACAAAGTGTCAGTTCGAATGCCGCATCGTCGGCGCAGGCATGCAAACGGTCATCACTTTCATGGCGCATCAGTCGCACGGAAACCATGAGGCGGTTGCCGCTGATTTCGGGAATCAGCCCCAGGCCCGGATCGATCAGCAGGCGCAAAAGCTGAAACGTCCGCCCCTGCGGCAAGGTTTGCTGGTACTGCCCGCCTGCCGCCACGACTTTTTGAGGCAGGCCGGAATCGCGCAGCAGTTTGAGCAACATGCGGACCGACTCGGCCAGAGGCACCAAGGTGGCGATCCAGCGTTGCAGGTCTTGTTGCCGCATGTGTGTATCCAGGTGCTGCCAGGCGAAATAGGCCGGCAAGTCAAACTCGCAAGTCCCCCCGGGGATGCCAATGCGGCTGCGGATACTCATGAGCCAGTCGTTTTCGGTCAGCGACTGTCCCGCCTTTCCGGGCAGGCTATTCAGGGACGTAAAGCACCCGTCGAGCTGTGCCGTGACCTCGTCGAGCACCGCTTCGGAGATCGCGGGATTGCCGCGGTAACCGTTGAGTGTGTGTTTTTGCCGGTCCAGGTCCTTGAGCACATCAGTCTTCAGGTCGGCACGGGCCGCTACGTCCATGACCTCGAAAATGGTCGTGATCGCATAGTGGTGGTCGATCGGATGCTCCCGCACAGCCAGCTCGCCGAGGCGGTGAAACAGATGCTCTAGCCGTAAATAGGTACGAATGCGTTCGTTGAAGGGATATTCGTAAAGAATCACTGCGATATATCTTTTTCAGCGGGTTGGTCGGCCGTCCATCATAGCCCGAAGCGTTGCGCAAGTTGCTGCACCATCCCTGTGAGTGCAGCCAGCGACAAAGGCTCGTCGTTGTATATGCAGATGTCGGCGGCAGCCAGCCTCTGGTCGCGGCTGGCCTGGCTGGCCATGACGCGTTCCACCGCTTCGCGCGTCCAGCCATTGCGCGCCATCACACGGCTGATTTGTGTTGCCTCACTGCAATCCACCACCAGCACCTGGTCCACACGCTGGCGCCAGCGCCCGGACTCCACCAGAAGCGGAACATCAAACACGATGCAGGCGCTGTCAGCCCGCGCCGCCTGCTGGGCGACTTCTCCACCCACGAGTGGGTGCACAATGGATTCAAGCTGCTTTTTTGCCCCGGCATCCGCAAAAACCAGCTGGCGCATCACATCGCGGTCCAAAGCGCCTTCCGGCGTGATGAACTGCGGTCCGAACTGCTTGGCAATCAGCTCAATGGCCGCTCCGCCAGGCGCTGTCACCAGGCGCGAGATTGCGTCGGAGTCAATCACTGCGGCGCCGCAATCGGCCAGCACTTGGGCCACCGTGCTTTTCCCACTGCCAATACCGCCCGTCAAACCTACCCGCAGCGGGTCCATGCCACTACAGCCCTATGACGCGCAGGATGGATTGGGGGCCGAACACCATGGCCGTCAGCCCTGCTCCGGCAAGGAACGGGCCGAAAGGCACATACCCCCCTTCACGCAAATTGCTGGCCAGCTTCATGGCGATGCCTACTGCAGCACCGATCACCGACGCCATCAGGATCATGGGCACCAGTGCAGTCCAGCCGAACCACGCCCCCAGGGCCGCAAAAAGCTTGAAGTCGCCGTAGCCCATGCCCTCCTTGCCGGTCACCAGTTTGAACGCCCAGTAGACCAGCCACAGGGACAGATAACCCGCCACCGCACCCCACACCGCCTGGCCCAGTGGAACGCCCGGATTCCAGCCCAGCGCTGCAACGATCAGGCCCGCCCACAGCAGGGGCAGGGTGACATCGTCCGGCAGCAGCGTGGTGTCCCAGTCAATCAATGCGAGGGTCAGCAAGGCTGCTGAAAATCCGCTCCAGGCCAGCCCGGTGGTCGTCAAGCCCCAGCGCCAGGCGCAGAAAAAAAACAGGGCTCCGGTCACGGCCTCGACCACCGGATAGCGCCATCCGAACTTCGTTCCGCAAACCGAACACTTCCCTCTTAAAAAAAGATAGCTCAGGATGGGAATGTTTTCGTACCAGGCAATCACATGGCCGCAATTCGAACAGCGGGACCGGGGTACCACCAGATTGAATTTTTCTGTATTCTCCGGCTGCTTGCCGGTGAGTTCTGCACATTCAGCCGCCCATTGCCGCTCCATCATTTTCGGCAAACGGTAGATGACCACGTTCAGGAAACTGCCGATGAGCAGCCCCAGAATACTGGCCAGTGCAGCCTGGAATTCGGCGGGCAAGCCGAGCACCAGTCCTGGCATCAGACCACTGCACCCAGCTTGAAAATCGGCAGGTACATGGACACCACAATCCCCCCAATCAAGGTGCCGAGGAACACGATGATGATGGGCTCCATCAAGCTGGACAGGCCAGCCACCATTTCATCGACTTCTGCCTCATAAAAGTCCGCCGCCTTGCCGAGCATGTGATCGATCGACCCCGACTCTTCACCGATGGCGCACATCTGCAGCACCATGGTCGGAAACAAATTGGCATTGCCCATGGCTGCCGTCAGGCTGGTTCCCGTGGAGACTTCCTGCTGAATTTTCAGGGTGGCGTCGGCGTACAGTGAATTGCCGGAAGCACCTCCGACTGAATCCAGGGCCTCCACCAGCGGCACCCCAGCGGCGAACATGGTTGAGAGCGTGCGCGTCCAGCGCGCAATGCAGGACTTTTCAATCAAGGCACCAAAAACCGGCACTTTCAGCAGCAGCCGGTCCATGACTCGCTGCACTTTTTCATTGCGCCTCCAAGCCTGCATGAAAAAATAGATACTTCCACCAATGCCCCCGAAAATGAGCCACCAGTAGGCGACAAAAAATTCGCTGATTGCCATCACAAACAAGGTCGGCGCTGGCAGATCCGCACCAAATGAGGTGAACACCTCCTTGAACGCGGGAATCACAAAAATCATGATCACTGCGACCACCACAAAAGCCACGACAACGACCGAAGTCGGGTACATCAGCGCTGATTTGATTTTCGACTTGATGGCCTCGGTTTTTTCCATGTAAACCGCGAGACGATCGAGCAGTTGCTCCAGGATACCGGCCGCCTCGCCCGCTTCCACCAAATTGCAATACAGCGCATTGAAGTACAGTGGGTATTTACGAAAAGCCGCACTCAGGGAGGTCCCGGTTTCTACATCGGTCCGTACATCATTAAGCAGCTTGGTTACGCTGGCATTGGCATTGCCGCGCCCCACAATGTCGAAGGCCTGCAGGAGCGGGACACCCGCTTTCATCATCGTCGCCAGTTGGCGTGTGAAGATGGCGATATCACGGGGCTTGATGGATTTTCCGGAGCGCATGCTGCGCTTCTTGATCTTGGTCGGGAACACACCCTGACGGCGCAAAGTAGCCTTAACCTGGTTTTGTCCGCCGGCCCGAGTCTCACCCCGCACCTGCTTGCCGTTGCGATCCTTGCCTTCCCACTCGAAGACAAATTCCTTGATGTCTCTGGATGCTGCAGTTGCCATGGTGCCTTCTTCAATGCGGAGATGATGGAGGGGACTTGAAACGTCCGGCGAAACGAAAAACCAGGTTTTTATTCATGAATAGCAGCTTAAACATTGGTGCAGGCCAGAACCTCTTCCAGCGAAGTCATGCCCAGCTTGACTTTGTGCAGGCCAGCGCCACGCAGGCTTTTCACACCTTCGCTTTCGGCCTGCTCGGCGATTTCAAGTGCGCTGCCATCCCGCAGAATGATCCGCTGCAACTCTTCCGTGATGGGCATGACCTGGTACACCCCGACCCGGCCCTTGTACCCGTTGTTGCACATCGAACAGCCCACCGGACGATAAGGGGTCCAGGAGCCGTCTACATCCTCTTCCTTGAACCCCGCATCCAGCAGGGTTTCGCGGGGAATGTCCGCCGGCGCCTTGCAGTTGGGACACAGGCGCCTGGCCAGACGCTGGGCCGTGATCAGGATGACGCTTGAGGCGATATTAAAAGGCGCAATGCCCATGTTGCGCAAACGCGTCAGCGTGGCCGGTGCATCGTTGGTGTGCAAGGTGGACAGCACCAAGTGGCCCGTTTGCGCCGCCTTGATGGAAATTTCGGCGGTTTCCAAGTCACGGATCTCGCCGACCATGATGATGTCCGGGTCCTGACGCAAAAAGGCCTTCAGGGCCACGGAAAAGGTCAAACCGGCCTTGTCGTTCATGCTGACCTGGTTGACACCGGGCAGGTTGATCTCGGCCGGATCTTCGGCCGTGGCAATATTCACGCCCGGCTTGTTCAGGATATTCAGGCAGGTGTACAGCGACACGGTTTTACCCGAGCCGGTAGGGCCGGTCACGAGCACCATGCCATAGGGACGCTGCACGGCATTGAGCAGGCGCTCCTTTTCGATCGGCTCATAACCCAGTGCATCAATGCCGAGCTTGGCGCTGCTGGGATCCAGGATACGAATCACGATTTTCTCGCCGAACATCGTGGGCAGGGTGCTGACCCGGAAATCGATCACCCGGTCGGGGCCGATCTTCAGTTTCATTTTCCCGTCCTGCGGCACCCGTTTCTCGGAAATGTCCATTTTCGAGATGACCTTGATCCGGGAAGCCAGCTTTTCCTTGATGGCGACTGGCGGGGATGCAATTTCGCGCAACTCGCCGTCAATACGAAAGCGCACCCGGTAGGTATGTTCGTAGGGCTCGAAATGCAGATCCGAAGCCCGCATGCTGAATGCGTCCAGCAGCATTTTGTGCAGAAACTTGACGACCGGCGCATCTTCGACCTCGGAAACGCCTGTGTCGTTGCTGTCTGCACTGGCAGCCTCGGCGGTGGACTCGTCAAACTCAAAGTCGTCACCAATGATGCTGTCCATGGCCTCGGACGCCGTGGTCGCTGATGCTTCCACCATCTTGGACAGTTTGTCGTATTCGGCAATCACCCAGTCCACGCCCATCTGGGTGGAAAACTTGATTTTTTCTGCGGCTTCCTGATCCGACGGGTCGGCTGTCGCCACAATCAGGCGATTGCTGCGCTTGCTGAGAACAACAATACGGTAAGACTGGCAAATCTTGGCATCCAGCAGGCCTTTGGGCAGACGCTGGGTGTCTATCGCGTCCAGGTCGAGCAGCGGAGCTGCAAAAGCCGTAGACATGGTATGCGCGAGATCCGAGGGGGACACCGCGCCAGAGCCTGTCAATTCAGCAATAAAACTGGTGCGCCCGCTTTGGGCCTTGCGAAAGATATCTTCTGCGGCTTTCTGCCCGAGCTTGCCTGCAATCACCAAAGCCCGGCCCAAGCCCGGCAATGCCAGGGTGGTAGGTGCGTTGGTTACGGTATCGACGGCAGCCATGGTTTCGCGAATCAACCTTGAATTGACAAAATTGACATCATCGCTGATAGGTCTGGCGGTGTAAATCGAAAAGCGGTCTGCACCCGCGCTGGTGTTGGAACCAAGGCAAATTGCCTAAGAAACCTGGCAGAAAATTAAGGAAAAAGACAGCAGATGGTCGAGGTTAGAGGATTCGATCCTCCGGCCTCTAC
>CAZIYA010000219.1:0-6233 GCA_964543355.1 uncultured Polaromonas sp.
CCGTGCGCGAAGTTGACGATACGCGTGACGCCGAAAATCAGCGACAGCCCGGCAGCCACCAGAAACAGCGACGATGCACCGGCCAGGCCATTGAGCAACTGGACGACAAAGCCTGAAAAGCTCATGAATTACCCTTTTTCGCGGATGCAACAGACCACCTGCAGGCACCATGGCAAGCATGGAAGCCGTGCGGGAGTCCCTCTGTCGGCAAAACCCCGGCACCGCGCCATCAAAACGCGGGGCCGAACGGGGTTTCGCAGTTCGCCAGCTCCTGTCAGTCGGCGGCGCGCAACTTCTTGACCTCTGCGGCCGTCGGCTGGAATTTCGCACCGTCCATGTAGCGGTAATCCACCATCACGCCTTTGCCGCCATCGTTCTTCGTGCGCCCGACATAGGCGCCCATGGTGGACTGGTGATCTTCAGGACGGTAGACCACGGGACCAAAAGGCGTGCTGACCTTCAGGCCGCTGAAGGCCGCGATCATCTTTTCTGTCTCGGTGGACTTGGCTTTTTTCATGCCTTCGGCCAGCGACTTGATGGCGCTGTAACCCACGACGGAACCGAGGCGCGGATAGTCCTTGTACTTGCCGTGATAAGCCAGGAAAAAGGCCTTGTGCTCGGGCGTCTGGATACCGTACCACGGGTAACCGGTGACCAGCCAGCCATTGGGCGTCTCGTCCTTCAGCGGATCGAGGTATTCGGGTTCGCCGGTCAGCAGGCTCACCACTTCACGGCCCTGGAACAGGCCGCGGGTGTTGCCCTCGCGCACAAACTTGGACAGATCGGCCCCAAACAGCACATTGAAGATGGCGTCGGGTTTGGCGTCTGCCAGGGCCTGCACCACGCTGCCGGAATCAACCTTGCCCAGCGGCGGGGCCTGTTCGGCAACAAATTCCACATCGGGCTGGGCTTCCTTGAGCAGCTTCTTGAAGCTGGCTGCCGCGGACTGGCCGTATTCATAGTTGGGGTAAACCACGGCCCAGCGTTTTTTCTTCATCGCGGCTGCATCGGGCACCAGCATCGCCACCTGCATGTAAGTGGAAGCGCGCAGGCGATAGGTGTAGCGATTGCCGTTTTGCCACACGATCTTGTCGGTCAAGGGCTCGGCGGCGAGAAAGAAGAACTTCTTCTGCTTCGCAAAATCCGTCAGTGCCAGGCCGATGTGCGAGAGAAAGGAACCGGTGAGCACATCCACCTTTTCGCGCGAAACCAGCTCCTCGGCGGCACGCACCGCGTCGCCGGGGTTGGCGTTGTCGTCACGGACAATCAGCTCGACCTTCTTGCCGTTGACGCCACCGGCGGCGTTGATTTCCTCGACAGCCAGCTCCATGCCCTTTTTGTAGGGCTCGAGAAAGGCGGGCTGGGCCTTGTAGCTGTTGATCTCACCTATCTTGATGACCCCTTGCGCGTGGGCGGCCCCCATCGAGGCCAGACCCAGAAGCGTCATGGCACCCAGCATCTTGTATTGCATCTTCATAAAAACTCCTGCTTGTCGTGGATCGGAAGGGGTGGTGAAACGGCCGGTCAGCGAAGCCCGTCTTCACCTTTGATATCGTGGATCTGCAAGCCGCCCACGCGCGGTAAAGGTCGGCCGCTGTCTGTCACGACGACAGCAACCACAATTTCGTCGGCACGCGGCGCATCGGCGACACGCGCCTCCATGGCGTCAAAATGGCTGCGCACAAAAGCGGCGTCCTTGTGACCGAGCGGAACGTCGATCGCCGTTCCAAGGCCACCCCGTTTTTTGCTGGAAGGCACGAGGGCCGCGCCTTTTTCAACCGCCAGGCGCAACGGCGCCCCCAGCTTGGGATGCAGGATGGCAGCCGCATGCTCCAGCTCGCCGGCTTCGCCCACAATCGCGGCCTTGCCATAACTCTGCGCCTGGCCGGGCGAAATGCCCAACGCCTCCACGCATTTGTTGCCCAGCAATCCGCCGAGCTCTTCACCCATGGCAACCAGCTCGTCCAGGTTCTCGACATACCTGCCCGCAAAGGGGTTGGCGATCACCGCCATGGCCAGGGCCCGGCGTGTGGGCGGGTTCACCGCCTTTCCCATTTCCATGCGGACTTCATCCACCTGAACAATGATTTTCCTGATTGTGGCTGTCATGATTTTTCCTTGTGTATTGTCAGGGTGCCTGCAATGGCTCAGCGCAAGCCATCCCACTTGCTGATGGCGTCCGCCGCCAGTCCGCCGACCCGCGCATGAACACGGGGGCCGGTGCTCATCGCAAGAATAAAGACAATTTCATCAGCCAGAGGCGCACCGGGGACACGTACTTCGATGGCATCGAAATGGCTGCGCACATAACTGGCATTGACATGGGTCATCGGCACATCCAGCGCAGCCCCCGGTCCGCCCACTTTTTTGGTGGAAGGGACAATGGACAGCGCATTGCCCGGTTGCCCGGTTTTTTCTTCGGCCTGGCCCTTGGCATAGGCCTGCCGGTCGCCCTTCCAGCCCAGCAGTTCACGCATGGCGTAGCCACCCGGCACATGCCAGAGCGCACCATGCTCCAGTTCGCCCGCCGCACCGATGATCGCACCCTTGCCGTAACCCTCGATCCGCTCTGCCGGCACACCCATGGCCGCGCGCAGACGTTCGGCCATGTCGATACCGACAGGCTGCAGCTCTTCCATCATCGGCAGGATGTCGGGTTCGTAACGACCTGCAAACGGGTTGGTCAGCACGGCCGCAATGGCGCCGCGCAGCAAAGGCACCCTGGCGACCGGACCGAACTCGTGCCGGATCTGCTCCACATGCGTGAAGATGCGTCGTATTTCAATCATGGGTTGAGGTCCATCCGTTTCATTAAGCAAATACTGAACCAACTTGCATGGCCGGGTTGCCGGCATGCCGGTTTTCCGGTGCCCCTGCAGCTGCCGCATCGGTGGTCACCAGCTGATTCTGGCAAACCAGCGCGGCCGACCAGATCAGTCCTGCGGCGCGTAAGGCCTGCGCACGTCTGAGGCCTGCGCGTAGCGCCTGCTGCACCAGCGCCGGCTCCAGCGGCGGAACATCCACCGTGACCGGAAGGGTTCCCAGGTCGGTGTCGTCCTTCAGTTCGCACGCGGGCCTGCGCAGGATACGCGCATCACGCACATCGACTGCATTGGCGATCACAGTCGCCGCGGCATCAGCTTCGGCCGCGGTGCGTGCCAGGACCGTGACACTGTCGGCGATCCCGAGTGAAAAACTGCGGCCGCGCCAGCCGCTGGTGGCGACGCCGCGTACAGGCTGCACGCTCGACACTTCGAACTGCCCGTCGGTCCGGACGCCTTCCACAATCTCGTCCACACCCAGTCGCGCGAGATCTGCATAAAGGCCGATACGGACCGACTGCGAGGGTGTCAGATGCAAGGCGATGTCGCCGCCGTTGTTGATCCATGCGCGCGTGACGCCATCCGCGGCGTAACAGGTGATCAGCTCCTGTGCCACGGCACCGGCAACAGCCGCCATCGGCGTGATGAAACTGCTTTTGTAGGGCTGGCAGGCATGCCACATGCGCCTGGCGATCGGACCCCGCACCGGACATTCACCACCCACAGGAAGCCGCAGAAGTGCCAGCTCCTGCACCAGCTCATCCAGGATGCCGCGAAAACGCAGCCAGGCATCGGTGTGCGCCAGCTCCAGCGCTTCAGTGTTGCCGCTCGCACCAATGACAATATCCATCGGGCCATGCTGGAAATGCCAGCGACCGTCAGGCAGCAAGGTGCGTTGGGCGTTCATTCGTTTTGCCTCAGCCAAGCAGGGGAGGCCGAGCAAGCGGCCAGGGGTTGGCCGCCGGCAGGGGTGCCCACGCACGGGCAGTGGGTGCACCTTCGTTGTGCCAGGCACCCCGGCGCAGTGCATCGTCAAGACTGCGTACATGGTCCATGTGCCCCCCCAGCGCGCGGTAGTCGTCGAGCTTCATGCTGAATTCAATCGGCGCGACGATGGCCGGCGTGGGCACAGTGCCGAAGCTGTTGTCGGGCATGCGCATCACATCGGCCATCACGGTGATGCCGCCACCGGGCCAGATGTAGGCAGGCGCGCCGCCGCAGGTGACATTGACGAGAGCACTCTTGATGGCACGGGTCAGCAGGACGGGATTTTCCGTGACCCCGGCACGCAGGCTGCCGCCGGCACCGCCGAGAAACAGCACGGTCGTCAGCGAAGGCTCGCAGTTCTCGCCGATGCGCTCGACAATGCGGCGCACCTCGTCGGGCATGTCCTGTTCGACGGGACACAGCTCTTCATTCAGGACGTACCAGCTGGCGTGTTCCCCGGTGGTCGATGTCATGAGCAGGCGTTGGCCGGGCCACGCTGCCTCGGGGTCCCAGCTCTCAATGATGGACAGGGGATCGGCGATGTCCGTGCCACCCCAGCCCGTTCCCGGATTGGCCACCTGGAAGTAGCGCCCCGGCGTTGATTTACGCCCTCGCATCCTGATGCCTGAGGCTCGCATGTCCAGGCAACGCCCCGCCTGGTGCTCGGTCAACACACCTGTGATGTGGTCGTCAACCACCACCACCTCATCAAGCTTGCCAAAAAACTGTTTCGCAAAAATGCCGATGGTGGCCGACCCGCAGCCGACCCGCATGCGTTTTTCCTCGACTCCGTTGACGATGGGCGCACGACCCGCCTGGATCACGATCTGGGAGCCGCCGTCAATCGTGAGTTCGGCCGGCTCCTTGTTGCCCAGCGCCTTCATCACTTCGACCGTGACACGGCCCTCTTTCTTGCTGCCGCCGGTCAGGTGATGCACGCCCCCGAGCGAGAGCATCTGGGAGCCGTATTCCGCCGTGGTCACATGCCCGACAACCTCACCCTTGCAGCGCACATTGGCCTGCTCGGCCCCCAGGAAGCGGTCGGTGTCTATCTTCACCTTGAGGCTGCAGTAACTGAAGATGCCTTCCGTCACCACCGTCACCAGGTCCACGCCTGCGGCTTTGGAAGAAACAATGAAGGGGGCCGGTTTGTAGTCAGGGTAAGTTGTCGAAGAGCCCACGCCGGTGACAAAGACCTCGTCGGCCAGCAGAAGATCACCGTTCCATGGCGTGGCTTCCGATGCATCTGCCGGCATGGCAGGGTCTGCAACACCCGCCGCAGCAACACGGCCGGAAAAAGGCACAAGCACCGGTTCACCTTCGGCCAAGGTGCGGCGCAACAGCAGCACGGGATCGACCCGGATCAGCGTGCCGCCCTGGTTGGCGTACCTGTCGCAGGCTCCGCTGCGGCCGTCGGAAATCTGGCACAGCACCGGACAGGCATTGCACTCGATCTTTTCGCTGTTCATCCGCTCGCTGCGCGGCCGGGCTTTCTCCAGGACCTGGGGCAACCCCGGGGAATCCATGCCTGGCAACCCATCCGTTTTTGTATGCTCGGTCATCGTGTTGGCCTTCGTGCTGGCAGCTGGCCTGCCCTTCATCCGATATGTAGCACTCGCTTAACTTCCATGTTGCACTCACTACATTTCGGGCCAATGTAGCGCATACCGATGGGCCATGCAATAGTGTTTACACGCCAAATTCCGATTTCGATGAAAAAATGTTACGCGCACTACATTTTAATGTTGCGTTCACTACATTTGTATGGCACATTGCAGCCATGAATGGCCGGCGCCCTCCCCTGCAAACACCCGGCAGACACCTTTCAAGGACCTCATGACACATGTCGTCACCGATGCCTGCATCAAGTGCAAATACACGGACTGCGTGGACGTCTGCCCGGTTGACTGTTTCAAGGAAGGGCCCGACTTCCTGGTGATCGATCCGGACGAGTGTATCGACTGCGCCGTATGTATCCCGGAGTGCCCGGTCAATGCCATTTACGCAGACACCGACACGCCAGCGGAGTTCGAACCCTTCCTGGAACTGAACGCGCGCCTGGCCAAAAACTGGCCCACCATTTCAAAACGTGTTGCGCCCCTGGCCACCGCGGAATTGTGGAAAGACAAAACCGGTAAGCTGGCGGTCGTCCATTTCGATAGTTGACAATCAACCCCTGTACCTACAGCCTTTCCTTCACACCATGAGCGCCTTTAACGAAGAACGTGTTCTGTCCGTCCACCACTGGACCGACCGCCTGTTTACTTTCACCACCACCCGTGATAAATCCCTGCGCTTCAGCAATGGGCATTTCACGATGATAGGCCTGCGGGTCAACGACAAGCCGCTGCTGCGGGCCTACAGCATCGTGAGCCCCAACCACGAAGAACACCTCGAGTTCCTGAGCATCAAGGTGGCGGACGG
>CAZIYA010000220.1:0-6206 GCA_964543355.1 uncultured Polaromonas sp.
CTCCTCGGACAAGCTGCTGGGCTTCCCCGACGTGGTCAAGAACTGCATGCTGCAGAGCTTCCACCAGAACGGCGAGCAGTTCGAAATCCTGTTCAACAAAGGCAAGCTCAATGCCCTGCCTGCCGAACTCAAGGCCATCATCGACTACGCCGTTCAGGCTGCCAGCGCCGACATGAGCTGGAAGGCCATCGAGCGCAACTCCAAGGACTACATTGACCTGAAGAAGGCCGGCGTCAAGTTCTACAAGACGCCCGACGCCATCCTGCGCGCCCAGCTGGCTTCCTGGGACAAGATCATGGCCAAGAAGGGGGGAGAGAACGCGCTGTTCAAGAAGGTGCTTGATTCGCAGAAAGCCTTTGCGCAGCGCGCAGGCCAGTGGCAGAACGACTACACCGTGGACTTCAAGATGGCCTATAACCACTACTTCGGGCGAGGCAAAAAAGCCTGAGCGAGGCCTCGGCCTCCAAGGGGCACCCGAAGGGTGCCCTTTTGTTTTTTCGGGACCGCCATCGGGCGGCGCAAGGAGTTGCAATGCAATCGTTTTTACTGGCGGTGGACCGTTTTTCCACCTGGATCGGCAAGGCCTGCGCGTGGAGCGTCGTTTTGCTCACCTTGCTGATCAGCTGGGAAGTATTCAGCCGCTACGTGCTCAACCGGCCCCATGCCTGGGTGCTGGATGCGCAGATCATGCTCTACGGCCTGCTGTTCATGATGGCGGGCGCCTACACGCTGAGCAAAAACGGCCATGTGCGAGGCGACGTTCTTTATGGTTTCCTGGCGCCGCGCACGCAGGCGATTGTGGACCTCACGCTGTACATCGTCTTTTTCCTGCCCGGTGTCATCGCCCTGACCTGGGCCGGCTGGACCTATGCCAATGAGTCACTGGCCATCCGCGAGCAGACCTTCAACGCCGACCCGATCCCGGTCTACCCCTTCAAGTTCGTGATTCCGGTGTCGGGTTTTGTGCTTCTGCTGCAGGGTATCGTGGAAATCATCCGCTGCATCCAGTGCATTCAAACCGGGGCCTGGCCGGTGCGCGAAGGAGACGTTGAAGAAGTGGATGTGGAAAAACTCAAGGAAATGGTGCACGTGAAAGACGAAGACATGGCCGCGCTGGAGCGGGACCTGGCCCTCAAGGGGGAGAGCAAATGAAAATCCGCAAGGAACTCTGGTTCGGCCTGACCTTCATGGCGCTGGTGGTCATAGGCGCTGCCACCCTGCTGCTGAGTGTCGAAAAAATCACCAATGGACACCTGGGGCTGCTGATGCTGTCCCTGGTTGTGACGGCCATCATGCTGGGCTTTCCGACCGCTTTCACCCTGATGGGCATGGGCATGATTTTTACCTGGCTGGCCTATAACCGGGACACCACCAGGACACTGGATCTGATGGTGCAGGCGGCGTTCAAGACCATGGCCAGCGACGTGCTGATTGCGATACCGCTGTTCGTCTTCATGGGCTACCTGGTCGAGCGCGCCAACCTGATTGAAAAACTGTTCAAGAGCCTGCACCTGGCAATGGCCCGGATTCCCGGTTCGCTCGCTGTGGCCACCCTGGTGACCTGTGCAATCTTTGCGACGGCCACCGGCATCGTGGGAGCCGTCGTGACGCTGATGGGGCTGCTGGCACTGCCGGCGATGCTGCGCGCGGGCTACAGCGTCCCGCTGGCGGCCGGCTCCATCACGGCGGGCGGTTGCCTCGGCATCCTGATTCCGCCTTCGGTGCTGCTGATCGTGTACGGCGCCACGGCTGGCGTGTCCGTCGTGCAGCTGTATGCAGGTGCATTTTTCCCGGGCCTGATGCTGACTGGTTTGTACATCCTGTACGTGATCCTCGTTGCGAAGCTCAAGCCGCAATGGGCGCCTCCGCTGTCGGCCGCAGACCGCGCCGTCACCCTGCCTCCGTTGACGCAACAACTCACCACCGGCACAGACAAATACGCGCTGACTGGCCTCCTCGGCGCGCTCAAGGGAAAGCGCAACGCGGACGTTCCGCTCGGTCATATCCTGCGGCAACTGGCGATTGTTGTGCTGCCGGGCTTGCTCTTCCTTTTGGTGCTCGTGACCAGCTACCGGGCGGTCACCACCATCGAAGCCGAGGCGGTCTACGACATCCAGCAGATAGGCTCCTCCAGCCCGGCAGGGGCCGGCACGCCTGATGCAGGGGGTTTGCAGGAGCCGCCCGCCGAGGACGACGGCCTCAAGGAACCGCCTACTGAAGGTGGGTTGCAGGAGCCGCCGTCAGGCGACGAGGTCAAGGAACCTCCGGGTGCCGAACCAACCGGTGCGCCGCCAGCGGCCAGCGTCGCTGAACCTCCTGGCGCAGCAACCGCTACATCAGAAACACCAGCGGCCGCGGCAGGCGCCACCACGCGGGACGCACCTACCTGGTGGTGGGTCAGCTTCGCCATCCTGGGTGCGCTTGTTGCTCTGTTTTACCTGTTCCTGAGTTTTGCGCGGCTGGAAATCTTCAAGATGCTCCTGACCTCGTTCTTCCCGCTGATGATTCTCATCATCTCGGTGCTCGGGTCCATCGTGATGGGGCTGGCCACACCGACCGAGGCGGCGGCCATGGGAGCACTGGGCGGTTTTGTGCTGGCGGCGGCGTACAAACGGCTTACGCTGTCGGTGCTGCAGGAGTCGGTTTTCCTGACAGCCAAGACCTCGGCCATGGTGTGCTGGCTGTTTGTTGGATCGGCCATTTTCTCGGCAGCTTTTGCGCTGCTGGGCGGTCAGGAACTGGTGGAGACCTGGGTGCTCAGCATGAATTTGAGCAAGACGCAGTTCCTCGTGATGAGCCAGGCGATCATTTTCATTCTTGGCTGGCCGCTGGAGTGGACCGAGATCATCGTGATCTTCATGCCCATTTTCATTCCACTGCTCGACAACTTCGGCGTCGATCCGCTGTTCTTCGGCCTGCTGGTTGCGCTGAACCTGCAGACGGCCTTCCTGAGCCCGCCGGTGGCCATGGCCGCGTTTTATCTCAAGGGCGTGGCACCCAAACATGTCACGTTGAACCAGATTTTCCTCGGCATGTTGCCCTTCATGGGCATCCAGATCCTGGCCATCGTCCTGCTGTACCAGTTCCCTGCCATCGGCCTGTGGTTGCCGCAGTTGCTGTACAAATAAGCAAAAGACGCAGGCGCCGTCCGCCTGTCGGCAAGCAAAGGGGCGCGCAGGCGCCCCTTTGTTTTTGAAAAACGGTAAGATTGACGTTTACGTAAACGTCAATCACCCTCACGGAGACAGCCATGTCCAACGGCAACAGCAAGCGTGCGGCCCTGCTGGCCCCCTGGCAACCGCCCACCACCGGGCGGGGCCGGCCGTTTGGGCTGTCCGGACTCAAGGCCTCGGCCAAGCCCTTGTCCACCGGGGATAAAGGCGATGACAAGGCCGCCGTGGACGCCCTGGCGACGGAACTTGACGGACTGCAGGACCTGTTTTTCGCCGACAAGCGCTACAAGCTGCTCGTCCTGTTGCAAGGCACCGACACCTCCGGCAAGGACGGCACGATTCGCGCCGTCTTCAGCCGGACCAGCCCGCTGGGTGTGCACACCGTGGGCTGGAAGGCACCGAGCGAGGAAGAGCGGGCACACGACTACCTGTGGCGCATCCACCGCCAGATGCCCGGGGCTGGTGAAACCATGATTTTCAACCGCAGCCACTACGAAGACGTGCTGGTCCCGGTGGTCAAAGGCTGGATCACGCCTGAGCAGACCGCGCAGCGTTTTGCCCACATCAACGAGTTCGAACGCCTGCTGGCCGAAACCGGCACGGTGATCCTCAAGTTCATGCTGCACATCAGCTTCGAGGAACAGGGCCAGCGCCTGCAGGAGCGGGTGGACGACCCGACCAAACGCTGGAAATTCAGCATGGGCGACCTGGAGGTACGCAAGCAGTGGGCCGACTACCAGAAGGCCTACGAGGCATTACTCGGGGCGACCAGCACACCCTGGGCACCCTGGACCGTGGTGCCCGCCGATTCCAAGACCCACCGCAACCTGATGGTGGCCACGCTGGTGCGCGACAAACTGAAGTCGCTGGACCTGTGCTACCCGCCTGACGATCCGGCGCTCGCCGGATTGAAGATCGAATAACCACTCCCGCATCCAAGCCACGAGACAACCTTCCAGAGAGCGCCGCCATGACCGACCTGTCCGCCGAATTCAAGGCCCTTGCCAGCTACCGTCCCACCCACAAGGTGCGTTTTGTCACCGCCGCCAGCCTGTTTGACGGCCACGACGCCGCCATCAACATCATGCGGCGCATCCTGCAGGGCATGGGCGCCGAAGTCATTCACCTGGGCCACAACCGCAGTGTCGATGAAGTCGTCACCGCCGCACTGCAGGAAGACGCCCAGGGCATTGCCATCAGCTCCTACCAGGGCGGGCATGTCGAGTATTTCAAGTACATGGTGGACCTGCTCAAGAGCCGTGGGGGCGAGCACATCCAGGTGTTCGGCGGCGGCGGCGGCGTGATTGTTCCGCCCGAGATCCGCGAACTGCATGCCTATGGTGTTTCGCGCATCTACAGCCCCGAAGACGGTCAGAAAATGGGCCTGGCCGG
Source organism: uncultured Polaromonas sp. (assembly GCA_964543355.1). Classification (GTDB taxonomy): domain Bacteria; phylum Pseudomonadota; class Gammaproteobacteria; order Burkholderiales; family Burkholderiaceae_C; genus Polaromonas. Next base: position 4,566 of record CAZIYA010000220.1, read on the forward strand.
CATGATCGGCGAGATGGTCATGCGCTGCGACAAGGACCTGACCGGCTTCGCACCCGCAGACCTCCAGGCGATCGAAGGCCACGGCGAGATGGCCTGGCGGGCGCTGGCACAGCTCATCACCGCGCTTGAAAACGACAAGGCAAATGCGGCTTTCGTCCAGTCGTTGCGGGCGCAAGCTGCTATCAAAAAGATACCCGTGCTGGGCATCACCGGCACTGGCGGCGCAGGCAAGTCTTCACTGACTGACGAGCTGATACGGCGCCTGCGGCTGGACCAGAACGACCAGCTGCGTGTGGCCGTCATCAGCATCGACCCCTCACGGCGCAAAAGCGGCGGCGCGCTGCTCGGCGACCGCATCCGCATGAACGCCATCAGCCCGTGGCAGCAGGGTCCGCGCGTCTTCATGCGCAGCCTGGCGACGCGTGAATTCGGCAGCGAGATCAGCAAGGCGCTGCCCGAAGTGATTGCCGCCTGCAAGGTGGCCGGCTTTGACCTGATCGTGGTCGAGACCTCGGGCATCGGCCAGGGCGACGCCGCCATCGTGCCGCTGGTGGACGTGCCCATGTATGTGATGACGCCCGAGTTCGGCGCCGCCAGCCAGCTCGAAAAAATCGACATGCTGGACTTCGCCGAGTTTGTTGCCATCAACAAGTTCGACCGCAAGGGTTCGCTCGACGCCCTGCGCGATGTGGCCAAGCAGGTCCAGCGCAATAAGGAAGCCTGGGGCACCGCGCCTGACAAAATGCCGGTGTTCGGCACCATGGCCGCGCGCTTCAACGACGACGGCGTCACCGCGCTGTACCAGGCCCTCAAACCGCGCCTGGCAGGACTCGGCCTGAAGCTGTCCGAAGGCGCCCTGCCTATCGTCAATGTGCGCCACAGCACCAACCAGACGCCGGTGGTGCCCGCCGCCCGCACGCGCTACCTGGCTGAAATCGCCGACACGGTGCGCAGCTACAAAAAACGCGGCCGGGAGCAGGCTCAGCTGGCGCGTGAGATTCAACAATTGCGCGCCGCCGCCGACATGCTGACCGTCGGCAAGCCCGACAAGGCCAGGGCCGCGGAAGCCGCCATCGACCTGGCGGTGCAGCGTGAGCAGGTCCAGGACCCGGCAGCACGCAAGCTGCTGACCCAGTGGCCTGCGATGCAACAGGCCTACGCCGGCGAAGAATACGTGGTGAAAATCCGCGACAAGGAAATCCGCACCGCGCTGACCAGCAAGTCGCTCTCGGGCACGACCATCCGCAAGGTGGCGCTGCCGCAATACGAAGACAACGGCGAAATCCTCAAATGGCTGATGCTGGACAACGTACCGGGCAGCTACCCCTACACCGCCGGCACCTTTGCCTTCAAGCGCGAGGGCGAAGACCCGACGCGCATGTTTGCCGGCGAAGGCGATGCGTTCCGCACCAACACGCGTTTCAAGCTGCTCAGCCAGGGCATGGCCGCCAAGCGCTTGAGCACGGCTTTTGATTCGGTCACGCTCTACGGCAACGACCCTGACCTGCGGCCAGACATTTACGGCAAGGTCGGCAACAGCGGCGTCTCGATTGCAACGTTGGACGACATGAAGGTGCTGTACGACGGTTTTGACCTGTGCAGCCCCAGCACCTCGGTCAGCATGACCATCAACGGCCCGGC
>CAZIYA010000221.1:0-6198 GCA_964543355.1 uncultured Polaromonas sp.
GGGGGGCCGCTGCGCCTGCGGCCCGGCAAAGCCGGTTCCGCGGCCCCTGCTTGAAAGAACAACAACCCCCACGGTCGCTCACTGCGTGTAGCTCCCTGCCCCCCGGGGGGGCCGCTGCGCCTGCGGCCCGGCAAAGCCGGTTCCGCGGCCCCTGCTTGAAGCAGAGGGACCCTCGCCGGTTGCCCTGCACGGGGTGGTGACTGGTCATGAAAAACTGGTTTCGCAAATCTGCTCAACCCCAGGCCGAAGCGCCCATCCAGGCATCGGCGGCTCCGGCGCAGCCTGGCACCGCCGCGGGTGCCGAACATGTGCTGCGCCGCCTTGAATGGACCGTGCTGCGCCGGCTCGACGGCCTGCTGCAGGGTGACTACCGCACGCTGATGCGCGGCACCGGCATGGACCTGGCCGACCTGCGCGAGTACCAGCACCACGACGACGTGCGTCACATCGACTGGAATGTCACGGCACGCCTGCAGTCGCCGCATGTGCGCGTCTTCACCGAAGACCGCGAGATGGCGAGCTGGTTCCTGCTGGATCTGAGCCCTTCGGTCGATTTCGGTTCGGGCAGCCAGCGCAAAAGCCAGGTCTCCAGCGAATTTGTTGCGGTGCTGGCCCGCGTGCTGACGCGCCACGGCAACCGTGTCGGCGCCATGCTGTACGGCACCGGTGTGGACGCTGTGCTTCCCGCACGCGGCGGCCGCGCGCATGTGCTGCGCCTGCTGCACACCATGCAGGCGCGCCCCGAGCCCAGCGGAACTGCACCCACACGCCTGGACGATTTGCTGCGTTCTGCCGCGCAGTTTCTGCGCCGCCGCTCGACCGTGTTTGTGGTGTCCGACTTCATCAGCGAGCCCGGCTGGGAAAAAACGCTGGGCCAGCTGGCGCAGCGCCATGAGGTGGTCGCCGTGCGCCTGCTCGATCCGCTCGAACTCGAACTGCCCGACCTCGGCCTGATACCGATACGTGATGCGGAAACCGGCGAGCAGTTGCTGGTCGATACCCACGATGCCGGGTTTCGCAAACGGTTTGCCCGCATTGCCGCGCAGCGCGAAGCCGACCTGCGCCAGGCCCTGGCGCAGGCCGGTGTGGACACGCTGGAGCTGGCCACCGACGGCGACCTGGTCGATGCCATCATGCGTTTTACCGAGCTACGCAAGCGCCGTGGTCAGGCCTCGGGTGCAGCAGGCAGAAACGGCCGGGGCAAGCTGCCCGGCCATCTCAAGGCGGCCGCCTGAGCGCGGCACACCCAGGAGAGCTTTTCCATGAACCCGCCCATGACCTTTCTCTGGCCCCAGTTTCTCTGGCTGATGCTGGCCCTGCCGCTGCTGGTCGCTGTGTATGTGTGGCTGCTGCGCCGCAAAAAGAAAATGGCGCTGCGCTATGCCAGCCTGTCCATCGTGCGCGAAGCCATGGGCGCGGGGCAGAGTTTCCGGCGCCACATTCCGCCGCTGCTTTTCCTGCTGGCCATGGCGGCCATGCTGCTGGCTGCGGCACGTCCCTTTGCCGTGGTCACGCTGCCCTCGCAGCACGAAACCATCATCCTGGCGATGGACGTGTCGGGCAGCATGCGCGCCACCGACGTGCAGCCGAACCGTCTGGTCGCTTCGCAAAACGCGGCCAAGGCCTTCCTCGCCGAGCTGCCACGCAGCGTGCGGGTCGGCATCGTTGCTTTTGCCGGCACCGCTTCGGTAGTGCAGTCGCCCACCCTGAGCCGGGAAGACCTGGTCACGGCCATCGACAAGTTCCAGCTGCAACGCGCCACCGCCATCGGCAACGCCATCGTCGTTTCGCTGGCCGAGCTGTTTCCGGAAGCCGGTATCGACCTGGCCTCGCTGACCTATGGCCGCAACCGCAGCAGCGGTATAGCGATTGACCAGGCCCCGAAAGAGCCGAAGAAGGAGTTCACCCCGGTAGCCCCCGGCTCCTACACCTCGGCAGCCATCATCCTGCTGACGGACGGCCAGCGCACCACCGGTGTCGATTCCATGGAAGCCGCCAAGATGGCGGCCGATCGCGGCGTGCGTGTCTACACCGTGGGCGTGGGTACGGTGGACGGCGAAACCATCGGGTTTGAAGGCTGGTCCATGCGCGTACGGCTGGACGAGGAAACCCTCAAGGCCATTGCCACCCAGACCCAGGCCGAGTATTTTTATGCCGGCACCGCGGGTGACCTGAAAAAGGTTTACGAAACGCTGAGTTCGCGCCTGACGGTCGAGAAAAAAGAAACCGAGATTTCAGGCCTGCTGGCCCTGGCTGCGGCGCTGCTGGCGCTGATGTCTGCTTCGCTGTCGCTGTTGTGGTTTAACCGGATTCTTTAACGGCAATTTAATCTCGGCGGTGCCAGCTGACAACTGTCACTAAGCTTCCGACAGCCTGCCCAGAACCAGCCGCAGATGCCGACCACAACGCCTCGCCAGTGATTCATCATGGGTCACCATCACAAAAGCCGTGCCGTGTTCGCGCGAGAGCTGCAGCATCAGTTCAAACACACCGTCGGCGGTGGTCCGGTCCAGGTTGCCCGTGGGTTCATCGGCCAACACGCAGGCCGGCCGAGTGACGAGTGCCCGGGCAATCGCCACACGCTGGCGCTCGCCGCCGGAGAGTTCGGCGGGCCGGTGGTGAATGCGGTCCTTCAGGCCCACACTGGCCAGCATGGCGGCGGCGGTCTTTGCAGCTTTCTCGCGGTCCTCACGCCGTATCCACAAAGGCATGGCGACGTTGTCGAGCGCACTGAACTCCGGCAGCAGGTGGTGAAATTGGTAAACAAAGCCCAAGTGCAGGTTACGCAGCTCGCCCTGCTCGGCGGCCGACAGCGACGAAAGGCGTTGGCCCTGGAGTTCAACCTGCCCGCTGGTTGGCGCGTCCAGCCCTCCCATCAAATGCAGCAAGGTGCTTTTGCCCGAACCGGAGGCTCCGACAATCGCCAGCGTTTCGCCGGCGTGCACCTGCAGGTCCACGCCGTGCAACACGGTCAGGTCGATCGGGCCTTCGTGGAAGCGTTTGGTCAGGCCCTGGGCTTTGAGCACGACATCACTCATAAGAAACACCCAAAAAAATCTTTTTATTCATACCTAAGAGCCTCTGCTGGATTCACGCGGCTGGCGCGCCAGCTGGGATAGATGGTGGCCAGGAAAGCCAGTACCAGGGCAATGACGGCAATCGGCATGATGTCGGCGTATTGCGGGTCGCTGGGCATGCGGCTGATCAGGTAAATGTCTTTGGGCAAAAAGCTGGCATTCAGCAGTTGCTCGAGCGCCGGCACGATCACGTCGATGTTGAGCGCAATGCCCAGCCCCAGCAGCAGGCCCGAGAAGGTGCCGATGACACCCACCATGGCGCCCTGCACCATGAACACCCCCATGATGCTTTTCGGGCTGGCGCCCAGGGTGCGCAGGATGGCGATGTCGGCGCGTTTGTCGGTCACCGTCATGACCAGCGTGCTGACCAGGTTGAAGGCCGCCACCGCGACGATCAGCGTCAGGATGATGAACATCATGCGTTTTTCGAGCTGCACCGCGGCAAACCAGGTCCTGTTCTGCCGTGTCCAGTCGCGAATCAGCAGGTCGCCGCTCAGGGTGCGCGACAGCTCGACCGCCACCTCGCGCGCCTGATGCAGGTCCTTGAGCTTGATGCGAATGCCGGTGGGCCCCTCCAGCCGGAAAATCCGGGCGGCATCGTCCTGGTGCAGCATGACCAGCGCCGAGTCGTATTCAAAGTGGCCGGAGTCGAACGTGCCGACCACCGTCATCTGCTTGAGGCGCGGCACAACCCCCGCCGGGGTGACCTGACCGCTCGGGGCGATCAGCGTCACGCTGTCACCCTCGCGCACACCCAGTGCACGCGCCAGTTCGCCACCCAGCACCACGCCGAACTGGCCGGCCACCAGCCTGGGCAGCGCCGTGTCTTTCAGATCCACCGCCAAGTCGGTGACCTCGCCTTCATGTGCCGGGTCAATACCGCGCACGATGGCGCCCTTCATGTCCTCGCCGCGCGCCAGCAGGGCCTGCGCAGAAATAAAACTGGCAGCGCCGACCACGTTCTGGTTCTGCCTGATCTCGGCCAGGGTTTTCTGCACATCGGGCAACGCTGCGCCGTTGGGCGCGAACACTTCGATATGCGAGATCACGCCCAGCATGCGGTCGCGCACTTCCTTCTGGAAACCGTTCATCACGCTGAGCACAATGATCAGCGCCGCCACGCCCAGCGCAATGCCCAGCATGGAGACGCCCGAGATGAAGGAAATAAACCCGTTGCGCCGCGTGGCGCGGCCTGCCCGCGTGTAGCGCCAGCCCAGAATCAGTTCGTAGGGAATTTGCATGAAGCGATTGTGGCATCAGCCGGGGGACCCGCTGTACAACGCCCGCCACGCTTGAGGGCGTTATGCCGAGGGCTCCTGCAATCCCGGACAATAGGCGCATGCCCGATTCCGTTTCTCCGCCCCCGCACCACTGGGTACTGCCGTTCGCCGCCTGTGTCTCCGACGAATGGCTGCCAGCGGTGAAGGCCATGCCTTCCACAAGTTTTCGTAACTTCGGCAAGCTGTTGCAGGGCATGAAAGAGGTTCACCGCGACCGCGGCGATGTGGATTCACTCTCACCGCCGCACGAACGTGTTCTGGCCCGCGCACTGGGCCTGCCCGCAATCGACGGTCTGATCCCCTGGGCCGCGTGGCAACAGCTGCAGGCCGGCGGCGTGCCGGATGGCAAGGCCTGGGCCCACATCACGCCCTGCCACTGGGCCATGGGCCGCGAACACGCCACCATGACCGACCCGGCCGCGCTGGGCCTGCAGGAAGGTGAATCGCGCACCCTGCTCGCGGCCATGCAACCCTATTTCGAAACCTACGGCATCACGCTGCACTATTCGGAACCGACACGCTGGCTGGCCGAAGGCGAGCCGTTTCGCGACCTGCCCAGTGCGTCACTGGACCGCGTGCTGGGCCGCAATGTGGCGCCCTGGCTGCCCGGCGCCGGGAGCGTGGAGGCCCGTTTCGGCGCCGGGCCGCCCCAAGCAGAAACAGTCCGCTCGAGGGGCAGCGTATTACACGAAGTGAAAAGCGTGGGCGCCAGCGCGATGCGGCTGCTGCAGAACGAAATGCAAATGCTGCTTTACACGCATGTGGTCAATGATGCGCGTGCGGCCAGCAGGCAAGCCACCGTCAACTCTTTCTGGATCAGCGGCAGCGGCGCCTTGCCCGAGAATTTCAGCCCCAGGCCGCAACCCGGTGTCACCGTTTCGCGCAGCCTGGCACAGGCGGTTTTCAACGACGACTGGGCCGCATACGGGCAAGCCTGGACGGCACTCGACGCCGGCGAAGCCGCTCGCCTGCTTGCCTTGCAGCAAAGCGGCGAAACCGTCCGGCTGAGCCTGTGCGGCGAACGCCATGCCTTGATCTTTGAAACCGCCGGAATCGGGATTTTCTCCAGAATGACCAGGCTTTTTGCCCCGCAGCCCTTACCCGCCGTGCTGGAGCAGCTATGAAAATAATAGTACGTGAAGCACCGCCGCGCAGCGTGTGGGCGCTGCAGCAGGCCGGCGTTCATCCGCTGCTGGCGCAGCTGTATGCGGCACGCGGCGTGCTGACGGCCGATGAGCTCGACGACGGGCTGGCCCGGCTGCTGCCGCCCGACTCCATGAAAGGCACGCCGGAGGCCGCCGTGCTGCTGGCCGATGCCATGGCCGCACAAAAGAAGATCTGCGTGGTGGCCGACTACGACTGCGACGGCGCCACCGCCTGCGCCGTCGCGCTGCGCGGTCTGCGCCTGCTGGGCGCGACGCAGGTCAGCTACATCGTGCCCGACCGCGTGGTGGACGGCTACGGGCTGACAGCCCCCATCGCCGAACGCGTCAAGGCCACGGGCGCCGACCTGCTGGTCACGGTGGACAACGGCATTGCCAGCATGGACGGCGTGGCGCGCGCGCGCGAACTGGGCCTGCAGGTCTTGGTGACCGACCACCACCTGCCGGCCCTGCGCGAAGGCCATATCCTGCTGCCCGACGCAAACGTGATCGTGAACCCGAACCAGCCCGGCTGCGCTTTCGAGAGCAAGTCGATTGCCGGCGTTGGTGTGATGTTTTATGTGCTGCTCGCGCTGCGCGCCGAGCTGCGCCGGCGCGGCGTTTTCGAGGCCAGCCCGAGCGACGCCGGGCCGCCCCAAGACGCGAGAGCCCCCTCGGGGGGCAGCGCAGTACACGCAG
>CAZIYA010000222.1:0-6181 GCA_964543355.1 uncultured Polaromonas sp.
CCCAGCAGATTGGCCTTGATCCAGGCCACCGGGCCTTCGGTGCTGACCGGTGCCAACCTGGCCAACCGGGACCTGCTCTACCTCGGCGTGTCGGGGGATGGCGATTCGGCGTCGATCGGCCTGGGGCAGTTCGCCCATGCGATGCGGCGCGGCGTCAACATGGTGTATCTCGTCGAAAACAACGGCGTTTACGGCCTGACCAAGGGGCAGTTTTCGGCGACGGCCGACCAGGGCTCCAAAAGCAAGAAAGGGGTGGTCAACAGCGACAGCCCGGTGGACCTGGTGGCCCTGGCCCTGCAGCTGGGGGCAACCTACGTGGCTCGCGGGTTCTCGGGCGACAAGGCCCAGCTGGTGCCGCTGATCAAGGGCGCCATCGGCCATGGCGGTGCGGCCTTCATCGACATCATCAGCCCCTGTGTGGCCTTCAACAACCATGCGGGGAGCACCAAAAGCTACGACTACGTGCGCGAGCACAACGAGTCGGTCAACCGCATCGACTTCATCACCGGGCGCGAGGAAATCACCGCCAGCTACGCGCCGGGCGAGGTGATCGAGGTGGTTCAGCACGACGGTTCCAGCCTGCGCTTCCGCAAGCTGCAGGCAGACTACGACCCGACCGACCGTTACGCCGCCCTGAGCTACATGAATGCGCACCAGGCGCGCGGTGAAGTTGTCACCGGGCTGCTTTACGTGGACCAGCTGGCCACAGACCTGCATGTGGCGTTGAACACCAGTGATGTTCCCCTGAACAAGCTGACCGCGAAACAGCTGTGCCCGGGCGCGCGCGTGCTGGACAAGCTCAACACTTCCCTGCGCTGATTTTTACCTCGAAGAGAGGAGAACACCATGGCTGAACGCACCGTCTTCCAATCCATTCCGCACCGGCATGTGGTGAGCCTGGCACCCCAGGCCAGCGTGCTCGACGCTGCGCGTGTCATGACCAAGGCCAATTGCGGCAGCGTGCTGGTCATTGACAGCTCGGGCCAGATGCAGGGCATCCTGACCGAGCGCGACCTGATGACCCGGGTGCTGGCCAGGGCCCTGGATGCCGAAAAGACGCCGGTGTCCGAGGTGATGACACACAAGCCCCTGTGTGTCGTGCCCGAGATGGCTGTGTCGGATGCGGTGCTTGTCCTGCTGGAGCGCGGGTTCCGGCATTTGCCGATTGTTTCGTCAGCCGGGAAAATCCTGGGTGTTTTCTCGATCCGGGATGCCTTGCCGCGCGAGATCGACAGCGCGGTCAGCCTGGCCGAGTTTCGTGATTCGGTCAACGACGCGCTGGGCTGACGCCGGCGCTTCCTGCACCCACCGCTGCTTGATCTAGCTGCTGCTTTTCCCCGGGTCGCGCCTGGCGCGTGCACGCGCCAGGGCCGCTTCAATCACGGCGCGTTTCTGGTCCAGGATGACGGGGTCGGTGTGTTGTGAATGCCCGGGCAGGTCTGCCAGCGCTGCTTCGGCTTTTTCTTCAAGCCTTTTCTGGTTCCTGTCCTTGTCCTGCGTGCGCCGGTAGCTATGTATTTCATAGCGTTTGCGGGCCAGCGCGGCGTCGGCTTCCGACCAGGCGGCCCAGCCGGTGCGTTCTCCGGTGACGTTTTCCAGGCTGATGCAGTCGACCGGGCAGACCGGGATGCACAGTTCGCAGCCGGTGCACCAAGGCTCGATCACGGTGTGCATGAGCTTGTTGCTGCCCACAATCGCGTCCACCGGACAGGCGTCCAGGCAGAGAGTGCAGCCTATGCACCAGGTTTCGTCGATGACGGCGAGCTGGCGCGGGCCTTCGCTGCCGTTGTCAGCGTTAAGGGGGAGAGCCGGCCGGCCGATGATCAGGGCCAGGCGCGCGACGCCTTCCGCGCCGCCGGGCGGGCACTGGTTGATGTCGGCTTCGCCCCCGGCGATGGCCTGCGCATAGGCTGCGCAGTCAGGGTAGCCACAACGCGTGCACTGGGTCTGGGGCAGGGCAGCGTGAATGCGTGCGACCAGCCCGTTCACTTGCGCCTTGCGGCCTTCTTTTTAGGGGCCAGTGGTGTGTCGCTTGCGGCGACCGCTGCCTGCAGCGATGCGGGATGGTGGGCGGCAATAAAGGCCTTGACCTGCGGGTAAACGACGTCGCGCCAGCGGCGCCCGCTGAAGATGCCGTAGTGGCCTGCGCCCTTGACTTCCAGGTGTTTCTGGCGCGCCTTGGGCACGTTGTAGCAGAGGGCGTGGGCGGCTTCGGTCTGGCCAGAGCCGGAGATGTCGTCCAGTTCACCTTCTACCGTGAAGTGTGCTGTCGTCTTGATGTCCTGCGGGCGAACCCGTTCGAGCTTGCCGTCCACGGACCGCACGTCCCAGGTACCGTTGACCAGCTTGAATTCCTGAAACACTGTCTTGATGGTATCGAGGTAGTAGTCCGCGTCCATGTCCAGCACGGCGTTGTACTCGTCGTAGAACTTGACATGGGCTTCGGTGCTGGCATCGTCGCCCTTGAGCAGGTCCTTGAAATAATCGTAGTGGCTGTTGGCATGGCGGTCCGGGTTCATCGCGACAAAGCCGGTGTGCTGCAGAAAGCCGGGGTAAACACGGCGGCCGGCGCCCGGAAAATTGCTGGGCACGCGGTAAATCACGTTGTTCTCGAACCATTCGAAGCTTTTGTTCATGGCCAGGTTGTTGACCGCTGTCGGCGACTTCCGCGCGTCGATCGGTCCGCCCATCATGGTCATGCTCAGCGGCGTCAGCTCGCCGCGCGAGGCCATCAGCGACACGGCAGCCAGCACCGGCACCGTGGGCTGGCACACGCTGATGACGTGGCAGTTGCCGTAGGTGCCCTGCAGGTGCCGGATGAATTCCTGTACGTAGTTGACGTAGTCGTCCAGGTGGAAAGAACCTTCGGACAGCGGCACCGTGCGGGCGTTCTTCCAGTCGGTGATGTAGACCTTGTGGTCCTTGAGCATGCTGCGCACCGTGTCGCGCAGCAAGGTGGCGTAGTGGCCCGACAGCGGCGCCACGATCAGCACCGCCGGCTCGCCCTTGAGCTGGGTCAGCGTGGCCGGGTCATCGGTGAAGCGCTTGAAGCGGCGCAGCTCGCAAAAGGGTTTGTCCAGCTCCACGCGCTCATGGATGGCGATGTTGATGCCATCCACATCAACCCGGGTGATGCCAAAAGCGGGTTTTTCGTAGTCCTTGCCGAGACGGTAGATCAGGCTGTAGCCGGCAGCTGCGCGCTGCGCCAGGGGGTTCTGGCTGAAGGGCGACAACGGGTTGTTGTAGAGCTTGGCAGCAGCCTGCGCGAAATCGACGAACGGCTCCATCAGCGAACGCTGGGTTTCATAAACTTGATAAAGCATGGGCGAACCTTTGTACAACGATATGCTGCAGTGCAACAAATAATAACAGGTGTGCTTATTAATTTATGGAGGGCAAACACCAATACAAACACGCTTGAAGGTGTTTCTTGGAGGCATTCCATGGAAAATGACACAGGCTGTGACACGGGGGCTGGCCGTAACTGCGGGCCCCAGACCGGCAGACAGTTCCAAAAGCCTGAATAATGCGACGCTGGGCACCCTGGCCGACGGCCCCGCCTTGTACCTGATGGACTGTTTATGACCGAGATCACCGGCGCCCTTGCGCTTGACGAATTCACTTCACTGGAAAAATCCGACCGCATGCCGGTGCTGTTTGTAGGCCATGGCAGCCCGATGAATGCCATCAGCGACAACGAGTACCGGCGAAGCTGGCAGGCGCTGGGCGCGGAGTTCGGCAGCCGCCACCCGCCGCCGCAGCTGATTCTGTGCATCTCCGCCCACTGGCTGACCGAAGGCTGGTGGCTGACCGGCATGGACAAACCCAAAACCATCCACGATTTCGGCGGCTTTCCGCAGGAGCTGTTTGACCAGCAATACCCGGCACCGGGCGCGCCGGCTGCCGCACGCGAGATCAGCCGCTTCGTGCGGCAGCGCGGCTCGGCCCCGCTGGGTGTGGACCTGGACGCCTGGGGCCTGGATCACGGCGCCTGGTCGGTGCTCAAACCCATGTTTCCTGACGCCGGCATTCCGGTGGTGCAGCTGAGCATGGACTACAGCCGCCCGCCGTCCGAGCACTACGCGCTGGCGAAACAGCTCAAGGGCCTGCGCGAGCGCGGCGTGCTGATTGTGGGCAGCGGCAACATCGTGCACAACCTGCGCCAGGCCCAGCGCGGCGCCGCGGGCAACCAGGCTTACGATTGGGCGCTGGAATTCGATCAGACCACGGGCGGCTACCTGCAACAAGGTAACCTCGACGCCTTGCAGAACTTCCAGAAGCTGGGCCAGCTGGCCCTGATGGCGCACCCGACCCATGAACATTACCTGCCGCTGCTGTATGCGGCAGGCGCGGTGGACAGCAGTGAAGCGCCGCGCTTTTTCAACACCAGTTTCCAGCTCGGCTCGATTTCCATGCGCTCCGTGATCTGGGGCTGACTTTTGTACCCCTAGAAGAAAGAAGAACACCATGCCAAGCCGTCAAACCGTCCAGGACTTCATCGCGATGGTGGAGCAGGGCCACTACGTCGAGGCCATCGAGCAGTTTTATGCCCCTGACGCCAGCATGCAGGAAAACAGCCAGCCGCCGCGCCGCGGCCGGGATACGCTGGTCACCTACGAACGGGCGGTGATTGCGGCCTGCAGCGCCATGCGCACGCTGCCGGTCGAATCATTCCTGGTTGACGGCGACGTTGTCGTGATTCACTGGGTCTTCGAATTCACCCGGAACTCGGGCAAGACCATGCGTATTGACGAGCTGGCCCACCAGCGCTGGCAGGGCGAAAAAATTGTCGAAGAGCGGTTTTTCTACGATCCCGTCGCCGCGCTGGCCGAGTAGGCCGGGTCTTTATTTGCTATCAATACTGTAGCTGCTTGCGCGCGCTACATAAGAGTTGAAGCCACTTTTCATTTGAATATTCCGGCTGGCAGGCTCTCTTCTGATGCCACCGGCAGCCGCAGCCAGGGCCAGCGTGCCTGGTAGTCGCGGGCCTTCTGTTCGTACAGGCTGCCATGGTCCACGCTCGGGTTGGCCCGCAGCATCCCTGCATACAGGTCGTGCAGTCCGTAAGGTGCGTGCACCGCTGTCTGGCCCGCCAGCTGACGCAAACCCACGCTGGTGCTGCCCACCAGGAAGCGGTTTATGCCTTCACAGGCACTGCGCAGGGGCGGGCAGGGCCGGCCAAACCAGGCCGGGTACCAGGTGTGCACGCGGGCCTGGTTTTTCACTTCCAGCTCCACGCCCAGTTCGGCAAAGACATCCTGGGCGCGCCGGTTGATGGCGTGTTCCGCAGCCTCCGACAAATCGCCGGGGTCGAAGTAAAAGATGTCGTAGTCCTTGATGTCCGATTCGGGTGAGCGGCCATCCAACAGGTTCCAGACAGTCTGGAACAGGCAGCCTCCCACGAGCCAGGCATCGGGCAGCTCGAGCTCAGGAAGGCGTTCCAGCAGGATGCGGTTGCAGCGGTTGTGCAGTGCGTCCTGCACAAACCGCTGCTGCAGCTCTGGGCCGCCGATTTACATCACCTTGGCGATTGACGCGCAGACGTAGTCGACGTTTTTGCTGTTCAGCGCAGCCACACACATGCGGCCGGTGTCGGTGCCGTAGACGCCGAACTCATTGCGCAGGCGCACCATCTGGTCCTTGGTGAGGCCGGAATAGCTGAACATGCCGATTTGCGTGGTGATGAAGCTCATGTCCTGCTTGACGCCGGCGGCTTTCAAGCCGTCCACCAGCTTTTGGCGCATGGCCTTGATGCGCACGCGCATATCGCCCAGCTCTTTTTCCCACAAGGCGCGCAGTTCCGGGTTGTTCAGCACATTGGCGACCACGGTGGCGCCATGGATCTGCGGGTTGCTGTAGTTGGTTCGGATGACGACCTTGAGCTGCGACAGCACGCGATCGGCTTCCTCTTTGCTTTCGCACAGCACCGACAGGGCACCGACGCGTTCGCCGTACAGGCTGAAGCTCTTGGAAAACGAGGTCGAGACAAAAAAGGACAGGCCTGCCGCGACAAACTTGCCGATGACGGCGCCGTCTTCTTTGATGCCGTGGCCAAAGCCCTGGTAAGCCATGTCCAGGAAAGCCGTCAGATTGCGTGCCTTGACGGCAGCAATCACCTGGTCCCACTGGGCGCTGGTGATGTCGTAGCCTAGTACCGCCTCGTTACCGGCGAGGGGTTCGA
>CAZIYA010000223.1:0-6179 GCA_964543355.1 uncultured Polaromonas sp.
GGCGGCGACACCGGCTCCGACTGCGTCGGCACCAGCAATCGCCATGGAGCGGCCAGCGTGACGCAGTTTGAGGTGATGCCACAACCACCCGAAGAAGAAAACCGTCCATTGACCTGGCCCTACTGGCCGATCAAGCTGCGCACGTCTTCCTCCCATGAAGAGGGCTGCGAGCGCGAGTTTGCGATTTCGACCAAAGCCTTCATTGGCGACAAAGGCAAAGTCACCGGCCTGACCACCGTGCGTGTGGAGTGGAAAGACGGAAAGATGCAGGAAGTGGCGGGCTCCGAGCAGACGCTCAAGGCTGACCTTGTTCTGCTGGCCATGGGTTTTGTCGCTCCTGTGGCGGCCGTGCTCGATGCCTTCGCCATCGAAAAAGATGGACGTGGCAACGCCAAGGCGACGACGGATTTCACCGGTGGTTATGCGACCAATGTGCCCAGGGTTTTCGCGGCGGGCGACATGCGTCGCGGGCAGAGCCTGGTGGTCTGGGCGATTCGCGAAGGCCGCCAGGCCGCGCGCTCCGTGGATGAATTCCTGATGGGGTACAGCGACCTGCCTCGCTGAAAGCAACAAGACCCTCGCAAATCGCCCAAGGGCGTGCAGCGAAGGTGCAGGCTGTTGCCCGCACCGCGCGAGGGCCGTCAGGCCGCGCGTTCGGTCGATGAGTTCCTGATGGGTTACAGCGACTTGCCGCGCTGAAACCTGACACCCCTGCAATCCGCCCTGTGGCGGCGGTCAATGAAAAGTGCAGGGGGCTGCACTCATGGCTTGCAGCAAAAATGATAGCTGCTCGCGCCCGTCCTTAAAGGGCTGAAGCCCGATTTAATCTAAAAAGAGGGCTCAAAAACCTTCTCCTGACCCGCATCGGGGCTGCCCCCGCGCGCCGGCCCCATGTTCATGGGGTGGTTTTAGAGGGATATGCCCTTGGTTCAGCCCCCTTGCTCAGGGCAAACCCTTTATCATTGAACCATCGCAATCGAAGCCGGCTACTTCCGCAGGCTTTTCTTTCCTCCCCATGTCCGACAGCGCGCCTTCCCTTGTTGAATTCAAGCATGTGACTTTTGCCTACCCGGGCGCAACAGGGGACCGTGTGATCCTGAACGACGTCACGCTGTCGGTGCCGCGCGGCAAGGTCACGGCACTGATGGGCGCTTCCGGCGGCGGCAAAACCACGGTGTTGCGCCTGGTCGGCGGCCAGCAGAAAGCGGGCAGCGGCGAGGTCCTGTTTGACGGCCAGAACATTTCCAGCCTGAATCAGGCCGAGCTGTACGCCGCGCGGCGCCGCATGGGCATGCTGTTCCAGTTTGGTGCCTTGTTCACCGATTTGAGCGTCTTCGACAACGTGGCTTTCCCCCTGCGCGAACACACGGCCCTGGATGACGCGCTGATTCGCGACATCGTCCTGATGAAGCTCAATGCAGTCGGGCTGCGTGGTGCGCGGGCGCTGATGCCCAGTGAAATTTCGGGTGGCATGGCCAGGCGCGTGGCACTGGCCCGCGCGATTGTGCTGGACCCGGAGCTCATCATGTACGACGAGCCCTTCGCCGGCCTGGACCCGATCTCGCTGGGCACGGCCGCGCAACTGATACGCCAGCTCAACGACAGCCTGGGCATCACCAGCATCGTGGTGTCGCACGATCTGGAAGAAACCTTCCGGATTGCAGACAAGGTCATCATTCTGGCCAACGGCGGTATCGCCGCGCAGGGCACGCCCGACGAAGTGCGTCATTCCAGCGATCCGCTGGTGCACCAGTTCGTCAATGCACTGGCCGAGGGGCCGGTCCAGTTCCACTACCCTGGGCCGAACGTGTCCGACGATTTTGGCCTTCAGGCGACAGGAAAAGGACGGCGT
This sequence comes from uncultured Polaromonas sp., assembly GCA_964543355.1. GTDB lineage: Bacteria > Pseudomonadota > Gammaproteobacteria > Burkholderiales > Burkholderiaceae_C > Polaromonas. Next base: position 1,853 of record CAZIYA010000223.1, read on the forward strand.
TCATGAGCCGGTCCCTGCTCGTCAACCTTGTGGCCGACCTTGGTTTTGCCACGCGCAGCAAGCTGGTTGAGCTGGGTTATGGCGCCCGCATGATGGCACGGCTGCTTGCGCTGACAGGGCCGGCCTTCGCACGTTTTGGCCTGATCCGCGACCAGATCTTCTTTCTGGGTAACTACTCGCTGGCCATCATCACCGTGTCGGGGCTGTTTGTTGGTTTTGTGCTGGGGCTGCAAAGTTATTACGCGCTGCAGCGTTACGGCTCGTCTGAAGCGCTCGGCTTGCTGGTGGCCCTGAGCCTGGTGCGCGAGCTCGGTCCGGTGGTGACGGCCCTGCTGTTTGCCGGACGGGCCGGCACGGCACTGACGGCTGAAATCGGCCTGATGAAAGCCGGTGAGCAATTGTCGGCCATGGAAATGATGGCGGTGGACCCGGTGCGCCGGATTCTGGCACCGCGATTCTGGGGCGGTGTGATTGCCATGCCGCTGCTGGCGGCTGTTTTCAGTGCCGTCGGCATCCTGGGCGGCTGGGTGGTTGGCGTGCTAATGATCGGTGTGGACGCCGGCGCTTTCTGGAGCCAGATGCAATCAGGCGTGGATGTCTGGCGCGATGTCGGCAACGGCGTTGTCAAGAGTTTCGTCTTCGGTGTGACCGTCACCTTTATCGCGCTGTTTCAGGGGTTCGAGGCACAGGCGACGCCTGAAGGCGTTGCGCGGGCCACCACCCGCACCGTGGTGCTGGCCTCGTTGGCGGTGCTCGGCCTTGACTTTGTCCTCACGGCGCTGATGTTCAGCGTGTGATTTATGTCACCTCAGAAATTGTCTCGTCCAGTGCGAAAATCAACTCTCCTTTTGAGCCCCGGCGCATGCCGTGGCCTCTGCAATCGTAGGAACCAAGATGCAACGCTCGAAAAATGACCTGTGGGTCGGCCTGTTTGTGCTGGCCGGCGCTGCTGCCATCCTGTTTTTGGCGCTGAAGTCGGCCAACCTGCTGACGCTGAGTTTCGACACGTCCTACTCCGTGGTGGCCAAGTTCGACAATATCGGTGGTTTAAAACCACGCGCACCGGTCAAAAGTGCGGGCGTAATTGTCGGCCGCGTCGAAAATATTACATTTGATGACAAATACTACCAAGCCAGTGTTAATCTGGCCATGGAAAGCCGCTATGTGTTCCCCAAAGACAGCTCGCTGAAGATCCTGACCAGTGGTTTGTTGGGGGAGCAATACATCGGTGTGGAAGCGGGTGCGGACGAGAAAAACCTGGCAGCGGGCGATGTGATCAAACAGACACAGTCGGCCGTGGTGCTGGAAAGCCTGATCAGCCAATTTTTGTACAGCAAGGCGGCGGATAGCAGTTCCGGTCCGGCAACTGCACCGCCAGCAGGGAATAACGATAAAAAATGAAAACACGAACCGTGATGAAACGGTCCGGCCTGTGGGCCGGCCTTCTGGCCCTCGCACTGCTGCAGGGCTGTGCGACCGGTCCCAACCCGCGCGATCCCTTTGAACCCTTCAACCGCAGCGTCACCCGCTTTAACGATGGCCTTGACGAAGCCATCGTCAAGCCTGTGGCTCAGGCCTACCAGGGCGTGGTGCCTTCGCCGGTGCGTACCGGTGTCAACAACTTTTTCGGCAACCTCTCGGATGTCTGGTCCTTCGTCAACAACGTCCTCCAGGCCAAACCGCAAGCGGCGGCTGACAGTTTTATGCGTGTCAGTGTCAACACACTGATCGGCCTGGGCGGGGTACTCGATTGGGCCACCCCCATGGGCATAGAGCGGCACCGCCAGGATTTCGGCAAGACCCTGGGGCGCTGGGGCGTGGCGACCGGTCCTTACCTGGTGTTGCCGGTTCTGGGTCCTTCTACTGTGCGTGACACGGCTGCGCTGGTGGTTGACAGCAAGGGCGACCTGGTCCTGCAGGTCGACCATGTGCCCACGCGCAATTCTCTCTATGTGTTGCGCGCTGTGGACCTTCGCGCCAGCCTGCTGCGTGTGGGGGAGGTATTGGACGGGGCCGCACTCGACAAATACAGCTTCACGCGTGATGCCTACCTGCAGCGGCGCGGTGCGGCCGTGGAAACCAATGGAGACGAAGAGCGTTATGACCTTCCGGAGGCCGCTCCATCGGCGCCTGCAAAGTAAAGAACGCTTACAGGTGGTGCCGGAACTTCACTGAACAAGCTGAACCAAAACCCGAAATACGCTGTCAAATCAAATACTTGCCTGCAACAGGCGCATGGCGGATATCCCGTCCGGCCCGGCAGGCATTTGCCTCGAACTGAAGGAAAACCATGAACCGTCGAATTTTTAGCCATGTCCTGGGGGCCTGCTTTGCCGCCGCCCTGCTGGCTGCCGGCCCGGCTGCGCTTGCGGCGGACGAAGCGCCCGATGTCCTGATCAAGCGTACCTCCACCGAAGTGCTGGACACCATCAAGGCGGACAAGGCCATTCAGTCCGGTGATACGAGGAAGATCATTGCTTTGGTGGATGCCAAAATCATGCCGCATGTGAATTTCACGCGCATGACGGCGGCTACCGTGGGACGTAACTGGCGCCAGGCTACTCCTGAGCAGCAAAAGCGCCTGCAGGACGAGTTCAAGATCTTGTTGGTACGCACCTATTCCGGGGCACTGTCCCAGGTGAAGGATGAGACCATCAACGTCAAGCCTCTGCGTGCCGCACCGGCGGACACGGAAGTGATCGTGCGGACCGAGGTGATAGGCCGCAGTGAACCGATCCAGCTGGATTACCGCATGGAGAAAGCCACCGGGGGCTGGAAGATCTATGACCTGAATGTCCTGGGGGTGTGGATGGTGGAAACCTACCGTACCCAGTTTGCGCAGGAAATTTCAGCCAAAGGGGTGGACGGCCTGATCGCCGCGCTGGCCCAGCGCAACAAGTCCAACGCGGGCGCGCAGAAATCCTGAGTGGGTCGGCTGACATGTTGACACTCCCTGCTGTCCTGACCCATGCGGTGGCGCCGGGCTTCGTCCGCAGCCTGACGCCCGGGTTGTTTGCCGGGCCGGGGGAGGTGGTGGCAGATGCTGCTGCCTTGCAGCAGTTTGACTCGTCCGCGCTGGCCATCCTGCTGGAATGCCGGCGCCGGGCATTGGCAGCGGGCAAAAGATTTTCGGTACATGGCGCTCCTGCACGCTTGCGGGAACTGGCCGAGCTTTATGGTGTGGCCGAGCTGATTCCATCCGCTGCCACGGCCTGAGCCCGTAGCGTGCCTGAGGACAGGGCCGCGGCCAAGCGCGGGACATTGGGCTGCCAGGCCGGATGAAACAGACGCCAGCCCTTAAAATAACCGGCTCATGCCAGCCATCTCATTCCAGTCCGTCTCCAAATCCTATCCGTCAACTCGAAGCCAGACCGGTCCCGGTGTCCAAGCGCTGGACAATGTGAGCTTTGACATTCAGCAGGGCGAGTTTTTTGGTTTGCTGGGGCCCAACGGCGCTGGAAAAACTTCCCTGATCAGCATTCTGGCCGGCCTTTCACGGGCCAGCAGCGGCCGGGTGCTGGTGCACGGCAGCGATGTGGTTGCCGATTACGCCAATGCCAGGCGCAAGCTCGGCATCGTGCCGCAGGAACTGGTGTTCGACCCCTTTTTCACCGTGCGCGAGGCGCTTCGCATCCAGTCCGGGTATTTTGGCGTCAGGAACAACGACGACTGGATCGACGAGCTGCTGGCCAGCCTTGGCTTGACCGACAAGGCCGATGCCAACATGCGCCAGCTGTCGGGCGGCATGAAACGCCGTGTGCTGGTGGCGCAGGCGCTGGTTCACCAGCCCCAGGTCATTGTGCTCGACGAGCCTACCGCCGGCGTCGATGTGGAGCTGCGCCAGACGCTGTGGCAATTCATCGCCAGGCTCAACAAGCAGGGCAGCACGGTGCTGCTGACCACGCATTACCTCGAAGAAGCGGAAGCCCTGTGCAGCCGCATCGCCATGCTCAAGCAGGGACGCGTGGTCGCCCTGGCCTCCACCTCTGAACTGCTCAAGGCGGCTTCGTCGAATGTGCTGCGTTTCAAGATCGACAGCGAACTCCCCAAAGCGCTGGCAGACCAGGCCCGCATCACCGGACGCATTGTCCAGTTGCCTGCCCACAACGCGCACGAGATCGAGCAGTACCTGAGCGCGATCCGTGAGGCCGGCCTGGTGGCTGAAGATGTGGAGATCCGCAAGGCCGACCTGGAAGACGTCTTCCTGGAAGTCATGGCGGAGAAAATCGGGGTGGCAGCATGACCAGCGTTGGGACTCCGTTTTTACCAGCCGGGGCCGCGGAACCGGCTTTGCCGGGCCGCAGGCGCAGCGCCCCCTCGGGGGGCA
>CAZIYA010000224.1:0-6126 GCA_964543355.1 uncultured Polaromonas sp.
GGACAACGTGATTGACATCAATTACTACGCCGTCAAGAAGGCCCGCGACTCCAACATGCGGCATCGCCCTGTGGGCCTGGGCATCATGGGCTTCCAGGATTGCCTGTATGAGCTGCGCATTCCCTATGCGTCGGATGCCGCTGTCGAGTTTGCCGACAAGTCCATGGAAGCCGTCTGCTACCACGCTTACTGGGCCTCCACGGAACTGGCCAAAGAGCGCGGCAAATACACCAGCTACAAGGGCTCTCTCTGGGACCAGGGCATCCTGCCGCTGGACACCCTGGACATGCTGGCGAAAGAGCGCGGCGGTTACGTGGAAGTCGACCGTTCGGCAACGATGGACTGGGACGCTCTGCGCAAAAAAATCGCCAAAGACGGCATGCGCAATTCCAATTGCGTGGCCATCGCGCCGACCGCCACCATCTCCAACATCATCGGCGTCGACGCCTGCATCGAACCCTGCTTCGGCAACCTGTCGGTCAAGTCCAACCTGTCCGGCGAATTCACCGTCATCAACCACTACCTGGTGCGCGATCTCAAACGCCTGGGCCTGTGGGACGACGTGATGGTGGTGGACCTCAAGCACTTTGACGGATCGCTACGCCCCATCGATCGCGTTCCGCAGGATGTCAAGGCGCTCTATGCCACGGCTTTCGAAGTCGACGCCACCTGGCTGGTCGAAGCTGCTTCACGCCGCCAGAAATGGATTGACCAGGCGCAGTCGCTCAACATCTACATGGCAGGCGCGTCCGGCAAGAAGCTGGACGACACCTACAAGCTGGCATGGCTGCGTGGCCTGAAAACCACCTACTACCTGCGCACCATGAGCGCCACGCACGCCGAGAAATCCACGGTGAAAGCGGGCAAGATGAATGCGGTCGCTTCCGGCAATACCAGCGACACCGGCAGCATGAATGCGCTCGATGCGGCTGCCGCCACAGCGCAGGCGCAGATGAATGCATCGCCTGCGACCGACATCAAGTTTTGCGCGATCGATGATCCTGGTTGTGAGGCCTGCCAATAACAAAAAGCGGATCAGCGCACCGGAATTTCCGGTCCCTGATTCGATGTAATTGAGCAACACTAATTTATAGCGATGTGAATGAACACTTTTCATTTTGTATCGCTGCTTTCATAATCCAACTTATTGGAAACATCTATGTTGACCTGGGACGAAGAAGCTAAACCATCGTTGCAAAAATCTTTGACCAGCGGCCTTCCTGAAGGCCGCTCGATGGAACTTCCGCCTCTTTCTTTGCAGTCTCATACTGCACCGCGCATGCTCGACGACAGCGCCCTGGCTTCCTCAAGCACTCGTGCAGCACCGGCAGTCGTTGCCCCGACGGCCCATCGCGTCAAGGCTGCTGACAAACGCATCATCAACGGCCAGACCGATGTAAACCAGCTGGTCCCATTCAAGTACAAATGGGCCTGGGAGAAATACCTCGCCAGCTGCGCCAACCATTGGATGCCGCAGGAAGTGAACATGACGCGCGACATCGCGTTATGGAAAGACCCGAACGGCCTGACAGAAGACGAACGCCGCCTGGTCAAGCGCAACCTCGGCTTTTTTGTCACGGCCGACTCGCTGGCCGCCAACAACATCGTGCTGGGCACCTACCGCCACATCACAGCGCCGGAGTGCCGCCAGTTCCTGCTGCGCCAGGCGTTCGAAGAAGCCATTCACACCCACGCCTATCAGTACATCACCGAATCGCTGGGCCTGGATGAAAGCGAAATCTTCAACGCCTACAACGAAGTGCAGTCCATCAAGGACAAGGACCAGTTCCTGATTCCCTTCATTGATGCCATCTCCGACCCGAGCTTCAAAACCGGCACCCAGGAAGCCGACCAGACCCTGCTGAAGTCCCTGATCGTGTTTGCCTGCCTGATGGAAGGCCTCTTCTTCTATGTCGGCTTCACCCAGATCCTGGCGCTGGGACGGCAGAACAAGATGACCGGAGCAGCCGAGCAGTACCAGTACATCCTGCGCGATGAATCCATGCACTGCAACTTCGGCATCGACCTGATCAACCAGCTCAAGCTGGAAAATCCGTTGCTCTGGACTGCCGAGTTCAAGGCCGAAATCAAGGCCCTGTTCATGAAAGCGGTTGAACTGGAATACCGCTACGCGGAAGACACCATGCCGAGGGGCGTTCTCGGCCTCAATGCATCCATGTTCAAGGGCTACCTGCGCTACATTGCCAACCGCCGTGCCACGCAAATTGGCCTGGAAACGCTGTTCCCGAACGAGGAGAACCCGTTTCCGTGGATGAGCGAAATGATTGACCTGAAAAAGGAACGCAACTTTTTCGAAACCCGTGTGATCGAGTACCAGTCCGGTGGTGCTCTGTCCTGGGATTGACCGGCAAAAGGTACAACAATGATTTCCAGACTTGCAATGACCAACGACGCCACCGAAGAGTGCGCGTTGGGCTTTGCTCCCGTGTTCGCGGCGCTGGGCTCGGTTCGCCGACAGCCCAACGCCGTGAATCGCTTCGCGTACTCCAAACGTGAAGTGCTCTTTGCAATGTGATCAAGGAGAAAACTATGGCAACTGCGAAAAAATCTGCGGCTAAAAAAGCTGCTCCGAAGAAAGCCCCTGCTAAAAAAGTAGCGGCGAAAAAAGCGCCTGCTAAAAAAGTAGCAGCAAAGAAAGCCCCGGCCAAAAAAGCGCCAGCGAAAAAAGTAGCAGCTAAAAAAGCTCCTGCCAAAAAAGCGCCAGCGAAAAAAGCCCCGGCGAAAAAAGTAGCGGCCAAAAAGCCAGCTGCGAAAAAAGCAGCAGCGAAAAAGCCTGCGGCGAAAAAAGTAGCGAAGAAAGCGCCAGCGAAGAAAGCTGCCGCGAAGAAACCCGCTGCCAAAAAGCCAGCAGCCAAGAAAGCAGCGAAAAAGCCCGCTGCGAAGAAAGCCGCGAAAAAACCCGCTGCCAAAGCACCTGCTGCACCGGCTGCCCCTGCGGCTCAGACTACTCTGAACCCGCAAGCTGCCTGGCCGTTTCCGACAGCCAGCAAGCCGTAATCAGTCAGGCACTTTTGCTTGAAGCCCGACATCGCAAGATGCCGGGCTTTTTCTTTGGCAAAGGCTTTTGCGGGAATGCGGCAAGACGGCTATCAAATCAATAGCTTCTCGCGCCCGCTACTGTTGGGCTAGAAGCCTGTTTGAGCAGAAGCCAGCGTGTAATTCTGGCCGCCCCGGTAGGCTATCTTGTGGGCGCCAACGCGGTTGCCCAGCTCGGCGCAACGCGCCAGAGGCCACCCCTTCTCCAGACCGAACAGCAAGGCACCCCGAAAAGCATCTCCGCATCCGGTGGGGTCCACCACTGCCTTGGCCGCGACCGGCGGCACCAGCGTTTTTTTGCCGTCGATCCAGACCTCGCAACCATGTGCACCCAGTGTCACCACCAGGCCCTGCACCCGCAGGGAAATCTCGGCACAGGACAGGCCGGTACGGTCGCAAAGCAGCTTCGCCTCGTAATCATTGACAGTGACCCAGCTCGCCAGTTCGACAAAATGAGCCAGCTCCTTGCCATCGAACATTGGAAGGCCCTGACCGGGATCAAACACGAAAGGAATGTCGGCCGCCTTGAACTGTTCAGCGTGCTGCAGCATCGCGTCACGTCCGTCCGGAGAGATGATGCCGATGTTGATGTCGGCCCGCGCCGCGATTTTCGTCGTGTGTGCCTGTCCCATGGCACCCGGATGGAAAGCGGTGATCTGGTTGTTGTCGCGGTCCGTCATGATCATGGCTTGGGCGGTATAGGTGTCGCCTACCTCACGGACAAATTCGGTGCTGATGCCCAGCGTGTTCAGGCGCGCCACGTACTCCGCGCCGTCGCTGCCGACAGTGGCCATGGGCAAGGGCGTGCCACCCAGCTGCTGCAGACTGTAGGCGATGTTGCCGGCGCAGCCGCCAAACTCCCGGCGCAGGGCCGGAACCAGGAAAGACACGTTGAGGATGTGCAGCTGATCGGGCAGGATCTGCTCGGCAAAACGCCCCTCGAAAGTCATGATGGTATCGAAGGCCAGGGAACCACAAATTACAGCAGGCATGGATGTCTCAGTTCAGTCAGGGATAAAAAGCAAGGACGCGGTAACCTGCAATGCGCAGAGGACCGGAGGTGAGTGTTGCAGAGGCCGGGGAGGTACCCGGATCGGGCGGGGGCTTCGAAACGCTGATGGCGACCGCACCTGAAAATTCGGCGCCCGCCGCCAGTGTGGGGCTTGTTGCACCGAGTTCCGCGGGGGTCAGCACACGCCGCAGTTGCGCCTGGTCCTGGGTATCGGTCAGGGTCAGCTCCAGCGAAGGCAGGGCCAGCGCCATGGCGCCCGCATTTCTGATTACCACCTTGAGCCGGTAGGCATCCGCGGCCAGCTTGTTGAACGAAGAACTCTCGATCACCACCGACTCAATCTGTTGCGGCGGCCTGATCTCGCAATGCAGGTAGGCACACAGCGTGTGCAGGCCCGGGCTGAGCCACGGCTGCGACACGGCCAGCGTATTTCTCTGAAACAGGGCAAGCTGCAGCAGCAGGACAGCCAACAGCACGCATGACGCCAGACCGAGCGACCATCGCAGCGCCGGCCGGCGCCAGAACGCATCGCGCCTGGCCTGGCGCACAAACGACACCTCGTGGGTACGGTCGGGTTCAGGTGCCTCCGACTCGCCAAAAGCACTCTCCGTATGCATCGTTCGCGCTGCTGGAGGCACATCCACGGAAAAATCGGAGGGCTCCGGGCTCACGGAGAATGCAAACACATCAGCGGCAAGGTCGGGAGAGGGCGAGACCTGAACCTCCGGCAGGGAAACAGGTGCGGCAGCGGGAACCCCTTCTTCCTGCAGGATAACCGGCTCGACTGTTTCGGGGTCTGCGGAAGCTGCCACCAGCATGGGCGCCACGGACGCAGTGCTGCCGGTTTCCTCCTGAGTGTCCTGCGAGGCTGCAAGAGCACCGGAAGCTGACGCCTGGGACACGTAGGGCTGCAAATTGGCAGCGGCGTCGAAAACCTCCGAGCAATGTCCGCAACGTACCCAGCCCTGGGAAATCTTGAGTTGGTCAGCCACGACTTTGAACATCGTGCCGCAGGCGGAACAGCGCGTAATCAGGCTCATTTAGTGCCGTATTGTACGGGGGCCATGCGGCGCAAGGACCCGGTCAGAGCCTGGCTGTCATCAGTATCCAGCCCTCTTCCTGGTCAGCCACCTGCAACTGGCAGTAGGGTGCATAAGCGAGCTTGAGCTCGTCTGCCTGCCGCTCCAGAATACCGGCCAGCACCAGCGCACCGCCGGGAGCCACGTGCGCACACAGCAAGGGCGCCAGCACTTTGAGCGGCGTGGCCAGGATGTTGGCCAGCACGGTCTGGTAAGTGCCTTCGGCCTTGTCGGGCAAGCCAACGTTCAGCGTGACGTGGTTGGCTTCGGCATTGGCCCGCGTGGACTGCACGGCCGCTTCGTCAATATCCACCGCGTCAATGCTTGTGGCGCCAAACTTGGCGGCGCCGATGGCGAGAATGCCGGAACCACAGCCGTAGTCGAGGACACGGCCCAAAGATTTTCCTGTAGCGCCCTGGCTGGCTATCCAGCGCAGGCACATGCGCGTGGTCGGATGTGTGCCCGTGCCGAAGGCCAGGCCAGGATCCAGACGGATCACCTGTCGCGCCTGCGCAGGAGGTTCGTGCCAGCTCGGCACAATCCAGAATTCGGGAGTGATTTCCACCGGTGCAAACTGGGACTGCGTGAGCCGCACCCAGTCCTGTTCAGGAACCGGCTGAATGGCGACCAGCCAGCAGCCGGCAAAAAAGTCCTGCGCGGCCAGCACAGCGGCGGCGTCGCGCGCACCGACCTCATCCGAAAAAAGCGACACCACGCGAGAGCGTTCCCAGCCCGCTTTCGGCGGCGGCATTCCAGGCTCGCCGAACAGGGCCTGCTCGGCAGGCGTCTGGGCATCTGCGTCTTCGACAGACACACTGAGCGCGTCGAGCGCATCCAGCGCATCGCTGAGGGTTTCGACCTGAGCGACAGGAGCCAACAAGATCAGTTCAAACATCAGTTATCGCCTGGCGAGGAAGTGCGTGCAGATTGCCAGACACTCTTTTCAAGCAGGGGCCGCGGAACCGGCTTAGCCGGGCC
>CAZIYA010000225.1:0-6092 GCA_964543355.1 uncultured Polaromonas sp.
AGTTCATCGGCAAGCTGATGCGCCCACTGGACACCGAACCGATTCGCGCCGCGATTGACGAGCAGAAAAATGGCTCGGCCCAGCTCACGCTGGCGCTGCACCTCGCCGAACAGTGGCGCGACAAGCTGATCGCTTCCGACGATGCGCTCGGCGGCTGGCTGGCCGAACACCCGGACACCGACGCGCAGCAACTGCGCGCCCTGGTGCGCCAGGCGCGCAAGGACGCCAAGCCCGAAAAACCGGGCGAAGCGCCGCGCCACGGCAAGTCCTATCGCGAAATTTTCCAGCTGGTACGGGAAGCACTGGCGCCGGAGGCCAACTGACCATGGCTTACGATGCAGTGAAAGTAGGCATCGTCTCGGTCAGCGACCGGGCATCCAGCGGCGTCTATGAAGACAAGGGCCTGCCCGCGCTGAAAGAGTGGCTGGGCCGCGCCCTGCTGAACCCGCTGGAATTTGCCGAGCGCCTGATACCCGATGAGCAGGCGCAGATCAGCGCCACGCTGATTGAACTGGTCGATGCAGGCTGCTCGCTGGTGCTGACCACCGGCGGCACCGGTCCGGCCCTGCGCGACGTGACGCCAGAAGCCACGCTGGCAGTCGGCCACAAGGAAATGCCGGGCTTCGGCGAACAGATGCGCCAGATCAGCCTGAAGTTTGTGCCAACCGCCATCCTGTCGCGGCAGGTGGCCGTGATCCGCGGCCAGAGCCTGATCCTGAACCTGCCCGGCCAGCCCAAGGCGATTGCCGAAACGCTGGAAGGGCTGAAAAACGCGGACGGCTCGCAGGCGGTCGCCGGTATTTTTGCCGCCGTGCCGTATTGCATTGACCTGATAGGCGGGCCTTACCTGGAAACCGATGAAGCGGTCTGCAAGGCCTTCCGCCCCAAATCGGCGATCCGGACAACGTCCGCCTGACCTTCGTATCAAGTCGTTCGCCCTGGACTGGCGCCCTGAGGCCGATGAGTCTTACTTTGGCCCCACCGTGCGCGCGGACGGGGAGCACACCGAGATCGTTGACAAATGCCACCAAGAGCACGTTCCCGGGCCACTATTCGAAGTAAGGCTGACATTCCCAGCATCAACCACACAGATCTGGCGCGGCGACGATGACTTGATCGAGGTGGGCTTTGACAAGCACTTGCGGGCCAATCATGCCCAGAATAAATTGGTCAAGGCTCCGCTCATGTCAACGGCATTGAGAGCTTCTGAAGCCATGCCAAGCGAAGGGTGGTGCAGTTCAATGGTGTGTCCGGGTGCACCTTCTACCAGCACTTGGGTGAAACGGAGTTCAGCTTTCTCCTCGTCACTCAAGCTTCAGTAAAGCGTCGCCATCCTGCCTCAGAGCAATCCTCTTAACGAACTTTGCTTCCTGAGCCCCCAAACAGATAGCCTCTACAAGGCACAAGAACGAAATCCGCAAAAGATGTCATCCCGCTCAGGCAGGTAGAAGTTGCGGTACTTCGGGTGTTTCATGCGAGCGCGCGTCGCGAAGGAGGCACCACGCAGCACCTTGTGTGTGCCGAACCAGGGCTGAGAATAGTCGGTATAGGGGCCCGGGGTGAACCCCGGGTAGGGCCGGAAGGTGCTGCCCGTCCACTCCCACACATCACCCCAGCGAAAACCACGCCGCGCCGCCGTGTGCGCCGCCACTTCCCATTCGACCTCGGCCGGCAGGCGGCGGCCGGCCCAGCGGCACCAGGCGTCGGCTTCCCACCAGCTCATGTGCATGGCCGGCTGGTTGCCCAGCATGCGCATGGCCTTGCCGAAGCGGGTCTGCATCACGGCACCGCTGGCCACACCGATCTGCTCGACATAACGCGGGCCGCGCCGGCCTTCACTTTTCGCCGCGGCCTGCAGCCAGTCCCAGCCTGCCGGTTGCCAGAACCCGGGCTGGTCGTAACCGCCGTCGTCGACAAATTCCACAAACTGCGCCCAACTCACGGGCTGCGCGTCGATCTCGAACTCGGGCACGCTGACTTCATGCTGTGCCTGCTCGTTGTCGAACACAAAACCAGTCACCTGCAAAGGATCGGGGCTGCCGAGTTTCCAGACAGTGGCCGGCACCAGCAAGGGCTCGCGCAACGCCATGGCTTGGGGGTTGAAGGCCCGCAGCAAGCCCTTGTCCAGGCTCAAGCCGAGCGTCTGCGCGGTGTAGGTCAGGGCCTCGGCATGCATGTCTTCGTGAAACAGGCAGAGGCGGTAGAAATAAAGCGCATCGTCATCGTCACCGGCTTTTTCCAGCAGCTCCAGCGTGCTTTCCAGGGTGTCGAGCAGATAGGCGCGGCAACTGGCCACCCCCGGCAAGTCCAGCTTCCATCGCTGGCCGTGCGGCACGTGGCCGGAGTCCCACCAGCGGTCTGCGCTGGGCTCGATGGATGCCAGCCGTGCATGAGACGGATCGCAGTGCGGTCCGCGCGAGCGCTGCATGTTGCGCGCTATCCACCACTCCTGGAACCAGCCGACATGGCCCAGTTCCCACAACGGTGGATTGAGGACAGGCAGCTCGGGCACCACAAAATGAACAGCCTCCAGCGCCTGCTGGTACTGGCTGAGCAGATGCAGCGTATGGTTGCGCGCATCCATCAGCGCCAGCGACAGGATGTCGCGGCCTGCGCTGCGCATCAGGGGTGAGTCCATCAGTCCGGCCCCCGAGGCGGAAGATGAATGGGGTGATGAGTCGGGCAAAGCGTCTGAAGCCAAAACTGTCGTCCTGGTAAGCGGCCCTGCCTGAAGCCACCCATGGCAACTGACGCGCCGCGCACTGCTGGATCCAGAATAGCAGACGAAAGGCCGGCTGTTGCAGCGCTTGCACAACTTTCGGCTCCTGTGCAAAAAAACAGGTGGGCCGCCGGACAACCAGTCATGCGGCTTTCGCGACCGGTTGTCACCCGGTTTCCGTGCCCGGCCCCGAAGCAACAGGGCCAAGGATAGACTCCGGCAGGCTGCCCTGCGATCCGGGGCGGCTGGACGCCTCATCTTCTTTTTGATTGTGGACCCCGATCCATCAACCGGCCTGCCATTCATGCAATCCATCCCCCCGAATTCATCACCCGCTGAACTCGAACTGACGGTTATCGATCTGGGCCCGCTGGCCTGGGTGCTGGACGAACTCCGGAAATCACTGGATACATCGACCAAGGCTGTGAAACGTTTTGTGCGGGAGGCCGAGGTGGCAAGCGGTTCCGACCTGGCGGCCCTGGACGCCACTCAGCTGCGCCTGGCCCGACAGCAGTTGCACCAGGCAGTGGGAGCCCTGGAGATGGTTGGCATGAGCGCAGCCGCGCTGATGCTGCGGGCCATGGAAGCAGCGGTGCAGAAATTCGTCCAGCACCCGGCGCAATGCACCCAGGATGCCTCCGCCAAGCTTGAACTGGCCAGTTTTTCCCTGACCGCTTACCTCGAGGATGTACTGGCAGGCAAACCAGTGTCGGCTGTGTCCTTATTTCCCCAATACCGCGACATCCAGGGCCTGATAGGCGCGGATCGCATCCACCCGGCGGATCTCTGGGCCTTTGAATGGCGCTGGATAGAGCCGCCGCTGAACCTGACCCTGGGCCCCAGGGAGTACGGGGACGCGTCACGCCAGATGCTGGACCGGCTGATGCTGACCCTGATTCGAACCGGTGACCAGGAAACGGCACAAAGCCTCAGCGACGTGTGCCTGGGTTTCGCGGAGGGACAGGCCGACGACGAACCCCGGACCTTCTGGAAAATTGCCGCAGGCTTTTTTGAAGCCCTCGCGCAGGGCCTGCTGAAGGTCGATCTTTATGTCAAACGGGCCACCTTGCGCATCCTGCTGCAGTACGTCACCCTGGCGCGGGGCGGCACCGAGGCATCAACACGGCTCGCGCAGGACCTGCTGTTCCTTTGCTCGCAGGTCAAGCCCCACCGCCCCGGTGAAGCACCCGTGCTGGCGGCCGTTCGCAAAAGTTATGGGCTGGCCCGGTTCAAGCCGGTCGACTACGAGGCGGTCCAGTTCGGCCGCTTCGCTCCGGCACTGATCGCACAGGCCCGCAAGCGAATCAGCTCGGCCAAGGAAACCTGGTCCCTGGTGACCGCCGGTGACCTGGGCAGGCTCAAGACAGTGGCCGACCAGTTCAGCCTGGTGACCGATTCGCTGGTGAAACTGCATCCGCCCAGCGAACCGCTGGCCCGCGTGCTGACGCGGGTGATCGAGGCAACAGCGCGTGCCGGCCAGGCACCTCGCCCCGAGCTGGCCCTGGAAGTGGCCACCGCCGTTCTTTACCTGGAAGCCATGTTCGACGATTTCGACCCCAACGACCCGAAGTTGTGGACCCGGACGGCCCGGCTCGCGGAGCGGCTCGAGGGCGTGCGCACCGGTGGACTGGCACAGCCGCTGGAGTCCTGGATGGAAGAGCTGTACCAGCGCGTCAACGACAGGCAAACCATGGGAACCGTGGTGGCCGAGCTGCGCGTTTCCCTGGGCGAGCTGGAAAAATCGCTGGACAGCTTTTTCCGCGCTCCGAAGGACAAGACGGTACTGGCCGCGGTTCCTGCACAGCTGGCGCAGATGCAGGGTGTGCTGGCCCTGCTGGAGCTGGACCAGGCCGCTCTTGCGGTGATGCACATGCGTGAACTCGTCGAACAACTGCTCAAGAAAGACTTGACCGAACAGCAGGCCCGCGCAGCCGGCACGTTTGACCGCTTGGGCAACAACCTCGGCGCCTTGAGCTTCCTGATCGACATGCTCAACTACCAGCCGGCACTGGCCAACAAGCTGTTTATTTACGACGCACTGAAAGGTGAGCTCAAGGCGGACGCCTTCTCTGACGACGTCCAAAGCGTCACCTGAGCTGTTAACCTCGTTCCGGGGCCTTTTCTGGCCCCTGAATCGGGGTGATGAATTGCGTAACTCGTCCGAAGCCAAATCGAAACCCGCCAAAACCGTTGTCCTGGTCAGCCCTGCCCTCCAGGATGCCAACAACGGCAACTGGCACACCGCCAGGCGCTGGGCACAATGCCTGAGCGGTCATGTGCGCACCGCCCTGCTGCTGCAGTGGCCTTCCTCCCCGCATCCGGCCGGCGCCGACGCCCTGGTCGCCTTGCACGCGCGCCGCTCGGCACCCTCCATCGAAAACTGGGCACGGCAATGTCCCGGCAAACCATTGATCGTGGTCCTGACGGGCACCGACCTCTACCGCGACATCCATGAAGATGCCAGTGCCCGGCAATCGCTGGCGCTGGCAACCCACCTGGTGGTGCTGCAGGAGGACGGCCTGCAGGCGCTGCCTGGCGCCCTGCGAAACAAGAGCTGCGTGATCTACCAGTCGGCCCGGCCCCTGAAGCCCGCGGTCAAGCCGGTGCGGCACCTGCGTGCCGTGATGGTCGGTCACCTGCGCGACGAGAAAGACCCGCTGACTTTCATGCGGGCAGCGACGCGGCTGGGTGCGGAAACCGCACCCCTGGAAAAGCGCATCCTGTTTGACCATATCGGCGACGCACTCGCCCCCGAACTCGCACTGGCTGCGCGAGCGGCAGAAAAAGCCGCGCCCGGCTATCGCTGGCTTGGAGGACTGCCACAGGCACAGACACGCCAGCACATCAGGCGTGCGCATGTGCTGGTCAACAGTTCCCGCATGGAAGGCGGCGCCCAGGTCATCGGGCAGGCTATCCAGTCCGGCACAGCGGTGCTGGCATCGCGCATCAGCGGCAACATCGGCATGCTCGGCGCCGACTATGCAGGCTATTTCCCGGTGGGTGATGATGCTGTGCTGGCGCTGCTGCTGCAGCGCTGCGCCACCGAGCCGCGTTTTCTGGCGCTGCTCGAACACCAATGCCGGCAGCGCGCCCATCTGCTTGATCCGGCAGAAGAAGAGCGCCTTGTCTTAAACTTGGTGCTCAGTGCACTCCACCCCGCACAGCCCTGAAGGTCCCCATGAACGCCCCTGACAAACTCACACCTGCCGTCCCGCCGAGATTGAGCAGCCTTTCGCACGGTGGCGGCTGCGGCTGCAAGATTGCACCCGGCGTGCTCAGCGAAATTCTCAGGAATTCCAGCAATCTCCCGATTCCACCGCAATTGCTGGTCGGCATCGAGACCGCCGACGACGCGGCGGTTTACCTGCTCAAT
>CAZIYA010000226.1:0-6062 GCA_964543355.1 uncultured Polaromonas sp.
CGATGTCTTCGCTGGCCATGCGTATGAGCCGCCTGGCCATGTATTTGGACTCGGCACCACCGTCGAGCATGCGCACCAGCCAGTACAGCGCAGCATCCGGGTCGGAACCGCGCACCGACTTGTGCAGCGCCGAGATGGTGTCGTAGAACTGCTCGCCGCCCTTGTCGTAGCGACGCATTCGTTCGCCCAGCACCTTGAGCAGCCAGGCCGCCGTGACCTCCAGGCTGCCGTCCTTTTTTTCACGCTGGGCCGCCACATTGAGGGATTCCAGCGTGTTGAGCAGGCGCCGGGCATCACCGTCGGCATAGGCCACGAGCTGGCTGGCAGCTTCGGGCACTATGGTTTTGATAGCTGGCAGCGCCCGCTGCTCAAGGACCCTGGCGATGATTTGCTTGAGATCCTCTTCCCCCAGCGGCTGGAGCACATACACCGCCGCGCGTGACAGCAAGGCGGAGTTCACCTCAAAGGACGGGTTCTCGGTGGTGGCCCCTATGAAAGTGAACAGGCCGCTCTCCACATGCGGCAAAAAGGCGTCCTGCTGGCTTTTATTGAAACGGTGCACCTCGTCAACAAACACGATCGTGCGTTTGCCGCCCTGCCCTTGCCAGATGGTGGCCTGCTCGACCGCCTCGCGGATCTCCTTGACACCGCCCAGCACGGCCGAAATGGTGATGAAATGTGCGTCGAAGCTGCTGGCCATCAAGCGCGCCAGCGTGGTTTTTCCGACGCCGGGCGGGCCCCACAAAATGCAGCTGTGCGGCTGACCGGACTCAAAGGCAATGCGCAGCGGCATGTCCTCGCCGAGCAGGTGCTGCTGGCCAATCACCTCGCCCAGGTTTTTGGGACGCAGACGCTCGGCCAGCGGAGCCATCGCCCGGGCATCGGCATCCTGCCCGAACGGGGGCTCGGCGTGGGCGGCCATGCTGGTCTTCTTTCTTTATTGGCGAATCACGTCTGCACCGGCCGGTGGCTTGAACTGGAAGCCGGCGGCGGTGAGCGCTGGATTGATTTCAAACTGGGTGAAAGTCATTACCGAGCGCTGACCGAAGCTGTCGAGGATTTCCAGCACGGCCAGTTCACTGCCCTTGCTGGTGCTCCTGAAACCGACGGTGATGTTTTGCACCTGCCCATCTTTGGTTTTCGGCGTGGCCAGCATCCATTCGAGGCCGTCCCTGTCGGGCTGGGGCACCAGAGTGAAATCAGCCTGCAGGGCCTTGATGTCTGCAGCAGCGGCAATCACGGCAGCCGGTGTGCCATTGAGGACCTGCGTCAGCTTGCGCGCGGTGACTTGGTTCAGGTCAACATCGTGCAGCCAGAGGGTCTGGCCGTCCGACACAATGCTTTGCTCAAACGGCTTCCTGTAGACAAACCTGAAACGGTTGGGACGCAGGAACTCAAAACTTCCATTGGAGGTTTTGGTTTTGGCGGTCTGGCCGTCACGTACCGGGCTGGTCACGACCTGCGTGAAAACGGCGCGGCCACTTTTGGTGTTCTTGACAAAGGCCTCCAGGCTTTCCAGGCCACTGACCGTGGCCACCTGGGCACTGGCGGCCATGGAAAAAACAGCGAAGAAGCCAGCCAGCGCGCCCCGGCAGGCGGGCTGGAAAAAACGGCGGGCGGGTGCAGCATGCAGGAAGGATAAATGGGTCATGGCAGTTCTGGGGCAAGCCCCGTTGGATAGACAGTGCAGGTAGGACCCAGACTGCGGGCGTTGGTTGCCCGAATAATGTATCGCCCAGGTAAATGCCAGGCTGTCATCCTTCAGCGCGTGCAGGCACCAGAATTTCACGCTGCCCGCTGCCCGACATGGCACTGACCATCCCCGATTTCTCCATTTCCTCGAGGAGGCGTGCGGCCCGGTTGTAGCCAATCTTCAGATGCCGTTGCACCAGCGAGATGGAAGCCTTGCGATTTTTCAGGACGATCTCGACAGCCTGGTCGTACATCGGGTCTTTTTCGCCTTCACCACCCGCGCCGCCATTGCCATCACCGAGCAGATCGCCGTCGCCGTCCACCGTGCCGCCCTCCAGCACACCGTCGATGTAATTGGGTTCGCCCTGCTGCTTCAGGTAAGCCACCACGCGGTGCACTTCATCGTCGCTGACAAACGCACCATGCACCCGGATCGGGAAACCCGTGCCGCTGGGCATGTAGAGCATGTCGCCCATGCCCAGCAGCGCTTCAGCGCCCATCTGGTCGAGGATGGTGCGGCTGTCGATCTTGCTGCTGACCTGGAAGGACAAACGCGTCGGGATGTTGGCCTTGATCAGGCCGGTGATCACGTCCACGCTGGGGCGCTGGGTGGCCAGCACCAGGTGAATGCCGGCGGCGCGCGCCTTTTGCGCCAGCCGGGCGATCAGCTCTTCGATTTTCTTGCCGACCACCATCATCAGGTCGGCCAGTTCGTCGATCACCACCACGATGTAGGGCAGGCGCTCCAGCGGTTCGGGTTGCTCGGGCGTCAGGCTGAAGGGGTTGTAAATGAACTCGCCGCGTACCTTGGCTTCGTCGATCTTGGCGTTGTAGCCGGCCAGATTGCGCACCCCCATCTTGCTCATGAGTTTGTAGCGCTTTTCCATCTCGGCCACGCACCAGTTCAGGCCGTGCGCGGCTTGCCGCATGTCGGTGACCACGGGGGCCAGCAAGTGCGGAATGCCTTCATAGACACTCATCTCCAGCATCTTCGGGTCGATCAGCAGCAGGCGCACATCGCGCGCATCGGCCTTGTAGAGCAGGCTCAGGATCATCGCGTTGATGCCGACCGACTTGCCCGAGCCGGTGGTACCGGCCACCAGGCAGTGTGGCATTTTCGCGAGGTCGGCCACCACAGGCGCGCCGCTGATGTCCTTGCCCAGGCCGATGGTCAACATGGACTTGGCCTCGTTGTAGACCTGCGAACCGAGGATTTCACTGAGCTTGATGGACTGGCGCTTGGCGTTGGGCAGTTCCAGCGCCATGTAGTTCTTGCCGGGGATGGTTTCAATCACGCGGATGGACACCAGGCTGAGCGCGCGCGCCAGGTCCTTGGCCAGATTCACGATTAGCGCACCCTTGACGCCGGTGGCGGGTTCGATCTCGTACCGCGTGATGACCGGGCCAGGTGCTGCCGCCACCACACGCACGTCGACGCCGAAGTCCTTGAGCTTCTTCTCGATGAGGCGCGAGGTCATCTCCAGCGTTTCGGGCGCCACGGTCTCCTGGCGCGTCAGCGCGCCGTCGAGCAGGTCCACCTGCGGCAGCTTGGAGTCCGGCATTTCGCTGAACAGCGGTTTCTGTCGTTCCTTGGCAACACGTTCGCTTTTGGGAATTTCGACCAGCGTCGGCTCGATCAGCACCGGGACCGGGTGATGCTCCTCGATCTCGATGCGTTCTTCATGCAGGATTTCCTCGCGCTCACGGGCCGCGGCGCGTCCCACCGCGAGGTCTTCGGCGATCTCGCGTTTTTCGCGGCGCGACTCGATCAGCTCGTCAATCCAGGCACCGATGCGTTGCGCGGTATGGGCCCAGGAAAAGGCAAACACCACCGACACGGCAATCACGCCGACGGCAATCCAGACCAGGCCAGAACCGGTAAACCCCAGCCATTTCACACTGGCAGGCCCTGCCAGGTAGCCCAGGATGCCACCGGCGTGGCCAGGCAAGCTGACTTCAAAGCGGTACAGACGCGACCATTCAAGGGCCGTGCTGGCCAGCAACAGCAGTGCCAGGCAAGACCAGAACCTGACACGGCCCGCCATCGTGGCGGATGCCGGCTGGCCACGCAGGCCGCGCGCCAGCGAGCCCAACCAGGCGCGAACGCCCGCGGCCAGCGCCCACCACGCGGAAAACCCGAGCAGGAAATAGCTGGCATCGGCCAGGTGGGCCCCCAGGCGCCCGCCCCAGTTGCGGGTGACGGCCTCGCCGGCCTTCAGTGCGCTGGCCGCTTCGCGGCTGCCTGTGGTCGACCAAGCCGCGTCCTGCGGTGAATAGCTGAGCAGGGCACCGAGCCAGAAGACCAGCGCAAGCAGGCCCAGGATGAGGCTGACTTCATGCGCAAAGCGTTTCACGCCGCCCGCGGAACCGGCCGCGGCAGATGTTCTGGAGTTCAAGGTATCGAGTGAATAAGTCATAGGGCGACTGCTGAGCTTACCTCAGATGATCAGGCCTTCATGACGGAAAAAGGTGAGCGGAAAGAGGCCGTCAACCCAGGGAATTGAGGCGGTCCTTGACCCACATCGAGCCATCGGCCCGCGTCTCGATAAAGCCGCGTTCCTCAAGATCTTTCATGACCCGGCTAACCATCTCCCGCGAGGCCCCGACCATTTTGGCAAGATCCTGGCGCGACACCTTCTCGCGGATCACTGTGTTGCCCTCACGGTCAGGCAGCGCCGATTCCAGCAAGGCCCTGGCCACACGGCCGTACACGTCCATCAGCGCCAGCGATTCGATCTTGCGGTCTGCCTGGCGCAGGCGCTGCACCAGGCCTTTCATGACAGCATAGGCCATGGAGCTGTTCTCGGGCAGGCAGCGGGCGAATTCCGGCCGGCCCACCACCAGCACATCCGTCTGCACCTCGGTGCGCACCGTGGCTGAATGCGGCTCGTTGTCGATCAGGCTCATTTCGCCAACATAGTCCCCCGGATGCATGGTGGCAAGAATCACCTCGCGGCCGCGAGCATCGGTGGTCACGACGCGGGCCCGGCCGGTCAGGATGATGGCCAGGGCGTTGGACTTCTTGCCCTGCTCGACAATCGCTTCCCCGCGTTTGTACCGGCGCTTGATGACGGCCTGGGCCACTGACTCAGCCTGGCTGGTCGTCAACATCGAGAACAAGGGTACCCGACGAATCAGTTCAAGGTTAGACACCATCGTAGACATACCAAACTTCTCCAGACCGCGCCATTGACCGGACCCAAAAGCCCGCCGGATCCCGGGAAGCACGTCCCCCCGCCCGGCGGCCTTCCAGCACGAGTTCTTACAATAGCGTGTGTTGTGCCAACTATTTCCGTCCATCAGGGGTGTTAAAGCCCCAAGTCAGCCCCGACTCTAACTGAGTTCTCATGCTTTTCCATACAGATTTTCACCATGCGACATTCTAAAGTTCTCATCCTTGGCTCCGGCCCCGCAGGCTACACAGCAGCCGTCTATGCGGCGCGTGCCAATCTCAATCCGGTGCTGATCACAGGCATTGCGCAGGGTGGGCAACTGATGACCACGACCGACGTCGACAACTGGCCCGCGGACCCGCTGGGTGTCCAGGGCCCGGCACTGATGCAGCGCTTTCTTGAACACGCCGAACGCTTCAAGACGGAGATCATCTTCGACCATATCAACAAGGTCGATTTCAGCCAGCGCCCCTTCACGCTGACCGGCGACAGCGGCAGCTACACCTGTGACGCGCTGATCATTGCCACCGGTGCCTCGGCCAAGTACCTGGGTCTCGATTCCGAAACGGCCTTCATGGGGCGCGGCGTGTCGGGCTGCGCGACCTGCGACGGTTTTTTCTACCGAAACCAGGAGGTGTGCGTGGTCGGCGGCGGCAACACCGCCGTGGAAGAAGCGCTGTACCTGTCCAACATCGCCAGCAAGGTCTACCTCGTTCATCGCCGCGACAAGTTCAAGGCCGAAGCCATTCTCATTGACAAGCTCCATGAAAAAGTGGCGGCCGGCAAGATCGAACTGAAACTGCACCACACCCTTGACGAAGTGCTGGGCAATGCCGCCGGCGTCAACGGTGTGCGTCTCAAAAGCACGGAATCCGGTGCCACACAGGACATCGCGCTGCAGGGCTGCTTTATCGCCATCGGCCATCAGCCCAACACCGACATCTTTTCCGGCCAGCTGGAAATGAAAGACAGCTACATCATCACCCGCACAGGTTTGCAGGGTTTTGCCACCATGACCAGCGTGCCCGGTGTGTTTGCCGCCGGTGACGTGCAGGACCATGTTTACCGCCAGGCCATCACCAGTGCGGGCACCGGCTGCATGGCGGCGCTCGACGCACAGCGCTTTCTGGAGCAGAGTTAGGCCCCCACGGTCGCTCACTTCGTGTAGCTCCCTGCCCCCCGAGGGGGCCGCTGCGC
>CAZIYA010000227.1:0-6034 GCA_964543355.1 uncultured Polaromonas sp.
CCCCGAGGGGGCCGCTGCGCCTGCGGACTGGCAAAGCCAGATCCGCGGCCCCTGCCTGTATGAAGAGCGCCCCATCGGTGGTTATGAATCGATCGTCCTGAGCCTGTCGCAAAATATGGCGACGTTCACCTCAGGAAAATTCATGTCACTGACCCCATCGCGCCGCCGCCTGCTGGCCTTGCCTCTGCTTGCGTTGTGCGCCGCTGCCCTTCCTTCGGTTTCAACCGCCCAGGCCGCCTGGCCGGCGCGCCCTATCCGCATCGTGGTGGCCTACCCGCCGGGCGGCATCAGCGACAACATCGCGCGGGCGCTGGCCGACAGGCTGGCGCAGCAACTGGCGACGCCGGTGGTCGTTGAAAACCGTGCCGGCGCGGGCGGCAGCATAGGCATGGACCTGGTGGCCAAGGCAGCGCCCGACGGCTACACGCTGGGATTTTCTTCGATCAGCCCGCTGGCGCTGAACCCGCACCTGGGCAAGCTGCCCTACGACCCGGCCACGGACATCGCACCGGTGGCCAGCGTCATGTATTCGCCGGTGGTCCTGCTGGCCACCCCGGCATTTGAAGGCAAGGACTTCAAGGACATGCTGGCCGCCGCCAAAGCCAAACCGGGCAGCGTGCGCTGGGCCACCTCGGGGCTGGCGACGGTGGGCCACATTGTGCTTGAGCAGGTGCAGCAGGGCGCGAAGCTGGAATTCACCCATGTGCCCTACAAGGGCGGCGGCCAGCAGTTGACTGACGCCCTGGGGGGGCAGTTCGAGGTGTTTTCCACCAACCTCAGCGCGGCGGTGATGCCGCACATCCAATCCGGCAAGTTGCGTCCGCTGGCGGTGGGTGCGCCGGCGCGGGTCGACACCCTGCCGCAGGTGCCGACCTTTGCCGAGCTGGGCCTGGCGCCGGCCAACCTGAGTTCACTGTTTGGCGTGTTTGCGCCGGGCCGGATTCCGGAGGCCATGCTGCTGCGGCTGAACAACGAGATCAACCTGGCGCTGCAGACGCCGGAGTTGCGCCGGCGCCTGCTCGGTGCCGACAACGTGCCCACGGCTGGCAGCGCCGCGCGGTTTGCCCGCCAGATCGCGCAGGAGTCCGAGAACAACGCCCGCATCATCAAGGCGGCGCACATCAAGGCCGACTGAGGGCAGGGCGCTCTTCGCTATCAATAAAGTAGCTGCTTGCGCCCACCTGATAAGGGTCAGAAGCCGATTTTGTTCAAAAATTCGGCGTGCAGGCCAATGCCAAGTCCGTCAGTCCGCCAGCGCGCCGGTTGCGGCGGAAGCTGTGTACATGTAGTCGCGCCGGAAGGGGTAGCTGCTTTGCGCACCCTCGATGGCTTCGTTCGGCGTGTCTCCCGCCGGGCGGCTGGCCAGCATCTGGTGCAGCGCGAGCCAGCCGCGCTCGAAACTCATGGCGCTCCCGGCCAGGTAGAGGCGGTAGGCGCGCAGGGTTTTTTCGCCGCGTTCCGCTCCGCTGGTGGCCGCCAGAACCTGCTGCGCTTCATCCAGGCGCGCTTCCAGCGCATCAGACCAGTCCCACAACGTGCGCGCATAGTGCGGTCGCAGGTTTTCCGTGTCTACCATTTCCAGGCCGCTGCGCGCCATGTGAGTCAGCACCTCGCTGACATGCAGCAGCTGGCCGCCGGGGAAAATGTATTTTTCGATGAAATCGCCCATGCCAGCGCCAAGCTGGTCGTTGTCCGTACCGCCAGAGGTGATGCCATGGTTCATGACCAGCCCGCCCGGGGCCAGCAGGCGCCGGATCTTGCTGAAATAGGCCGTCATGTTGGCCCGCCCCACGTGTTCGAACATGCCGACCGAAGAGATCTTGTCGAAAGGCCTGCTTTCATCCAGGTGCCGATAGTCACGCAGCTCGACCCGGACCCGGCCCTGCAGCCCTTTGTCTTCGATCACTCGCTGCACGTGCGCGTGCTGGTTTTTTGACAGCGTGATGCCGGTCGCATCCACACCGTAATGTTCTGCGGCCCACAGCAGCAGGCCGCCCCAGCCGGAGCCGATGTCGAGAAAACGCTCCCCGGGCCTGAGCATCAGCTTGCGGCAGATATGGTCCAGTTTGGCCTCCTGGGCCTGGGCCAGTGCCATGCCGTTTTCCCGGTAATAGGCGCAGGAGTAGACGCGGCGCGGGTCCAGCCACAAGGCATAGAAATCGTCCGAAACATCGTAGTGAAACTGGATCTGCTCGGCGTCTTTTTCCGGCGTATGTGCCCGCAACGCACGGATCTGGCGCTGCAGGGCAGTCCACCAGCCGGCGTCGATATGGACGGGATTGGCCGGCAACAGGCTGGCGGCCACCGCCATCACGTCGCGCATGCGGCCTTCAATGTTGAGCTTGCCTTCGACAAACTCTTCGGCCAGCGCACCGATTTGGCCAGCCCGAAGCCGCGTCAGGCTGGACCAGTGGGAAAACGACATCTTGACGGGGGCGCCGGGCGGGCCGAGAAGCTGGCCTGCAGGCAACTGCACGGCCACCGGAGACGGCAAGCGAACGATTTGGGACTCAATCTGTGGAACGAGATGCCGGATCATTGCAAACTCCTCTTGGAAGTCGTCAGTTGGACGGATCTTACTCAATCGTGCCCCAGCTTGCAGGCGTGGCCGCGGCAGGGGCTGTGGGTCAAGGCCGCATTGCACTGTCAGCCGATACCGCGGGCGGCGTATTGACGTGGATCAAGCGGACAGGCCTTCGCGCCGCGTGTGCTGCGGCCGGCCGGGTTCAGCTTCCCAGCCGGGCCAGCTCGGTTTCGTCAAAACCGGCAGCGCGCCGGGCGGCCAGGTTGAACGGTCCTTTGAGCACGGGCGCCTCATAACGGGCCGCCAGCCCGGCATAGGTGGTGACCGGGTCGAGCTGGCGCTGCGCGCACAGGTAACGGTACCAGTGGTTGCCGATGGCGACGTGGCCGATTTCGTCGCGCAGGATGATGTCCAGAATGGCCACCGCGCGCAGGGCGTCAGGTGTGCCGACCCGGCGCAGCTTGGCCTGCATCGCGGGGGTAGCGTCCAGCCCTCGGGCTTCCAGCGTGCGCGGCACCAAGGCCATGCGTGCGAGCACGTCGCCGGCGGTTTTTTCGGTCATGTCCCACAGGCCTGTGTGGGCCGGGAAGTCGCCGTAGTCGTGGCCCATGGTGCGCAGGTGATCGCGCAGCAGGCTGAAGTGCAGGGCTTCCTCGGCGGCGACCGTGAGCCAGTCCAGGTAATAGGCCTGCGGCATGCCTTCAAAGCGCCAGAGGGCATCGAGCGCGAGGTTGATCGCGTTGAACTCGATGTGGGTCACCGCATGCAGCAGGGCGGCCAGGCCTTGCGGCGTGAACGGCGAGCGTTTGGGCACATCCAGGTGCGAGCGCAGTTCAGGCCGGGCCGGGCAGCCGGGCAGGCCGGTGGGGGCTGCCAGGCGCAACTCAATTGCTATTGAAAAGGTAGCTGCTTGCGCCCGCAGGGAATGGGTCAACAGCACTTTTTGCTGTGGATCGGGCTCCAGCAGCGCCTTCAGGGCCTGTTGGCGCAGTTCGGGGGGGAGGGTTGCGCTCGTCACGCCTGAATTGTCGGCGATGGCGCCGGTCTGCGGGAGAGACCCGTGCAAGACGGGCAGAAGGCCTCTTCCTTACAATTGGCGGCACATCCCGGCACCTGGCTGGCCTTTCCCGATTCCCCAACTCCACCCCCTACCCATGGCTATCTACCAACTCGACGACCTGATACCCGCCCTCCATGAAACCGCCTGGGTCGCCGACAGCGCCCAGGTGATCGGCGATGTCGAGCTGGCCGAAGGCGTAAGCGTCTGGTTCGGCACCGTGGTACGCGGCGACACCGAAACCATACGCATAGGCCGCGGCTCCAACGTTCAGGATGCCAGCGTGCTGCATGCGGACCGGGGCGTGCCCCTGACGATTGGCGAGAACGTATCGATCGGCCATCAGGTCATGCTGCACGGCTGCACCATCGGCGATGGCTCATTGATCGGCATCGGTGCCATCGTTCTGAACAACGCGAAGATCGGCAAAAACTGCCTGGTGGGCGCCGGTTCGCTGGTCACCGAAGGCAAGGAATTTCCCGACGGCTCCATGATCCTGGGCAGCCCAGCCAAGGCGGTGCGGCAACTCTCGCCCGAGCAGATCGAGGGTTTAAAAACGATCGCCCATCACTATGTAGAGAATGCCCGGCGCTACAAGGCCGGCTTCAAAAAGATTGCCTGAGCGCGACCAAGACCACCCAGACCATGACCCAACCCAACAAATTCACAAAGACAGCAGAGGCTCTTATTCAAGCCGGGGCCGCGGGTCCGGCTTTGCCGGCCCGCAGGCGCAGCGGCCCCCTAGGGGGGCAGGGAGCTACACGCAGTGAGCGACCGTGGGGGCTCCATGCCCTCTGAACTGCACAAATTCATTTTCGACGGCCTGCCGGTGCGCGGCATGCTGGTGCGCCTGACCGATGCCTGGCAGGAAATCCTCAAGCGCCGCGAGGCCGGCGGCGGCTACCCGGCCGAGGTCATGCAACTGCTCGGTGAAATGACGGCCGCGGGTGCGCTGATGCAGGGCAACATCAAGTTCAACGGCGCGCTGGTGCTGCAGATTTTCGGCGACGGCCCGGTCAAGCTGGCGGTGGCCGAAGTGCAGCCGGACCTGAGCCTGCGTGCCACCGCCACCGTGACGGGCGAGGTGTTGCCGGGCGACAGCCTGAGCCAACTGGTCAACGTCAACAACCAGGGGCGCTGCGCCATCACGCTGGACCCGAAAGACAAGCTCCCGGGCCAGCAACCCTACCAGGGCGTGGTGCCGCTGTTTGGCGACCGGCGCGAAAAAATCGAAAACCTCAGCGAGGTGCTGGAGCACTACATGCTGCAGAGTGAGCAGCTGGACACCCGACTGATCCTCGCTGCCGACGGCCAGGTGGCGGCCGGCCTGCTGATCCAGCGCCTGCCGGTCAAGGGGGAAGGCAACCTCGAAGGCCAGATCGACCGCGATGCCAACGAGGACGAGATCGGCCGCAACGAAGACTACAAGCGCATTGCGCTGCTGGCCGGCACGCTCAAGCGCGAGGAACTGCTGGGCCTGGACGCCGACACCATCCTGCGCCGCCTGTTCTGGGAAGAGCAGGTCACGCGCTTCGAGCCGGTGGCCCCGAGTTTTGCCTGCAGCTGCTCGCAGGAACGCGTCAGCGGCATGCTGCGCGGCCTGGGCACGGACGAAGTGGAAAGCATCATCGCCGAACGCGGCCGGATTGATGTGGGCTGCGAGTTCTGCGGCGCGCAGTACGGCTTCGATCCCGTGGATGCGGCGCAGATCTTCACCAGCCAGGCCAGCCAGCTGCCGCCGGCGCCGGGCATCCAGTGATCAGGCCGCCCGGCTGGCCAGCAGGTCGCTGAGCAGCCGGCGTTCGCAGTCCGGGTCGCTGCAGGTGTCGCAGGCCCAGACCCAGGGCCGGCGCGCCTGGGCGCCGCTTGCTGACGGCGCCTGCGGGTTGCTGCAGCCAGCCAGCCCGTGCAGCGCGCCCAGTGCGTTGGCCAGGCGCGCGGCACCCGTACCGTAAACCACTGTGTAAGGCAAATGCGTTTTGGCAAGGGCCTGGCGCAGTTGCAGGTCGGCGCTGTCCTGCGCCGGTCTTGCATCGTTGGGTGCAGGCAGGTCCAGACCCATCAGCAGGACCTGGTCAAAACCCCGGGAGGCCTCCTTTTCGCCATCTGCTGCCGGTAAAACAGCAGCCCACGGCGGGTCGTCGGTGACCAGGATAGCCGCTGCCCCGACAGGGCGAGAACTCAGCGCTGCGAGGAGTTCGGTGGCCAGCCGGGTTTTGCCGGTCCCCGGCGCGCCCAGCACGGCCACCCGGCACGGTTCGCTCGAGGCACGGCTGGTTTCCGCTGGATGGATGGTCAAATGTGGCTCCAGCCCTTATGGGTATTGCCCTGGAAGCTATTAAAAACAGAGCAAGTCAAAAACCAGGAAAGATGGCTGCGGTCAGCGCGCAATCTGCACAAAAATTTCGTTGGGTTTGACCATGCCCAGTTCCTGGCGCGCCTTTTCTTCCACC
>CAZIYA010000228.1:0-6033 GCA_964543355.1 uncultured Polaromonas sp.
TACATTGTCAACGGCCAGAAAACCTGGACCACGCTGGGCCAGTATGGCGAGTGGATTTTCTGCCTGGTGCGCACCAGCACCGAAGGCAAGCCGCAAACCGGCATCTCCTTCCTGCTGATCGACATGAAGTCGCCCGGCGTCACCGTGCGTCCCATCGTGCTGCTGGACGGCGAGGCCGAGGTCAACGAGGTCTGGTTCGACAACGTCGAAGTGCCGGCAGAAAACCTGGTCGGCGAGGAAAACAAGGGCTGGACCTACGCCAAACACCTGCTCAGCCACGAGCGCACCAACATTGCCGACGTGAACCGCGCCAAGCGCGAACTCGAGCGCCTCAAGCGCATCGCCAAGGCCGAAGGGGTGTACGACGACCTGCGCTTCCGCGATGAAATCGCCAAGATGGAAGTGGATGTGGTGGCCCTGGAAATGCTGGTGCTGCGCGTGCTCTCCGCCGAAAAGTCCGGCAAGAACTCGCTGGACATCGCCGGCCTGCTCAAGATCCGCGGCAGCGAGATCCAGCAGCGCTACAGCGAACTCATGATGCTGGCCGCCGGCCCCTTCAGCCTGCCCTTCATCGAGGAAGCCATGGAAGCCGGCTGGCAGGGCGACTTCCCCGGCGGCCTGCCGGGCGACGCACCCCTGGCCTCGACCTACTTCAACCTGCGCAAGACCACGATCTACGGCGGCTCCAACGAAGTCCAGCGCAACATCGTGTCGCAATTCGTCCTGGGCTAGGTTGCCAAATATTTTTAGGAAATACCATGGATTTTGATTTCACAGACGACCAGGAACAGCTGCGCGACGCCGTGCGCAAGTGGGTCGACAAGGCTTATGACTTTGAGCGCCGCCGCGGCATTGCCAGGGCCGGCGGTTTCTCGCGCGAGGCTTACGGCCAGCTGGCCGAGTTGGGCCTGGCCGGCCTCTACATCCCCGAGGACGATGGCGGCATGGGCATGGGCCCGGTGGAAGGCATGGTCGTCATGGAAGAACTCGGCCGCGGCATCGTGCTCGAGCCCCTGGCCCAGACGCTGATTGCCGGCGCCGTGCTGTCCAGCTACGCACCCGCCGATGTCCAAGCTGCCTGGCTACCGAAAATCGCGGGCGGCGAAGCGCTGGTGGTGCTTGCGTCGCAAGAACGGGCGGCCCGTTACCGGCTTGACGTTTGTGAAGCAAAAGCGGCCCCGGCCGGTGCGGGCTGGGCGCTGACAGCTACCAAAAGCATAGTACCCGCCGGCGACATGGCCGACGCCTTCATTGTGCCGGCGCAAGTCCAGGGCAAGATCGCGCTGTTCCTGGTGGAGCGCACTGCAGCCAGTGTGACCACCCGCGGCTACGGCACGCAGGACGGCGGCCGCGCCGCCGAGGTGCTGCTCAACAAGGCGCCCGCCAGCCTGATCACCCTGGACGGCCTGGCCGCACTCGAACACGCCACCGACATCGGCATCGCCGCCACCTGCGCCGAAGCCGTCGGCGTGATGGACAAAACCCTGGCCATCACCGTCGAGTACATGAACACGCGCAAGCAGTTCGGCGTGGTGATCAGCAGCTTCCAGGCGCTGCGGCACCGCGTGGCCGACATGAAGATGCAGCTGGAGCTCGCCCGCTCCATGAGTTATTACGCCTCGCTCAAGCTCAATGCCCCGGCCGCGGAACGCCGCGCCGCCATGGCCCGCGCGAAGTACCAGCTCGGTGTCTCGATGCGGTTCATCGGCCAGCAGGCTGTGCAACTGCACGGCGGCATCGGCGTGACCGACGAATACATCGTGAGCCACTACTTCAAGCGGCTGACACAAATGGAAATGAGTTTTGGCGACACCCTGCACCACCTGGGTGAAGTCTCTGGCAGGATGCAGGACACCGCCGGCGTGTTTG
Organism: uncultured Polaromonas sp.; assembly: GCA_964543355.1. Lineage (GTDB taxonomy): Bacteria > Pseudomonadota > Gammaproteobacteria > Burkholderiales > Burkholderiaceae_C > Polaromonas. Next base: position 1,870 of record CAZIYA010000228.1, read on the forward strand.
CCTGACTTGCCTGCGACATATCGAGAAACGATGCTCCGTGGCATGAACCACGGGCACTTTTTAATTGCAGGAGACAAACCATGATGTTGCACCGCCGCCTTCTTCTTGTGCTCGCCGCCACCGGCCTGGTTCTGGCCGGTTGCGCCACAACACCCACAACCGGGGAGCACCCGCCTATCGTGTTTGTGCACGGCAACGGCGACTCCGCCTCCATCTGGCAAAGCACGGTGTGGCGTTTCGAGTCCAATGGCTGGCCGCGCGAACGCCTGCATGCCATCGACCTGCCCTACCCACTGGCGCGCGACGATGACGGCAAGGCCCAGCCGGGCCGCACCTCGACCGCGGAACACATGGCCTACCTGAAGGCGGAAGTCGAGAAAGTGCTGCAGGCCACCGGTGCCCGCCAGGTGGTGCTGATGGGCAACTCGCGCGGCGGCAACGCCATACGCAACTACATCCAGAACGGCGGCGGCGCAGCGCGCGTGAGCCATGCCATCCTCGGCGGCACGCCCAACCATGGCGTCTGGGCCATCAAGGGTTTCCGCGAAGCCAATGAGTTTTCCGGTACCGGGCCTTTCCTGACCCGGCTCAACGCCCCGAAAAACGCCGCCGGCGACGAGGTGACCGGCCCGGTCAAGTGGCTCACGCTGCGTTCGGACAACAACGACAAATTTGCCCAACCCGACGGCGTGTGGATAGGCGCCAAAGGCACACCCACCAACGTCACCTTCGAAGGGCCGGCGCTCAAGGGCGCCACCAACACCGTGTTGCCGCGGGTTGACCACCGCGAGACTTCTTTTTCGCCGACTGCCTTCGAAGCCACCTACCGCTTCATCACCGGCAAGTCCGCGCAGGCACGCACCATCCAGCCTGAAACACCGGTGGTGCTGAACGGCAAGATCACCGGCCTGGGACTGCGGCCCACCGACCCGGCTTCGGGCAACTATTCGAACAACCTGCCGCTGCCGGGCGCGCAACTGGCGGTGTACGCCACCGACGCCGCCACCGGTGCACGTCTGGGCAACCCCGTGCACAGCAAGACGGTGGGTGCCGACGGCCTCTGGGGACCGTTCACCGCACAGCCCGGCACGCAATACGAATTTGTCATCAGCGCGCCAGGGTATGCAGCCACCCATATCTACCGCAGCCCCTTCCCGCGGTCGAGCCAGTTGATTCACCTGCGCGCAGACCGCCCGGCCGACGCCGACAAAACCGCCAAATCCAGCACCACACTGACGCGGCCACGCGGCTACTTCGACGCGACCCGCGACAAGATGTCGTTCGACGGCAAGGCGCTGCCGGGCGTTCCACCCGCCGGCGCAGGCGTGTCAAGTTCGAAGATCAACCTGAGCCAGGACGGCATTCGCCCGATTTCAGCCGAATTCAACGGCGAAAAAATCACTGGCCGGACATGGCCGATGGCGGACGGGCATCTGGTGGTGCTGGAGTTGACTTACTGAGTTTGATGAGCTCGCCGGCCCCGGCCGCAGGCAGTAGGTCTGCGCTGTATTGCAATCAGAAGTCCGTATTAGCCTTTGGCGCCCGTCGGGCTATATGCGGAGTGACTGCTGCGTGCAGGACGCAAATTCCTTGACGCTGCAGGGGCTCCACCGAGCCAAGCTATCGGTTAGCTTCTTGCGTTTGTGGGGAAGTCCATATATGACGTGTTAGGTCTCACCCGGTTCGCTCCATGGCTGCAAAGCGACGATAGAGGAACGGCGCAACAAACAAAGAAAGAGGGCCAACGATCAGCGTGTAGTACGCTGCGGCAACGACCAACCCAGTTCCGGCGAAGAACAGCATGAATACAACGCACTCTATAGCTGCGCACGCGCTAAAGGTCTTCAATGCGGGTGGCGAAAAAAAAACGAATCATCGCGTTCTAACTTTGATATATCCGCAGAACCGAGAGATAACTTGGCCGCCAGTCAGCTTGGATCGATTCCGGCAAGGCCACCCCAACAAACTCAAACCAGCAGCCGCGAAGTCCTAGGCACATGCGCCATCAGAAACTCCATCTGGTCCGCCAGGATGCGGCGGTTGCGCAGGATGAAGTCTTCCCACAGGCTGGGAACATACGGGGTGTAGAGCAAGGGCATGTGCGCCTGCTCGGGCGTGCGGCTGCTTTTGCGGTGGTTGCAGGCGCGACAGGCGGTGACCACGTTCATCCAGGTATCAATGCCGTTTTGCGCAAACGGGATGATGTGTTCGCGGGTCAGATCTTCCTCATGGAAATGGTCGCCGCAGTAGGCGCAGATGTTGCGGTCACGGGCGAACAGCTTGCCGTTGGTCAGCCCCGGCTTGAGGTTGAAGGGGTTGATGTTGGGCACGCCCTTGGTGCCGATGATGCTGTTGATGGTGATGATGGACTGGTTGCCGGTGATGGCATTGTGGCCACCGTGGAATACGGCCACCTGCGCACCCATCTCCCAGCGCACTTCATCCGATGCATAGTGCAACACGGCTTGTTCGAGGCTGATCCACGACTGTGGCAATCCCTGGGCTGAGAGCTTCAAGACCTTCAAACGAACCTCCAACATTTAAAAAAAACGCATGGAAACCGGACTCAAACTGCTTGAGACCTCAATATACAGCGAATTCATGACAAAGCCGGGGCATCCGCCCTTTTCAGGCCCGCAACCCCCATCCAACCGATCCGAGGCGCTATTAAAACGATAATTGGCGGCATGAAGGTTTCGCAATGAAAGTTTTCCGCGGCTACCACCACCCCCAGCTTGCGGCGCAGTGCGCGCTGACCATCGGCAATTTCGATGGTGTGCACCGCGGCCACCAGGCCATGCTGGCACTGTTGAAAAACGAGGCTCAGCACCGGGGTATTCCCAGCTGCGTGATGAGTTTCGAGCCGCATCCGCGCGACTACTTTGCCGCGGTGGCGCGCAAACCCGAGCTGGCGCCGGCGCGTATTGCCACGCTGCGCGACAAGCTGACGGAGCTGGCGAACTGCGGCATCGACCAGTGTGTGGTGCTGCCCTTCAATGCGCGGCTGGCGGCCCAGCCGGCCGAAGACTTCATCGACGATGTGCTGGTCAAGGGCCTCGGCGTGCGTTATGTGCTGGTGGGCGACGACTTCCGCTTTGGCGCCAAACGCGCCGGCGACTACGCCATGCTGGACGCGGCCGGCGAACGCCTGGGGTTCGATGTGGCCCGCATGAACAGTTATGAAGTGAGCAACACACGCGTCTCCAGTTCGGCGGTGCGTGAAGCCCTGGGGCAGGGCCAGATGACCCGCGTGGCCAGCCTGCTGGGCCGGCCTTACAGCATTTCGGGCCATGTGGTGCATGGCCGCAAGCTGGGGCGCGAACTCGGGTTTCGCACCCTCAACCTGCGCTTTTCCCACTGGAAACCGGCTGCCAGCGGGATTTTTGCGGTGCAGGTCTTCGGCCTGAGCGACAAACCCCTGCCTTGCGTGGCCAACCTGGGCATTCGCCCTTCGCTGGACCCGGATGATGTCAACGGCGGGCGGGTGCTGCTGGAAACCCATTGCCTGGCCTGGCCGGCCTCCCTGGGCGCCGAGGAGGCATACGGTAAAATCATCCGCGTGGAACTGCTACACAAACTGCACGACGAACTGAAATACGACGGTCTGGAGAGCCTCAAAGCGGGCATCACCAGGGACTGCGACGATGCACGGGCGTTTTTTGCCGAGGCATCGAAGTCGTTTTCAGCCTCCATGCACACGGAAACCAGCCGCCAGACCACACGCGACCGAATTTAGACGATCTCGTCGCCTCTGGCCCCCGCCCTTTCAGGGCGAACAGCTTTTTTCCTGTCCCGCATTTCCGGCGGCTTGGCCCGATCAGGCCGCCTCAACAAAAGCATCCCATGTCCGATACCAAAACCGACTACCGCAGCACCCTCAACCTGCCCGACACGCCCTTCCCCATGCGCGGCGACCTGCCCAAGCGCGAGCCGGGCTGGGTCAAGGAATGGGATGAAAAGGGCATTTACAAAAAGCTGCGCGACGTGCGCGCCGGCAAGCCGAAGTTTGTGCTGCACGACGGCCCGCCCTACGCCAACGGCCAGATCCACATGGGTCATGCCGTCAACAAGATCCTGAAAGACATGATCGTCAAGGCGCGCCAGCTCAAGGGCATGGATGCGATCTACGTGCCGGGCTGGGACTGTCACGGCCTGCCGATCGAG
>CAZIYA010000229.1:0-6032 GCA_964543355.1 uncultured Polaromonas sp.
GACGCCTCGCCGGTTCGCGCCGTGCTGCGCGAACTGCCCGGGAACGGCACTGGAAAACCATGACCACCCTGACCGACTGCCGCGCACTCGACGCCAGCGATGCGCTGCGCCCGCTGCGCGACCAATTTGTACTGCCCGAAGGCGTGATCTACCTGGACGGCAACTCCCTGGGTGTGCTGCCCACAAGCACCGCGGCACGAATCGCCGATGTCATCACCAAGGAATGGGGCCAGGACCTGATCCGCTCCTGGAACAGCGCCGGCTGGTTCCACATGCCGCAGCGCCTGGGCAACAAGATTGCACCGCTGATAGGCGCCGGCCCCGGCGAGGTGGTGGCCACCGACAGCACCTCCGTCAACCTCTATAAAGTCCTCAGTGCCGCGCTAAACATGGCCGCCGAGGATGCCCCTTCGAGAAAAACCATCGTCAGCGAACGCAGCAACTTTCCGACCGACTTGTACATTGCCGAAAGCCTGTGCCGCGAACACGGCTACCGGCTGCAACTGGTCGAGCCCGGTGAAATCACCACGGCCTTGACGCAGGATGCCGCCGTGCTGATGCTGACCCACGTGAACTACCGCACCGGCGCCATGCACGACATGGCAGCACTCACGCAGGCGGCGCATGCGGCGGGGGTTCTGGCCGTGTGGGACCTGGCGCACAGCGCGGGCGCCGTGCCGGTGGACCTGCAGGGTGCCAACGCCGACTTTGCTGTCGGCTGCGGCTACAAATACCTCAATGGCGGGCCGGGCGCGCCGGCCTTTGTCTGGGTGCATCCCCGGCATACCGACCGCTTCCGGCAACCGCTGTCCGGCTGGTGGGGACACGCCGCACCCTTCGAGTTCACGCCCGGCTACAGCCCCGCGCCCGGCATCACGCGTTACCTGTGCGGCACGCAGCCCATGCTGAGCCTGGCCGCCCTCGAATGCGGGCTGGACGTGTTCGGCGCCGCTGCAGCCCTGGGCGGCATGGCCGCGCTGCGCACCAAATCGCTGGCGCTGACAGACCTGTTCATCGCCCTGGTGGAAGAACGTTGCGCCGACCACGGGCTGGGATTAGTCACACCGCGCGAGCACGCACAACGCGGCTCGCAGGTTTGTCTGTCTCGCAGCGAAGGCGCTTACGCCATCGTGCAGGCGCTGATTGCACGCAGCGTGATTGGCGACTTCCGGGCCGGGTCCGGAGACTGCCGGCATCCGGACATCCTGCGTTTCGGTTTCACCCCGCTCTATATCGGCTTTGAGGATGTCTGGCATGCAGTCGAGCATGTCAAGCAGGTGCTGGAAACCGCCGAATGGAAACGCCCCGAATTCAACCAGAAACACGCGGTGACCTGATCATGACCACACCAGAAAAAATAGTCGCCGACGAAAAAGCGCAACTCGACTTCAGCCGCGACATGAGTTACGGCGACTACCTGCAGCTCGACGCGATCCTCGGTGCGCAAAAACCGCTCTCGCCCGCCCACGACGAACTGCTATTCATCGTTCAGCACCAGACCAGCGAACTCTGGATGAAACTGATGCTGCACGAGTTGCGCGCAGCGATTGCGAATGTAGCGGCTGACGAACTTGGCGACGCCTTCAAAAAACTCGCCCGCGTCAGCAGAATCATGGAGCAGCTGGTACACGCCTGGGACGTGCTGGCCACCATGACGCCGCCCGAGTACAGCGCGATACGCCCTTACCTTGCCAATTCCAGCGGCTTTCAAAGCGCGCAATACCGCTGCATCGAGTTCGCGCTGGGCAACAAGAACGCTGCCATGCTCAAGCCGCACGCGCACCGGCCCGACCTGCTGGCCCAGGTGCAGGCTGCGTTCGAAGCGCCATCCCTCTATGACGAAGCCCTGCGCCTGCTGGCCCGCCGCGGCCTGCCTGTGCCGGCCAGCCACACGCAGCGCGACTGGACCCAGGGCTATGTGGAAAGCGACGCGGTGGAGCAAGCATGGCTGGTGGTCTACCGTGACCCGAAGAAATACTTTGACCTGTACCAGCTTGGCGAGGAACTCACCGACCTCGAAGACGCCTTCCGCCTATGGCGCTTCCGTCATGTCACCACGGTGGAACGCGTGATCGGTTTCAAGCGCGGCACCGGCGGCACGGGCGGGGTGAGTTATTTGCGCAAGATGCTGGATGTGGTGCTGTTTCCGGAGATATGGAAACTGCGGACGGATTTGTAGAAACACAGGCCGACTTTTTTGCCCGAAACGACCACGACTCTTCTGCCTTTGTGACCAGCGCAGTAACTCCGTTCGGCGTAGGCAGGTCTGGTCAACACCTACCTACGGCACCTGAACGACATCGTCTTGCGCCCACAGGTTCTTCAGATGGTCAACGAACCACTTGCCTGCGGGTCCAGGCGGTTGCGAAGGCTGGTGAAATGCAGACATCGTCAGCATAAAACCTGTGCGCGGCATTTCATCCACATCCAGAACGATCAACGTGCCTGCGGCGATGTCTTTCTCAACCATGTGCACCGGCATCCCGCCCCATCCCACGCAGTCTTTGAGGAACGCATATTTGGTTGACAGGTCCGCCAGGCGCCAAGTCAACGGCGATGCGACGCCGAAGTCCCGGCCGATCGAGAGCTCGGATCTGTCGGTAAGCACCAGTTGCACGTGTTGCGCCAACTCTCGCCTTGGTATCCGTCGGCTAAAACTCGCGAGCGGGTGACATGCTGAAGCGACCGCGACCATTGGCACTTCACCCAGTCGCTCGCTCACCAGTGAAGGAAATGTCTGGGGCAATGAAGCGAGTATGCCAAGGCTGCATCGACCCTCCAGAACGGGCAGATAGGCAGCGCCCAAGCCCTCCACGAAGAGGCGCAGCGGCGTCAGTGGAAACTGGTGCGCAAACGCTTTCGCGACGGCGCTGACAACGGTGGTCGGAAAGAACACATCGACTACCACGGAGAGCTCAGCCTCTACGCCTGAATTCATGAGCTTGGCACGAGCCTTCAGCGTGTCCACCCCTGACACGATGTTACGTGCGTCCGCTAGCAACAACACGCCCTCCGGCGTGAGCTTCGGGAACCGACCCGAGCGGTCAAACAACTTGACCCCGATTTGGTCTTCCAGCCCCCCGACCCAGCCGCTAACCGCTGATTGAACGCGGTTGAGCTTTCGAGCTGCGGCCGAGAAGCTGCCCTCATCCACGGCAGCGATGAAGGTTCTGAGTTGGTCCAGAGAGACGCCATCAAGCATTCATGTGTCCTAGTATCTTAAAAATAGATGGATTCCATCTCAATATATCCTCTTTTCAAAATACATGTTGACCGCCATTATTCGAACAGGCGGGGGCAAAACTGAAGTGGACTGTTCCACGATGGCCCCGGGATTGGCAAACCTTCATTCAAGGAATTCAACATGACTTACTCCATCATCGGAACCGGCAACGTCGGTAAAGCCCTAGCTCGGCAATTCGCCCGTAGCGGAACCGCCGTCGGCATCGCCAATACGCGAGGACCAGAATCCATTGCATCGATGGCCAAAGAGATCGGCGACAAGGTCGTTCCTCTGACACTGCAGGAAGCACTCAAGGCCGACGTGATCATCCTGGCTGTCCCATTCTGGTCGCATCGCGATGTTGCAAAGGCTGTCCCGACGTGGCAGGGCAAGGTCGTCATTGATGCCACCAATGCCTATGGTGTGCCGCTGTCAGACCTCGACAATCTTCCTTCCTCAACGATCGTGGCGAAAGCGCTCCCTGGCGCGCGCCTCGTGAAGGCATTCAACCACTTGCCCGCAGGGGTGCTCGCACAAGACCCCGTCACCACCGGAGGCCGGCGGGTGATATTTCTATCGAGCGACGACGAAGGCGCAACCGCGACGGTCGTCACTCTGGTCGAGAAGCTTGGCTATGCGCCGGTCAGTCTCGGCAGGATCGCAGAAGGCGGTCAACTCGTGCAAGCCCGGGACAAAAACTGGGCGCCGCTAATTTTTCAAGACCTGTTCAAGGAAGAGAAGTGAGCGATGTACGACCACGTAATCTGGCCCGAGCGCTTTGATCCGAAAACGTCCGCCATATATGCGCTCAACGACATCGACGTGAAGGCGCCGCCTGAAGTTGTGTGGAAGCTGCTCGTCGACGCGGAGAATTGGTCGAGCTATTTCCCGCCCGAGGATCAAGTCAGGATCCTGACCGGTGAGAAGCAATTGGCGTTCGGCACGAAATACAGCCGAGTGACGGTTGGTTTTCCGATGAGCCTTGTCGTGACCGAGTACGCGCCAAGCCAAAGACTCGCGTGGGCTACGACAGTCGACGGCGACGAAACCGGTTCGACCGCCTACCACGGCTGGGTCATCACTCCGACGGACGAAGGTTGTCACGTCCTGACGGAGGAGACACAACAAGGTCCTTGGTTTCTCGACGTGCTCGGACACAAGCATCCCGGTGGGCTTTACCGCTATCACCTGGAATGGGTCGAACGTCTTGCCCGCGCTGCGGAGGCGGCAGCAGCAACGAAGGCAAGTTGACGCATTTGTCCTTAAGCCTGGGCGTGCCGCTCATGCTTAAGCGCTTTTTTCGAAAGAACGCTGAACTCGCATCCGCGCGAGCGAGATTGGATCTGGGGCGGGACGTGCTTCCAGCCCCGGATCAACGGATAAACCACCTAACCCAAAAACTACTGGAGAAATAGCATGAAGATCGAACTCAAAGGCCGCAATGCCATCGTTACCGGATCAACCGCAGGCATTGGCCGCGCCATCGCCGAAGGGCTCGCGCGCGCGGGCGCATCGGTTGTCATCAACGGGCGCGGAAAACAGCGGGTCGCAGCAGCGTTGCAAGAGTTGCGTGCGCTGCTGCCTGAGGCCGAATTTACAGGCGTGGTCGCCGACCTCTCAACGGCTGAGGGATCAGCAGCTCTCTTGGCTCAGGTGCACGATGCTGACGTTCTCGTCAACAACCTCGGCACGGCCCATCTCAACGGCTTCTTTGAACAGAAGGACAGCGAGTGGCTTGACCTGTTCCAACTCAATGTTATGAGCGGTGTGCGCGCGGCACGGCACTATATGCCCGGAATGGTCAAGCGTGGCTGGGGACGGGTCGTCTTCATCAGCAGCGAGTCTGGGGTAGCGATTCCCAAGGAGATGATCGACTACGGCATGACGAAGACAGCACAGCTCGCCGTATCGAGGGGGCTTGCAGAGCTGGTCGGTGGGACTGGCGTCACCGTCAACGCGGTTTTGCCCGGACCAACCCGATCCGAGATCTTGGGCAACTGGATGAAGGCGACCGCTGAAGAGCAGGGCATCACGCAGGACGAAGCGGAACAAAACTTCCTTAAGACGATGCGCCCGACGACGCTGATAAATCGGTTCACGACGACCGAGGAAGTTGCGAACATGGTGATTTACGTCTGCTCGGAGCAGGCTTCCGGTACGAGCGGTGCCGCATTGCGCGTCGACGGCGGTGTTATCCGCTCGATCCCCTGAGCTTCGCGATCTCCGTCCTTCTTTCTTAGCCCTGTCGAGTGACTCGTTACGTATCGTTATTTATTAGAAAAATTCAAGAATCATCATGAAATGCCCATCGACGTCCGCCAAGGGCATCTGCCTCACCTGTACGTCGAGCAGCGCATCAAAGCCCGTGACCTCATGGGAATCCTCACAACAGTGAACGGCCGAATCGACTTTATTGCCATCGAGATGCCAACCGCGACCGTCGCGATGTTCAGTACGATTGAATATATCAACACGCCGAACTTTGAAAAGTTCAGGCAGGCATGGAATGCCTCGTATCTGGGCGGCTTCGTGGTGCATAACCAGGCGACCATCTGCTTCTACTGCAGATTGCCCGTAGCGCACAGGGACGCAAACGCCATTGCGGCGCAAGCGGGTGGCGCCTGAAGTTGTCATGGCGGGCTTGACCCACCATCCATGCCTCGCGAGCCTGCGTAAAACATGCAGCATGGATTCCGGCTCAAGGCCGGAATGACAGCCTTTTTTGTCTTCCTTCCCCCACCCGTCGGGCTGCGCCGAGGAGCGGAGGTCCAGACGGATCAGGACGGGCGATTGTCTGCGGCGTTAGCCG
>CAZIYA010000230.1:0-6010 GCA_964543355.1 uncultured Polaromonas sp.
ACACGCGGTCCTTCATCATGCCGCGGCTTTCCAGGTCCATCAGTGCCAGCGGCAGGCCGCGCTCGAAGTTTTCGCGGGCCTGCACCGTGTAGCGGCCGTCCTCGAGAAAAAACTCCGGCCAGGCGTCGAAGCGCTTTTCATCCAGCGCCGCGGCGTACGCCGCATAAAGCTGGTCCACTTCGTACTGAAGCTGCAACCGTTCCAGCGACACGGCGTTCATGGCGCCGCCTCCGTCATCACATACTCTGCATACACCCAGGTGTCGGCGGCCGGCGGCATTCGCGCTGTGTCGATCCCCACTTTGTGGGGCCCCTCGCCAAGTGCGCTCATACCGCCATCACTTTCTTCCAGTAGGCATACATGCTGCGGATCAGGGTTTCGGTCACCATGTGTTCGGTCATCTCGGTGCCGGTACCGCCCAGCTCGCACAGTGTGGAACCACCTTCCCCGCCCTGCCTGAAGCCGTCCTGGCTGAACTCGATGACTTCGCCATCATCGGCGCTGACAAAGCCGGCCGGCCCGAACAGGTTGGCCTGTCGCAGGCGCCGCCGCGTCATCTCCGGCGTATCGTCGGCAAAACCAAAATGCGTCCAGACAAAATCAAACGCGCCCTCACCGCGCGGCACGATGTGGCGCGTGCTCAGCGAGTTGACCTGCTGCTGGATGATGAGGCTGGGGAACAGCGTGATCATGGTCACGGTCGGCGTGATGTTGCTGCCGGGCTGGGATGGGTCATCCACCTTCCACCAGGCTTCGGGCACCACGTCGAGCAAGCGGTCGTCATGCAGCGCCATGTTGGCCTTGAAGGAAGTCACGCCTTCGGTCACCGCGGTATTCTGTCCGCCTTCATTGCGGCGCGAGATCATCACCGCGTGGCGTCCGTGTTCGTCCATCACCATGCGGCTTTTCTGGTCGGCGCGCCACAGGCCGAAGGTGACGAACCAGGTATGCAGCAAACCGGGATGGTAGGGGTCCTTGATGTTTTCCATCATCAGCTTCCAGTTGCCCGGAATGCGCTGGCGGTTGTAACCCAGCAGCGTGAGCTGGCGCCCCTTGAAAATGCGCTCGATCCAGGGCATCACCTGCGGGCCCAGGTAGTCTTCGAGCCCTTCGGTGGCCTCGCTGAAGGTGGCAAACACCAGGCCGTGCAACACGGCCACGCGCAGCTTGGTCAGGCCATGGTCTTTCAGATCGAAGCCCTCGGGCATGCCGCCATTGATACAGTCGCCGTCCTTCACCCCGTCCTTGAAAGGCAGGCCCGCCAGGTCGCCGTTGAGCTTGTAGGTCCACTGGTGGTAAGGGCAGACAAAGCTGCGTGCATTGCCTTGCCCGTTCTGGCAAAAACGCACGCCGCGGTGGGCACAGCGGTTTTCCACCACGCGGATGCCGTGGTCGGTGCCCCGGTCTTTGGGGGCCACGCGGTCACGCACCATCACGACCTGGCGTTCGCCGACGTGGCTTAACTTGAAGTCGCCCAGATTGGGAATCTCGACTTCGAGTCCGACATAACACCAGTGCGGGCCGTAGAAAATTTTCTCGAGCTCACGCTGGTAGAGCTGCGCGTCGGTGTAAGCCCAGAAGGGAACGCGGCTGGAGCCGGGTTCACTCCAGCGGGAAAGGGGTTGATCGGCCATCATGCTTGCATCTTCCCGGCCGGCGGTCCGGCCTGTGGTTCATGCATTAATCATAAGCTTACTTATTAATTTTGAAAAACAGGGTTTATGCGGAGCCGGTCCCCTGCCGCGCTTCGGGGCTGCACATCGCCTCGATCTCGTGCATAACGTTTCATCAAGTTGGTTTCCACCGTCCAGGTTCCCCAACAGCACGGCATGCGGCTGAATAGTGCGAGAAACTGCCGGCCGGGGCCGCCATGCATTCCAGTGCGGCACCGGCTGCAATCGTCAGTCAAACACGCAGGGTGCCTGCTCAACCCTGGCCTGCACTTCCGACCCGGTCGGAGGCACACAGCCACGGCGCATGACGCACAAACTGGCGCTGGCCACGGCATGGGCCAGCAAGTTGTGCCCCGCGGCATCGTCCGGCAGCGTCAGCAGGTCGCCTGTGCCGGCAACACCGCTTTTCCGCGCGAGCAAGGCGGCCATGAAGCCGGCGAGGAAACAGTCGCCTGCGCCCACGGTATCCACCACCGGCAATGGCCGGGATTCGCGGGCGCGCCACTGCCGGCCATCGCGGGTCACCAGGCAGGCCCCGTGCGGCCCCAGCGTCAGAACCAACAAACCGGCACCGCTTGCCTCCAGCAGATGCTGCGCCCGCGCAAATACATCGGCACCAGGAACCTCCAGGTTTTCCAGGTCTTCATCGCTGACCTTGACCACGTCGGCGTGCTGCAGCGCAGCGTGCACGTTGCGCCTGTAGGCCTGCAGGTCCGGCATGACTGATGGCCGCAGGTTGGCATCCACCACCACCACGCTGCCGGCCTGATGCTGGGCCCGCAGCCATGGCAGATAACGGCCGGCATCCTCGGGCGCAAGGGCCAGGGCACCGGTGTACACCATCTCCAGTGCGGGGACGCGATGGCACGACGCGATCAAACTGTCCGCCGTGACCGCACGGTCCGCCACTTCCTGCCGGTAAAAAACGTAGTCGGGATGGCCGGTGTCATCCAGCCCCACCACGGCCAGCGAGGTGCTTTGTGCCACGGGCTGTGGACAGGCCAGCCGCACACCATCACCAATCAGCGCGGCGGCAAGCTGGCGGCCGAAGCGGTCGCGCGACAGCGGATTGAGGTACAGGGTGTTGACGCCCTGCCGTGCCAGCGCACGTGACAGGTTGAAAACGGCGCCGCCCGGGCAGGGCTCATAACGTCCGTCCGATTGAACAATCAAGTCAATCAGTGCTTCACCAGCGGTTGCAACCCGTACGACTTGCTCAGGGTTTTCCATGATCTCAGGGTAATCCATAATTAAAACAACTTGATTTAATAACTCAAGCGCCACTATAGTTCACCAACGCCCATCACTCATGGGTACTTTCCCGCGATCCAGCACCTACCGGTCTGGAGTGTCGATTCAACAAGGAGACTGTTTCATGAAAAAGACCACCACCCTCTTGGCACTGTCCAGCCTCGCGCTGGCCGCCACATCGGCCTTTGCAGCAGGCGAGCCCGTGATCGGCCTGATCACAAAAACCGACACCAACCCCTTCTTCGTCAAGATGAAGGAAGGCGCTGAAGCCGAGGCCAAGAAACTCGGGGCCAAGCTGCTGACCGCCTCCGGCAAGTCCGACGGCGATACCGCGGCCCAGATCACCGCCCTGGAAAACATGGCTGCTGGCGGCGCCAAGACTATCCTGATCACCGCCAGCGGCGACGCCATCAGCCCTACCGTCAAAAAACTTCAGGCCAAAGGTGTGCAGGTGATCGCATTGGACAGCCCTTTTGAAGGCGCCGATGCCCTGTTCGCCACCGACAACTACAAAGCCGGGGTACTGATTGGCCAATATGCCAAGGCGGCCATGGCCGGCAAACCCGCCAGGATTGCCACGCTCGACCTGTTCCCTGGCCATCCGGTGGGAGCGCAGCGTCACAACGGCTTCATGAAGGGTTTCGGCCTGCCCGCGGCAGACGCGAAATCCAACGAGTTGTCCAAAGACCCGGCCGTGGTCTGCATGGCTGATGGTTTTGGTGACCGGGCCAAGAGCCAGACGGCCATGGAAAACTGCCTGCAGAAAAATCCAGATATCAACGTGGTCTACACCATCAACGAACCCGCGGCCGCGGGCGCGTTCAACGCCCTGAAAAAGGCCGGCAAGGAAAAAGGCGTGACCATTCTCTCGGTGGATGGCGGCTGCCAGGGCATCAAGGACACGGCGGCCGGCATCATCACCGCGACGTCGCAGCAATACCCCCTGACCATGGCGGCGCTGGGCGTGGCGGCCGGAGTCAGTTACGCCAAGGGCGGCAAAAAGGCTTCGGGTTACACCGACACCGGCGTGACCCTGATCTCGGCCAAAGCCCTCTCGGGCGTAGACAGCAAAGACATCAAGACGGGCATGGACCTTTGCTGGGGTGCGAAGTAATCGACCCGGTGCTTGCCGGCCGTCATCCCGGACCGGACCCGGTCCGGGATGACAAAATCATTTTTTCCGTCCTGGGCCTTTACCGATGAACCTGTCTTCGCGCCACATCCCGTGGGGGGCTCTCGGCCCGTGGCTGGCCCTGCTGGCCACCTGCATCTTTTTTACCACCCAGTCAGACCGCTTCCTGACCGGTGAAAACCTATCCCTGGTGCTGCAGCAGGTGATGGTTGTCGGCGTGCTGGCCATTGGTCAGACTCTGATCATTCTCACGGCCGGCATCGACCTGTCCTGCGGCATGGTGATGGCACTGGGCGGCATGGTGATGACCAAGTTCGCCGTGGATTACGGCATCAACCCCTACCTGGCCATCGCCTGCGGCCTGGCGGTCACGACCGGCTTCGGCCTCCTCAATGGCCTGCTGGTCACCCGCATCAAATTGCCCCCTTTCATCGTGACGCTGGGTACGCTGAACATCGCATTTGCGATCACCCAGATCTACTCCAATGCGCAAATCGTTTCCAACCTGCCGACCCCGCTGACCGCGCTGGGCGAAACCTTCGACATAGGCAGCACCGAAGTCAGCCTGGGAACCGTCACCATGATTGGCCTGTACCTGCTGGCCTGGTTTGTCTTGCGGGACACTGCGCCGGGTCGACACCTGTATGCCGTGGGCAACAACGCCGAAGCTGCACGGCTGACCGGCATCCGGGTCGACCGCGTGCTGGTGGCCGTCTACGCGCTGGCCGGCCTTTTTTACGGCATCGCCGCGCTCCTGTCGGTGGCGCGCACCGGTGTCGGCGACCCGAATGCCGGACAAACCGAAAACCTGGATGCCATCACCGCCGTGGTGCTGGGCGGCACCAGCCTGTTTGGCGGGCGCGGCATCATTCTCGGAACACTCGTCGGCGCAGTGATTGTGGGCGTGTTCCGCAACGGCCTGACCCTGATGGGCGTTGCCTCTGTCTATCAGACACTGATTACCGGCATTCTGGTGATTCTGGCGGTCGCGGCCGACCAGATGTCGCGCAAAGGGCCTCGCTGATGAACACCCCAACGCCCCTCCACACTTCCGCGCCTTTGGTCATGCAGGCCAAAGGACTGGTCAAGCGCTACGGCCAGGTCACCGCACTGGACGGCACCGACTTCGAGCTGCGCGCCGGTGAAATCCTGGCCGTGATCGGTGACAACGGCGCCGGCAAATCCTCACTGATCAAGGCCCTGTCGGGCGCCACCGTGCCCGACGAAGGTGAGCTGCTTCTCGACGGCAAGCCGATGCGTTTCAAGTCTCCCATCGATGCGCGCCGCGCCGGGATCGAGACCGTCTACCAGGACCTGGCCGTGGCCCCAGCCATGAGCATTGCGGAGAACCTGTTCCTGGGCCGCGAACTCCTCAAGCCCGGTCCCCTGGGCCGGTGGCTGCGCCTGCTCGACAAGAAGAGGATGCTGGAGCAGGCCATTGCCCGCATGCAGGAACTCAAGGTGGGGATCCGTTCGATGACGCAGGCCGTGGAAACACTTTCGGGCGGCCAGCGCCAGTGCGTGGCTGTGGCACGCGCAGCAGCCTTTGCGCAGCACGTGGTGATCATGGATGAACCCACGGCCGCCCTGGGCGTAAAAGAGGGCAACATGGTGCTGGAGCTGATTCGCCGCGTGCGGGACAAGGGCCTGCCCGTCATTCTGATCAGCCACAACATGCCGCATGTGTTTGAAATCGCCGACCGCATTCACATCCAGCGCCTGGGCCGCCGTGCGGCGGTCGTCAATCCCAAGACCATCAGCATGAGCGACACCGTGGCCGTGATGACGGGCGCCAAGACGGCCGAAGAACTGCCGGAGTCCGCGCTTGCTTGAATTAGCCCCCACGCTTTTCACTTCGTGTAATACGCTGCCCCCCGAGGGGGCGCTGCGCCTGCGGCCCCTGCTGGTCAAGAGGGAGCCCCCACGCTCGGCACTGCCGTGTCCTCGCTGCCCC
>CAZIYA010000231.1:0-6004 GCA_964543355.1 uncultured Polaromonas sp.
CTTGCGCTTGCGCTTGCGCTTGCGCTTGCGCTTGCGCTTGCGCTTGCGCTTGCGCGGCATTCAACACCATACAGGCCGACACACCCGCCAGGGCCTTCAACAACCAGAACATGAGTTTTTTCCTTCTTTTTTAGGCATGCGCCACCCTCCTGGCAAGCGGTCCACTGCTTTCCCCCGGACTGAAAGGCCAGACTATTTTTCAGCTATTGGATGATATTCGGCCGGGTGAGCCCGCGCCTCGCATAAAATAGTGAGTGACGGGCCTTCCCGCATGGTGAAGCGGCCAACCGGGTCAGATGGGGAACCAAGCAGCCCTAACTGCCGAGCCAGTGCCGGGGTCGAGGTCCGTCACCTTTTTTGGGAACAGGGCATGCAAGCATGCCCTGTTTTTTTTCGCCTGTACCGCAGGGCCGCTGCACCTTCCCGGCGCTCAGGGCGGTGCGGCGGGCCGGGACGAATCGGGCAGGACGACCAGTGTGAGCCAGTAGCCGGCGAGCTGGCTGATCGCCTGGACGAAGTTGTTGAAGTCGATCGGCTTGGTGATGTAGGAGTTGCAGCGAAGGCTGTACATCTGCTCGATGTCCTTGGCTTCGTACGAGGTGGTGAGGACGACCACGGGCAAGTGCTTGAGCTTGTCGTCCTTGACGATTTCAGCCAGCACCTCACGCCCGTCCATGATGGGCATGTGCAGGTCCAGCAGAATCAGGTCAGGAGTGGGGGCTTTCGCATAGGGCCCCTGCTTGCGCAGGAACTGCATGCACTTCTCGCCGTTGTCGACATGGTGCAGGTTGACGCGCAGCCGGGCCGCGTCAAAGGCCTCACGGGTCAGGAAAACATCGTCTTCGTTGTCTTCAACCAGCAGGATTTCGGCAACCCTGCTATCGGCAAGCGGTCTGGTCATGAGGAACTGCTCTCTCCGGCGGTGGCCGGGATGGTGAAGCGGAACGTACTTCCTTTGCCTGGCGCCGATTCTATCCAGATTCGGCCGCCATGGCTGATGACGACGCGGCGGCAAATGGCCAGCCCGATGCCTGTCCCGGTGTATTCCTGCTGCGTGTGCAGGCGCTTGAAGATTTCGAAAATGCGTTCGTGGTGCTTCGGTTCTATGCCTATGCCGTTGTCCCTGACCGAAAACACCCACTCCCGCTCATGCATCTCAGCGGACACATGCACCAGCGGCGGGCCGTCGCAATACTTGATGCCGTTGGCTACCAGGTTGAGCAGCAATTGCACCAGTTGCGTCCTGTCGCCCGTGACCGTGGGCAGCGGCCCGGCAGTCACGCCGGCACCGCTTGCGCTGATCGAGGCGTCCAGCAGTTGCAGCACGTCCTGGAGCACTTCGCTGCAGTCGACGCAGGCAAAGGCCCGGCTGTCGGAACTGACCCGCGCGTAGGAAAGCAGGTCATCGGTCAGTTGCTCGAGCCGGGTCGCGGCCGCGGCTGTCCGCCGGATCAGGGTAATCGCCCGCTCGTCGAGCTTGCTCGCGTAGTTTTTTTCCAGCAGCTGCACGAAACCGCCAATGGAGCGCAGCGGCGTCTTCAGGTCGTGCGAAGCCACATAGGCAAACTGCTGCAGGTCCAGGTTGCTGCGCTCCAGCGCTTCGTGGATGCGCAGCCGCGCCGTGATGTCGCGCAGGATGAGGGTGTGGACCTCGCTGCCGCCGGCGAGAACCTGTGGAAACGAGATCTCGACGGCAAACTCCTCGCCGTCCAGGCGCATGGCGGTGGCCACCTTGATGGGCAGAGCCTCCCTCTCCTCGTGGCCCGGTTCGCGGGGTGTCAACAACTGCTCCGAAAAATCGGCGTGCAGGCGCTCCGGAATGAAGCGGATGAATGGTGTGCCTATGGCCTCCTCGAGCGAACAGTCGAACATCGTCACCGCGGCAAAGTTGAACAGCACAATGTTCCGGCTGTCGTCCAGGATGACGATGGCGTCCGTGGCCGACTCGACAATGCCGCGCATGCGCGCTTCGCTGTCGGTCAGCGCCTTGCTGGCATCGGTCAGCATCAGCGATGCCCGGGTGATGGCCTGGCCTACTTCGTCAACCTCCCGTATCTCCAGCGCCGGCACGGCCGCGGCACGCCCGTAACCCAGCGACAGCGCGGCCGACCGCAGCGCCCGCACGGACTGCACGATGCTCCCGCCCATCAGCCAGGCCAAACCCAGGCTGCTCGCCAGCAGCAGCGTGGCCAGGCCGCCCAGCAGCCACAGCGAGCGGCGCAGCTCCTCGGTCAGGGATGCGACGGGAATGCCGATGGCCACGCCCCAGCGCGAGGTGGGCGACCGCGCGAACACGGTCAGCACCGGAATGCCTTCGCCCGAAACCGACTCCAGCGAGGCTTCGTCCGCCTCCGCCAGGCGCCGGGTCAAGTCCGGCCCAACGTGCTGCCCGATGAACTGGTGGATCTCCCGCGTACGGGCCACGATGACGCCGGACGTGTCGAAAATCGTGGCGATCCGGTTTGGCGGAAAACGGTAGTCCGAGAGGATTTTCTGCAGATGCTCGGGCAGCACCACCGCCACCAGCGAGTGGCTGACGGTGTTGCCGCTGTACACCGGTACGGCCACATTGATCAGCGGCCTCTTGAGGACAGGGCCAATGAACAGGTCCGAAATATCGGTGCGCCCGTTTTTCAGGACCCGCTCGAGCTGGGCCATGTTGGTGGCCTTGGGCAGCGCCTGGCCATAGGGTCTGGCCGTGTTGATGCGCTGCTGCCCGCTGGCATCGATCAGGACAATGTTGTTGGCATAGTGCCGGTGCAGCAGGGTCGAGGCCTGCTCCTGGAAGGCCGCAAAGTCCTGGCTTTGCACGGAGGGCGAGGTTGCCAGCGAACGCAGGGACATTTCGGCCCCCGCGAATTCCCGGTCCACGGCATGCATCAGCGCGCGGGCGTGGACAACCGTGTCCCGCACCAGCTCGGCGCGCTGGCGCCGGTAGTCGTAAGCCAGCAGCAGGGCCGCCATCACCGTCGCGGGAACCAGGCAGGCCGCCACCAGCCACGCCAGGCTGGACCGTATGGAAGTGATGCGTGTTTTTTTCAAAGACCCTGGCCTGCCTTCTTGTTGTTCGAAGCGCGTCGGGGCAGAGTCGGGCAGGAAATGAAAGGACTCTGCGCGTGCTTCGGCCGATCATAGGTGGCGCCATCGGCCGCGGCAAGGGGACGGACCCGCGACCCCTTCCAGAGACTCTAGGAACTGACCTCTTCCATCGCCGTCGTGGTGTTCAGCGCATGCCCGGCAATCTGCGCAGACGCCAGCGCCAGCGTGGCCAGCGGGTAGGTGCCGCTGATGATGCTGCGGTAGGCAATCTCCGCCCCCACGGCATCGCGGCCCAGGCCTTCGGTTGCGGCGATGATGCAGGCCTCGATGCTGTCCAGGCCGGCGTCGCTGAACAGGTCTTCGCCCTCGTAACTGACGCGGTACTCGTACTGGCCCTGCTCCAGGGTGTCAATGTGGAAACGCACGATCATGGCAAACCCCTTCTATGAATGCTGGCGTGAAATGAAGAAACAGGGAACCCGGACGCTACAGAATCAATAGCTGTCTGCGCCCGTATCCATTGGGCTACAACCCAAAATGATTCAGAACGCCCTGCCCGGCCAGACGCCCGCTGGCAAAACAGGCCGTCAGCAGGTAGCCGCCCGTGGGCGCTTCCCAGTCCAGCATTTCGCCGGCACAAAACACCGGCTGCGGGATGTCCTTCACGCTGGCCAGCCGCAGCTGCGCGTCCATGGCTTCAAACATCACGCCGCCCGCGCTGCTGATGGCTTCGTCGATCGGCCTGGCGGCCACCACGCGTACCGGCAGGCCCTTGATCGCATGGGCCAGCCGGACGGCGTCGTTCATGGCCTCCTTGTCCAGCAACTCATGCAGCATGGCGGCCTTGATGCCCTCCAGGTGCAGCCGGCTCTTGAGGTGGCTGGACAGCGAGCGCGAGCCGCGCGGGTGCCGCACTTCAACCAGCACCTGCTCGAGCGACTTGTCGGGCAGCAGGTCGAGCAGGAAGGTGGCGCTGCCGTGCGCGGTGATCTCGTCGCGCAGCAGGGGCGAGGCGGCATAGATCAGGCTGCCTTCGACACCGGTGGCGGTGGCGACAAACTCGCCCTTGCGGCTGAAGCTGCGCCCCTGCGAGTCGGTGAAATGGATGGCGACCGACTTGAAAGGCTGGCCGGCAAAACGGGTGGCGAAATGCTCCGACCACCCGGCCTGCGGCGCCGGGCCCTGGCCAATGAGTTCCTTGAGGAAGTCGCGGCGGGTTTCGCTCTGCACTGCATGCGCCAGCGCTTCGCGGGAAAGATGGGCCACGTCAAAACCGCAGTTCGACGGCTGCAGCGGCGCCACCGCCACGCCGCGTTCAGCCAGCAGGGGCACCCAGGCACCGTCCGAGCCCAGTCGTGCCCAGCTGCCGCCGCCCAGGGCCAGCACCACGGCATCGGCCTGCACCTGCACCAGGCCGGCCGGTGTTGAAAAGCTCAAAGCGCCGCCCTCCGTCCAGCCCAGCCAGCGATGTCGCATGAAAAAAGACACTCCTGCGCCGCGCAGGCGATGCAGCCAGGCGCGCAGCAGCGGCGCGGCTTTCATGTCTTTGGGGAACACGCGGCCCGAGCTGCCGACAAAAGTCTCGATACCCAGGCCCTGGGCCCAGGTTCGCAATTCAGCGGGGCCGAACGCAGCCAGCAGGGGCTGCAGTTGCGCGCCGCGTTCCCCGTAGCGGCTGAGGAAGGGCCCGGCCGCTTCGGAATGCGTGAGGTTCAGCCCGCCCTTGCCGGCCAGCAAAAACTTGCGGCCGACCGAAGGCATGGCGTCATACACCTCGACCTTCACAGCCGCGCCGGCAGCGGCCAGCACCTCGGCGGCCATCAGGCCGGCGGGGCCGCCGCCTATGACGGCAATACGCAATGCGGGAGCGGGAGATGTTGAATCGTTCAAGGAAGTGTCCGTCTGCACGTGATGGCAATGGGGGATGAAACAGGAAGCGGGTTTTGCGGCCGCAGCCGATCTGCTCTGTTTTTTATAGCTGCAAGCGCACAGCCATCAAGGGCTGCAATGCAAAAAAGACCTGAAACCATGGGAAGCGTCCACTTCAGGCCGATCTGCCGATACCCCGATTATTGCAGCTCGCCGGGAAGCTCGACCACCGTTCCCCGCCCCGTCAGGAAAGCCGCTTTCACCGGCGCGCCGGGGTAAATCAGTTGCACCGCCGCCCGGTAGTCCTGCAACTGGGCCACCAGCGCGGATTGCAGCTCCGGGGCCACTGCCGATTTGTAGTCAAGCACCCACCAGTGGCCTTCATGGCCGGCATCCTTGCGCTGCACCAGGCGGTCCAGCCGCAAGGCCTGGCCGGCGTAGACCAGATCCACCTCGTTGCCCTGCCAGGCCACGGCTTGCGGGCTCCAGGCCCAGGCGCCCTCGCCCGCCAGGATGCGCCTGGCCAGTCCGGCAGCCTCGACCGCCTGCGCCGGGCTCAGGCGAAACTCGCGCGCCGCCGCCTTCACCTGTTCCGCCGACAGCGCGCCGCCCCACTCCAGCAGGCGGTGCATGGCCTTGCCGATGCGCGCCTTCAGCGAGTCTTCATCCGCACGCTCCACGGCAGGCGCAGCGGGCGCCAAACCTTCGGGCAAGACAGGCAGCTCGGGCAGGTAAAAAACGCCGGTGTCCGCCAGGTCCGGCCGCGCCGCGGCGGATGCGTCGGCCACCGGCGCAGGCAGCTCGCCCACCAATGCCTGCAGGCGCTGCCACCAGCTCTCGGTGGTCACGCGGTGCGGCTCTATGGACGAGATGACCAGCGTATGACGGGCACGCGTCAGCGCCACGTACAGGGCGTTGAGTTCTTCCCGTTTGCGGGCAGCCAGCTCGCTGGCCAGCGTGTCGGCGGCGCAGGCAGGCGGCCGGCTTTCGCTGACCAGGAAGACGAACTTGCGCGGCTCGGTCGCCTCGCCGGGCCAGTCCACCAGCACACCCATGCTGTCGGCATTGCGTTCCACGGTGTCGGTGTCCAGCAGCA
>CAZIYA010000232.1:0-5921 GCA_964543355.1 uncultured Polaromonas sp.
TGGTGGCCGGCCTGCTGGCCAGCCCCGAGGCAGCGGCCGCGCTGGTCATGCCGACCGCCCTGCTGATGGCGGCAATGTTTTCGACCTCGATCTATTTCACTTTTCAGGACAGTTTCGACGCCTCTGCGGACACCAGCCCAGCCAACACTGACAACAACGACAACCCCACCCCAGGAGACACGCCATGACACAGCACCTGCTGCAAGGCCGGCAAGAAAAAGAAATTTTGTGGTTCCAGAGGCGTGACGCGCTGAAAGCCGCCGCGGCCTGGGTGGCCATGGGTGGACTGCCGGCCGCCGTCGCGCAGCAGCGCAGCAATATCGTGCAGCTGAACGGCGATGCAACCATCAACGGCAACCGTCTGAGCCCGCAGCAAACGATCCAGACCGGGGATGAGATCCATACCGGGCCGGGCGCCAGCCTGGTGTTCGTGATCGGCAATTCGGCCTTCCAGGTACGCCAGAACTCGCGCCTGTCGGTGGAACGCGGCGCCACACTCAATGCGGTCAGCCTGCTGCGCCTGCTGACAGGCGCCGTGGCCAGCGTCTGGGGCAAGGGGGTGAACCGCTCCATTGTCATGCCGACCCTGACCGCCGGCATACGCGGCACCGGCGTGTATGCCGAGATTTTTGCCGACCGGGGCAACCGCAACTATTTCTGCAACTGTTACGGCACCGTGGACCTGGGCGCGAGCGGACAAAAACAGCTGTCCCAGGCGCAATACCATCAGTCTTTCTGGGCCGATGCCGAGCCCAAAGACGGCCTTTACCTGTCCCCGGCCCAGGCCCTGAACCACACCGACGAGGAGCTCGAATTCCTCGCCGGACTGGTGGACCAGCGTACGGCCTGGCAGGTTGCCGGCCGAAAAGGCATCAAGGACGGCAGTGGCAGGATGACGTATTGAGAATGCCCTATTGAGCCAGGCCGCGCCTTGAGGAAGCCAGCCCTGCAAGCGGCCTTCAGGCGCCGCATCCGGCCCGTCCCCTCTGGGCGCTCAGTTCTTCGCCTTGTATTCCGTGATCGCCTTGCTGAGGTCTGCGTACTCTTCGCAGGTTTTGTTGCCGCAGATTTTTTCCAGTTCGGCCAGATGTTTCTCGGCCTCCAGCGGGCGCTTCTCCATCAAATAGGCTTGCCCGATGTACTCATGCGCACCTTTGTGCCGGGGGTCGAGTTTGAGCGCCGTGTAGTAGTGCTCGAACGCCTTGGTGATGTCGGGCGTGGCGCGCTTGCGGTAGCTGTAACCCAGCAGGTTGTGGACGTCGGCGTTGCGCGGCTCTTCGCGCGCGGCGGCCGTCAGTTCGGACATCGCCCGGTTCCAGTCCCGGGCTTCAATCGCCGTGCGGGCGTTGCCCAAGCGGTCGCTCACTGACGTGCGCGGCGCGCTGGGGTTGCTGCCGGGGTGTCGGCGGCGTGGACCACGGCGGTGCAGGCCGCCAGGGCAAGAAACAACAGCTTGATGTTCATCGCAAAGTCTCCGGAAAAAGGCGTTGGTGCCTGCTGTATAAACGCCAGGCAGCGCCGACTGGATGCGGCATCATGTCACGATTTCAACCATCAAAAAGACACCCGTCGGGCGCCCGGGAGGGACCGAGGCATGCCCCCCCCTGGCTTTAAAACGTCTCGCCGGAGGCATTCTGCAGCCTCCTGACCAGGGCCACCAGTTGCGGCCGCACCTCGGTCATCAAGAACTGCGGTGACAGGTTAAAACCCGGACCCCCGCAGTTGACCACCATCATCGAACGCCCACCGGCCGGGCGGAAGGCCGCGGCAATCGCATTGACGTCCTTCTGCCAGTCGCCAAACGAGGCACAGCAGCCGTGCTCGCGGTAGTGCGCCAGCGCCAGCTCCAGTGCTTCCCGGGTTTGCGGCCAGGCCGCTTCGTCCTGGCTTCGAATGCGCGCCATGAGGTCGCTGCGCTCGCTGTCGCTGCAGCCTGACAGGTAGGCGCGGCCCATCGCGGTACTGGCCAGCGGTATGCGTGAACCGACATCCAGGCTGAGCGTGAGTGCGGATTCGCTGCGGCAGTTTTCGACATAAATCATGCTCAGGCGGTCGCGAATGCCCAGAGACACCATGGCCTGCGAACTGTCGGCCAGCTCCTGCATCATCGGCCGCGCCAGCTGGCGCATGTCCATGCGCGCCAGCATGGCACTGCCCAGTGCCAGCACCGCACTGCCCAGCCGGTAGCCGGCATGGCCATTGTTATCTTGAGCGTGCTCCAGGTAACCATGTTTGGTCAGCGTGTAGGTCAGGCGCGAAATCGTCGACTTGGGCAAGCCGCAACGGCGTGCCAGTTCCTGGTTACCCAGCGTCCGGTCGCGTGAGCGAAAAGCGCTCAGCACGTCCAGCCCGCGCGCCAGTGCGGTCACAAAGTGTCGGTCCTCCTTGGCATGCGCAGGGCCGGTTGTTTTGGGAGCCGATGAGGTGGAAACAGGAGATCGGGACATTGTTAGTTCTGCATTGCGGAATAAAAATCTCCACAATTGTGGCACCAGACAGTCTGTTTATCCCCACAACACGGGAAATCCATAGGTATAAATGTGTCTGAGTGTTTCAAAATCCTGATCACAGGATGAAGAAAAAAGTTCTGCAATGCAGAACATGCAAGCAATATCAATCAAAGAGGAGAACCTGATGCAAAACAAGAAAATTCTGCCCATAACCTGGGCCTTGGGCTTTGCCGCCCTGCTGTCGTTTGTCCTTCCCGGGCATGCGGCGCCGGGACGCGAGGATCTCGTGATCGGGCAGGTGGCGCCGCTGACCGGCGTGATTGCCGGAACCGGCAACGAATACGTGGCGGGCGGCGCTGCGTATTTCGCCTATATCAATGACAACGGCGGCATCTACGGCCGCAAGATCCGCGTCGCCCTCAAGGACGACAGCTACAAACCGGACCAGACCCTGGCCCTGACGCGCCAGTTGCTGGCCGAAGACAAGCCGCTGGCGCTGTTCGGTTTTGTCGGCACCGGCAACGTGCTGGCACTGAACAAAAACAAGGTGCTGGAAGACGCAGGCATTGCCCTGCTGGCGCCTTATACCGGGGCCAAGGATTTGCGCGACCCGATGAACCCGCACATCTTCCACATCCGGGCCAGCTACACCGACGAGACCGCGCGCATGGTGGAACATCTGCACACCATCGGCCTGCGCCGCTTCGCCGTGATGTACCAGGACGATGCCTTTGGCAAAAGTGGTCTGGTGGGCGCCGAAAGCGCGCTGCAAAAGCTCGGCATGAAGGCCGTGGCCACGGGCGCTTATGACCGCACCAAACCTGAAGAGGTCGATGCAGCGGTCGCCGCCATTGCCCCGGCCAACCCGGACGCCATCATCATGGTCTCGGTCAACCGGGCTTCAGCGGCGTTCATCAAGAAAATGCGGGCCCAGGGCAACAAGGCACGGTTGTTCAGCATCTCGGTGGTGAACTTCAAGGAGCTGCTGAAAAACGCCGGCGAGGACAACGCCCGCGGTATCGGCATTTCACAGGTCATGCCCTACCCTTATTCCACCCTGGCGCCGGTGGCACGCGAGTTCCAGATGCTGATGGCCAAGTACCAGCCGGACAAGGTGGTTTCCTATGCCAGCATGGAGTCCTTCATCGCGGCCAAGATTCTTGTGGAAGCCATACGCCGCAGCGGCGCCGATCCGACCCGCGCCAAGATCATCAGCCAGCTCGAAAAAATGAACAGCTACGACGTGGGAGGTTTCAAGGTGAGTTTCTCGCCGGAAAACCGCGTCGGCTCGAAATTTGTCGAAGTCACCGTGATCGGGCGAGACGGAAGGCTGCTCAGGTAGCGCGACGCACTTCCAGGATTTCGTACTCGATCGCTTCCCGGTAGGTCCTGGCATCATGCAGCGCCAGGTGCAGCAGGATCCTGGCGGCATGCGCCTTGATGACGCGGGGCAGCAAGGCGCCAACGAGCACCAGCGGCAGCCCCCACCACACATGGCCGGACAGGGCCAGCGCCGCGCCTATGCCCAGAAGCGGCAGTGAGATGCCAATCACGAGCAATCGGTGCTTGACGTATTTCTGCGCGCGCTCGGGGTTCACGATCAGGCGGAAACGGCCCATGGGCAGTCCGGTCTTGAATTCCTGGTGGCTGACCTCGACAGTGGCATCGTCTGCTTCAGGGTTTGTCTCTGTCTCGTTCATTGTTGTCTCGCAGGCGGTTGGTCAGTCAGCGCCATCTTAACTGTGAGAAACCTAAACCACCGTGAGCTTGGCCACGCTCAGGGCCAGCCATTTCACGCCGTGCCGCGTGAAATTGATTTGTGCCCGGGCATCGTCGCCGCTGCCCTCGAGCATCATCACCCGGCCTTCGCCGAACTTGGCATGAAACACGTTCATGCCGGTCTTCAGCCCATGCGCCGGCGCATCGCGCTGCACCGGCACCGCCGGGTTGGGAAACCGGTCGCCGCCCAGATTCCTTGAAGCAAAAGCGGCCTTGGCCCAATCGCCACGGGCGCCACCAGCTCCTGAATTTGTAGCACCCCAGGCGCCCCCCTGGCCGCCATAGGCCTGCGCGAAACCCTGGTTTTTCGGCGTGATCCATTTGAGTGCTGTCTCTGGGAGCTCGTCGAAGAAGCGACTCTTCAGGTTGTAGCGGGTCTGGCCGTGCAGCATGCGCGTCTGCGAATGACTGAGGTACAGGCGCTTGCGCGCCCGCGTAATCGCCACATACATCAGGCGGCGTTCTTCTTCGATGCCGCCCGCATCGCTGAGGGAGTTTTCGTGCGGGAAGATGCCGTCTTCCAGGCCGGAGATGAAAACACAGTCGAACTCCAGCCCCTTCGACGAATGCACGGTCATCAGTTGCACCGCGTCCTGCCCGGCCTGCGCCTGGTTGTCGCCCGACTCGAGCGCGGCATGCGTCAGAAACGCGGCCAGGGGCGACAGGGTCTCGCCGGTTTCCTGGTCGGGTGCAAGCAGTTCCGGCAGCGGCTCATCGCCCAGCGGTGCCGACGGGTCCAGCCCCTGGCTGGCTGGCGATTGCGACAAGGCAACCCCAAGTTCATCAACCGGCAAAGCCACCGCATCGCGGCCGAAACCTTCCATGCTGACAAAGGACTCGGCAGCGTTCACCAGTTCACCCAGATTCTCCAGCCGGTCCTGGCCTTCTTTTTCAAGCTTGTAATGTTCCTCGAGTCCGCTATGCTGCAACACCAATTCGATGATTTCGCGCAGGCTCAGGCCCGGCGTCTGCTCACGCAGCACGTCCAGCTTGGCCACAAAGGCACCGAGGTTGGCGCCAGCCTTGCCGGGCACGGCGCTGACCGCATCGTGCAGCGAACAGCCGGAAACGCGCGCCACATCCTGCAGCTGCTCGATGCTGCGCAGGCCGATGCCGCGCGGTGGGAAGTTGACGATGCGCATGAAACTGGTGTCGTCATGCGGGTTGTCCAACAGGCGCAGATAGGCCAGCGCATGCTTGATTTCGGCGCGCTCGAAAAAGCGCAAACCGCCGTAGACGCGGTAAGGGATGCCGTTGTTGAAAAGCGCGGTCTCCATGACCCGGCTTTGCGCATTGCTGCGGTAGAGCAATGCAATCTCCTTGCGCTCGGTTCCGCTGCGCACCAGCTCGCGCACCTCGTCGACAAACCACTGGGCTTCGGCGAAATCGGACGCGGCCTCGAACACCCGCACCGGCTCGCCCGGGCCGGCCTCAGTGCGCAGGTTCTTGCCAAGGCGTTTGCTGTTGTGGCTGATCAGTTCGTTGGCCGAATCCAGAATGTTGCCGAAGCTGCGGTAGTTACGCTCCAGCTTGATCTGGTGCTGGACATGGAACTCGCGCACAAAGTCGGCCATGTTGCCGACACGCGCGCCGCGAAAAGCGTAAATGCTCTGGTCGTCATCACCCACGGCAATCACCGAACCGCCTGGCATGGCGTTAGCACCGGACGCGGCATCGTCGCCCTGCCCGGCC
>CAZIYA010000233.1:0-5914 GCA_964543355.1 uncultured Polaromonas sp.
GGTGCACAGCCCGGCCACGCGGCGCGCCCGCGGGGCGGCCAGGCGCAGCAGGCGCAGCAGTTCTGGCGGTGCAGGCCGGAGCAGCGGGTCGATCTCGCCGACCACCATCCAGGTGTCGGCGCTGCTGCGGGCGGTCAAGGGCCGCGTCAGTAGCGTCATGCCCAGCGACGAGCGCACTTCGCCGCCGCCCGCCGCGTAGTTCTCGAGCGCATAGAAGGTCTCGCCCGCCACCAGGTTGGCGAACTCGAACACCGCCTGGGTGCTGATGGCCATGACCTGGAAGCCGTCCGACAGAATGTAGCCGACGCCATGCATGAAAAATCCTCGATGGCCTAAATCATGACTATATACGTCATTTGAGATATTCACAAACCGGCGCAATATTCGCTCCATCAACTCTATCGCAACCCTCAAGAAGCCACCACCATGACCACCACTGCTTCCTCCCCGTCCCTGGGCACCGCCCTCGTCACTGGCGCCTCGTCGGGCATCGGCGCTTTGTATGCCGACCGGCTGGCCCGCCGCGGCTACGACCTGATCCTGGTCGCCCGCAACCACAACCGGCTGAACATCCTGGCCGACGACATCAGCACCCGCACCGGCCGCGCGGTGGAGGTGGCGGCTGCCGACCTGGGCGATGCCACCTCGTTGGCCGAGGTGGAAGCCAAGCTGCGCGAGGACGCGAGCATCACGCTGCTGGTCAACAACGCCGGCATCGGCACCCACACGCCGCTGCTGCAGAGCGATGTCGAGCGCATGGCCGCGATGATCGCCCTGAACGTGGTGGCGCCCACGCGGCTGACCTATGCCGCCGCCCCTGGCTTCGTGGCCCGGGGCCGCGGCGCGGTGATCAACATCGCGTCCATCGCGGCCATCACCCCCGAGATCCTCAACGGCGTGTATGGCGGGAGCAAGGCTTTCGTGCTGGCCTTCAGCCAGTCGTTGCGGCATGAGCTGGCGCCGCAGGGCGTGCAGGTACAGGCAGTGCTGCCCGGCGCCACCGCAACCGACTTCTGGGCCACCGGCGGGCTACCGGTGGAACACCTGCCCAGCGGCATCGTGATGCGGGCCGAGGACCTGGTGGACGCAGCACTGGTCGGGTTCGACCGCGGCGAGGCGGTGACTATTCCTTCTCTGCACCAGGTGGAGGAGTGGGACGCCTACGAGGCCGCGCGCCAGGCCATGGCCGCCCACCTGCCCACTGACCGGCCGGCGGCACGCTACCGCGCGGCGCAGTAGGTGCGGACCATTGAGGCCAAGGCCGATCCGGACGTATCCGGTTTGGTAGTCGGTTACCGGTTCTGACCATTCAGCAATTACACATGGCCAAGCGGCCGTCCACATCACAGAAAGTCGGAATGATGGAATCAAGAGAACACAGCAACAAGCGCGCCGGTGAACCTACGCTTCTGAAGATTTCAGACAAGCTCAGCATGCGTTACCAGAAGTCGGGAAATGGCCCGCCGCTGGTCCTCCTTCATACCATTCGCACCCAGCTGGAATATTTCCGAGCATTGGCGCCCCTGCTCGCAGAGAAGTTCACCGTGTATGCCGTGGATCTTCCGGGCCACGGTGAATCGCCCGTTGACACGTCGGCATCCTACGATGAGGCTTATATCCGAAAGGGTTTCATTGCCTTTCTGAATGCACTGGATCTGCGTGATGTGACCCTCGTCGGCGAGTCCATCGGTGCCGTCATTGCCTTGACTTCGGCTGCCGATGTGCCTGAGCGAATACGTGCCGTCTACGCCCTCAATCCCTATGACTACGAGACGCGGTACGCCGACGGCCTTCGCCGCGGCAACTTGTTTGCCAATCTGATCATCGGCGGCCTGCAAGTCCCCGTCTTCGGAGCGATCGCTGCGGCCATCGCCACCCGCTGGATCATTGGAAACGTCATGAAGGGCGGCTACGCGGACCCACGGAAATTGCCGGGTGATCTGCTCACCGTGTTCCATAAAACGGGATCACGGCCTCACTTCCACCACGCCGAGCGACGGGTTTTGGCTGAATGGCGCTCCTGGAGCAAGGCGCGCGAGCGCTACTCCGCAGTGAAGGCGCCTGTCACGCTCATCTATGGCGACAAGGACTGGTCACGCATTACGGAGCGCAGCCGCACAGAGGCTGCGCTGAAGCATCCCCGCATGTTCACACTGGCGAATACCGGTCACTTTTCAGCGGTAGAGAACCCGAGAGAAATTGCGCGGATTGTCTTGTCCTGACTTTGTTCGACGAAGGCCCCGACGGGCTTCCTCGCGTACAAGGCTGGAGGCCGTTCAACATGATGATTGCCATGAATAAAGTCCGTCGGGGAATTCCTCCAAAGTGAACACCTTTCGGCTATTTCCCCTGCAACTTTTAACCCGGCAAAGTCCGTCGAGGATTTCAGCGCGGCGCAAAAACTCTCGACAACCGAACAAAGTACGTCGAACACATCGACAGGACCGCGCTGCGCGAGGCAGCGTAAATCTGTCGCCTCTGCAGCTACGCCTCCAGGCGTACGACGACCTTGCCGGAGTGCCGGCCCTGCAGCAGGTCCGACAGAGCGGCGGGCGCTTTCAGAAGGCCATCTACAACGTTCTCCAACGCCTTGACCTGTCCACTGTTGACCCATTCGCCCATTTCACTGCGGAACACGTCAAAGCGCGCGCCATAGTGGTCGAGAATGATGAATCCCTGCACTCGCACCCGCTTCTGCAAGATGGCGGCCAGGAACTGCGGCAGTAGATTGGGGCCGGGAGAGCCTGCCGGATCGTTGTAATGTGCGACAAAGCCGCACACGGGCATACGGGCACCAAGGTTGAGCAGAGGGAGAACTCCCAACAATACGTCGCCGCCGACGTTCTCAAAATAGACGTCAATGCCCGCCGGACATGCGGCAGCAAGTCGCTCCCCAAAGAGTGATCCATGCCGGTCGACGCAGGCATCAAAGCCCAGCTCGTCGACTGCCTGCCGGCACTTGGCAGCACCGCCGGCGATGCCTACTACACGAGCGCCCTTGAGTCTCGCGATCTGGCCGACCATTGCGCCCACTGCGCCGGTCGCCGCCGCGACAACAACAGTTTCACCGGCCTTTGGCTGGCCGATGTCCAGCAGTCCGACGTGCGCTGTAAAGCCCGGCATTCCGAGCGCGCCCAGCGCCAGAGATGGACGGACCATGTCACCAATGGCCTGCAGGTCGCTCCCATCGCTCACGGCGTAGTCCTGCCAACCGGTGTTGGCGAGCACGAGATCACCAGCGCGATATGCTGGATGCTTGGACTCAATGATGCGGCTGACTGTGCCGCCCGGCATTGTGCCGCCAAGCGGAACGGGTAATGCGTATCCGGGCCCGATTCTGTCCATCAGGTTGCGCATGTACGGGTCAAGCGAAAGGAAACGCGTTCGCATGAGTACCTGGCCTTCGCCCGGGCGCGGCACGGGCTCGGTCACGAGATTGAAGTCAGACGCAACGGGCAGGCCGCGCGGGTGCGCTGCCAATGTGATGCGCCGATTTGTGTTCAGGTCTGGTTGCGGATTTGTCATGATTGCCTTCGTGCCTCAGTCACGGTGGGAGGGGCCGCGCTGCCATGCCAGCAGGCCGCCCAGGGCCACAGCCACCATTGCAAATGCGGGGGCGCCTAGCGCTCC
The DNA here is from genome assembly GCA_964543355.1 of uncultured Polaromonas sp. Lineage (GTDB taxonomy): Bacteria > Pseudomonadota > Gammaproteobacteria > Burkholderiales > Burkholderiaceae_C > Polaromonas. The sequence goes on from CAZIYA010000233.1 coordinate 3,631, forward strand.
AGTCCAGTCAACGATGAGGCCGCCCGCGATGGCGCCCGCGGCGATGGCGATTTGGAACGCAGCCACCAGCAAGCCGCCTGCGGCCTCTGCCTGGTCGGGCGCGGCACGCACGATCCAGGTCTGGAAGCCGACCGGAAATGCGCCGAATGCGAAGCCCCACAGCGTCACGGCCACGGCGGTGACCACGATAGAGTTGCCGCCGATGAGCAACGCAGCCGCAAGCAGAGCTATCATCCCGCTGCCGGCGACGATCGCGTATCGCTCACTGCGCCCCGCCAGCCAGCCACCCGCGAAGTTCCCGAAGAAGCCGCCGATGCCGTAGCCCAGCAGCACGGCGGAAACCGCCGCCACTGACAGCTTCGTCACGTCTTCAAGCACGGGGCGTATGTAGGTGAAGCCCGCGAAGTGGCCGGATATCACGAGCAGCACTGCCAGCAGCGCAATGCGTATCGGTCCCCGCGTGAGCAAATCCCGCAGACCCTTCAAACTGGCTTGGTCGCGTGGCGGCAGGGCTGGCAACGCTAGCAGTTGCACAACGAACGCCAGCAAACCGACGACGCCTGCCGCGACAAAAGCGCTACGCCATCCCCAAAGACTGCCCATCCATGCGCCGACTGGAGCCGCGCAGACGGTGGCAATGGATACCCCAGTCAACACGAGCGACATTGCGCGCGGGAAAAGCCGCTCGGGCACTAAGCGCATGGCCAGTGCCGCCGCCATCGACCAGAATCCGCCAAGCGCGATACCGAGCACCACGCGCGCGAACAGCAGCACCGCGAGCGAGGCGGCTGTAGCAGCCAGCAGATTGGACACCAGCAGAAGGGCAGTGAGTGTCAGCAGCACCAGCTTGCGGTCGAAACGCGCCGTCAGCAAGGGGATGGTCGGCGCGGCCACTGCACCGACCAGCGCTGTGGCCGTGACGGCCTGGCCCGCAGCGCCCGCAGTGACATGGAGATCAGCCGCCATGGCGGTCAGCAGGCTGGCCGGCAAGAATTCCGCCGTGACCAGGCCAAACACGCCGAGGGAAAGTGAAGCGACCGCCGCCCAGAGAGCGGCGGCCTCGCCGGGCGGGTCGTTGGCAGGGATTGCGCCGGCGGTCAGGGGATCGAGGCAAGCAGAAGAGGAAGTTGATGACATGAAATGTGAAGCCTTGTTGAGGACAGGGTTGCCAGCTTAGGCCTAGCATCGACACCTTTCCATGGCGAAAGAGCCGAAATGCTTGACGATTCCTCCAGAACTTTCACGCCCGTCGTTCAGCCTCCACACGAAGACGGAGGCCTCCCTGCCGCAGGGCCCGATCCCCTCACCAAAGTCTTGCTTGGCCTGCGCCTGGACGGCGTCGAGTACGGCCGCTGTCTTATGCATGCGCCGTGGGCGATTTCCTTTGCTGCGCAACCTGCCGCACGTTTTCATTTCGTCGCCAGCGGAGACTGCTGGATGCACACACCGCAGTCTGGGTGGATGGAACTGAAGGCCGGTGACGCAGTGCTGCTGCCGCGCGGCACGGCCCACGCCGTGGCCAGTTCACCCGAGGTACCGCCAGTCGCCCTCGCGACCTTTGATCGCGAGCGGGTCGCGGACGACATCTATCTGCTGCGGGACGGAGCTCCCGTGGCGCAAGCCCCCTCCCACGTCATGTTCTGCGGCAGCATGAAGTTCAACCTCGACCCTCTACACCCCTTGCTGGCAATGATGCCGGAGGTGATCCGCGCCGGCGAACTGGCGCAGCGCGACCCGGGCGTGCCCATGCTGCTCGACGCGATGGAGCGTGAAGCCTCGCTCAACCGCATCGGTGCCTGCGGCATCCTGGCTCGCATAGCCGATGTGCTCGCCGCCAGCATCATCCGCGCCTGGGTGGAATGCGCTTGCAGCAACTCGACAGGCTGGATTGCAGCACTGCGCTCGCCCGGCGTAGGCAAGGTGCTTGCCGCCATTCACGCGTCGCCGGAACAGGATTGGAGCGTGCCGGAGCTGGCGAACATCATGGGAGCATCGCGATCACGTTTTGCCCAGGCATTCAAGGAATCAGTGGGCGAGAGCCCGGCCAGGTACGTGGCCCGCATCCGCATGTTCCAGGCCCGCAGCTGGATCGCGCAGGACGGCATGCGTGTCACCACGGCCGCCGACCGGCTAGGTTTCGACTCCGAGGCCTCCTTCAGCCGGGCATTCAAGCGTGTCATCGGGCATCCACCCAGCAAGGCGCGCAGTCCGATGTGTTGAGTTCCGTCGAAAACTGACCCACGTAGGCACTACCCTGCTTGTTTTAAAAGCAGGAGAAATTAGG
>CAZIYA010000234.1:0-5879 GCA_964543355.1 uncultured Polaromonas sp.
CCAGCCCTTCGAGCAGCGGCATGGTCAGGATGCACTGCGGCTCCTGGCCGTATTCGGCCTGCAGGTGGCGGCCCATCAGCAGGTTGAATTTCTGGTCCGTGCCGCCGAGCTCGAGATCGGATTTGAGTGCCACCGAGTCATATCCCTGCATCAGCGGGTAAAGGAACTCGTGCACGCTGATCGGTGTGCCGGCCTTGAAGCGGTCGTGAAAATCATTGCGCTCCATCATGCGCGCCACGGTGTATCTGGCGGCCAGCTCGATCATGCCGCGCGCACCCAGCGGGTCGCTCCACTCGCTGTTGTAGCGAATCTCGGTTCGGGCCGGGTCCAGCACCAGGGAGGCCTGGCGGTAGTAAGTCTCGGCATTGGCCTTGATCTGCTCGGCTGTGAGCGGGGGACGCGTGTTGTTCCGTCCCGACGGATCACCGATCAGCGTCGTGAAATCGCCGATCAGAAAGATGACTGTGTGGCCCAGATCCTGGAGCTGACGCATTTTGTTCAGGACAACGGTATGTCCGACATGAATGTCAGGCGCGGTCGGGTCCATGCCCAGTTTGATGCGCAGCGGGATGCCGGTGGCTTCGGAACGCGCCAGTTTTGTAAGCCATTCGGGTTGCGGTAGCAATTCCTCACAACCTCGCAAGGTCACAGCCAGGGCTGCCCTGGTGCTGTCCGTGATGGGGAATTTTGTAACAAGCTCTTGATTCATAAGGGTTTTTCGCATGGCGGGCAGTTGTCTGACATATATACTCGCTGTTCTGCCATTGCCCGGCCCCTGCTTTAGCTGGCCTGCAAATTGCAAACCAATTCTAAGTTGTTGCCATCACCCATCTTGTCGGGGGATTGCACAACACCATCATCATTCGCTATCAGGCTGCTTCTGCCGCCTGAGGCCTAGCAAGGTTGGGGAACCCCTGTGTTGAACAAGAACGATCTGACGTACTGCCTGCAAGCTGCCACAAACCTTCTTCGTCGCCATCCTAAAAGAATCACGGGCACACTGGCTGCCCTGCTGCTGGGAACCGGGGTCACCGCGTTCGGCGTCGCGCCCCTGGCACCCGATGCCGCCGACCTGCCGGTTCGCCAGATTCTGGAAACCGTCCAGAGCCTGCCCACGGAAGAGCAGACCGAAGCCCTCGGCAGTTTCCAGTTCAAGCTGTTTCGCAACGAAACCACACGTAGCACAGACACTGCCGATATCCTGCTGCGTCGCCTGAACATCGACGATGCTGCTGCGGCCGCCTTTCTGCGCAGCGATGCCAATGGCCGCCTGACCCTGATGGGGCGTCCCGGTAAAAGCGTGACGGTGGAAGCCACCGACCGCAACCAGTTGCTCAAGCTGACGGTCCGCTGGGCCACCGATGACGAGGAAAAGTTCACCCGCCTGGTGGTCGAACGTGCGGCGGACAACAGTTTCTCGTCACGTGTGGAAACAGCGGCCTACACCAGCTCCACCCAGCTGGCCGGCGGCACCATTCGCACCTCGCTGTTTGCCGCCACCGATGACGCTGGCATTCCCGACGCAGTCGCCGTGCAAATTGCGGAAATTTTCTCGGGCGACATCGACTTTCACCGCGCACTGCGCAAAGGCGACCGTTTCAGCGTGGTTTACGAAACACTGGAAGCCGACGGCGAAGCGATGCGTACCGGCCGCGTGCTCAGCACGGAATTCGTCAACGGCGGGAAAAAGCTGCAGGCCATGTGGTTCCGTGAGCCGGCAGCCGGCCAGGGCGCTGCTACCGCCTCCGGCAGGGGCGGTTATTACACGCTGGATGGCCAGAGCCTGCGCCGCGCTTACCTCGCGTCCCCGATGGAGTTCTCGCGGGTCAGCAGCGGGTTCAAGATGCGATTCCATCCGATTTTGCAAACCTGGCGCGCCCACCTGGGCGTTGACTATGCAGCGCCCACAGGGACGTCCGTACGCAGCGTCGGCGACGGCATCGTCGAGTTTGCCGGCGTGCAAAACGGTTTCGGCAATGTTGTGTTCGTCAAACACCGCAACAACCACACCACGGTTTATGCCCACCTGAGCCGCATCGGTGTGCAAAGGGGCCAGAGCGTGAGCCAGGGACAACATATCGGTGCAGTTGGTTCGACCGGCTGGGCCACCGGCCCCCACCTCCACTTCGAATTCCGCGTCAACGGCATGCACCAGGACCCCATGAACATCGCCAAGCAGAGCGAAACCATTCCCCTGTCAGCTGCAGCCCAACCCCTGTTCCGCCAACTTGCTGGCAATGTCCGGCAACAGCTGCAAGCCGCCGCGGACATGACGCAGATTCGGGCTGAATAACTGGCCCCCACGGTCGCTCACTTCGTGTAGTTCCCTGCCCCCCGAGGGGGCCGCTGCGCCTGCGGGCCGGCAAAGCCGGACCCGCGGCCCTGGCTGGTCTTGAAGAGCCCACGGTCGCTCATCCATAAATCGCTCTTCTAGCCACCCCTTACGGCAAAATGCCTCATGGCTGATTACTACATGGGATTGATGTCGGGCACCTCGCTCGACGGCGCAGACGGCGTTCTGGTGGATTTTTCGGCGTCCATGCCGCGTGTCCTGGTTTCTGCCTCCGCTCCGTTTTCCTCCACTTTTCAGGCCGAGTTGCTGGCCCTCAACACCGCCGGGCACAACGAACTGCACCGCGCTGCACTGGCCGCCAACCAGCTGGTCGGGGTGTATGCACATGTCGCCCAATCCCTGCTGGAGCAGGCAAACCAACACGGCATCATTCCTGACGATGTGCAGGCCATAGGCGCCCACGGACAGACCGTGCGGCACCGGCCGCAGGAATTCGGGGATGACCCACTCAGCGGGGGATCGAATGCAGGCTATACGCTGCAACTGAATAACCCGGCCTTGCTGGCAGAGCTCACCGGACTCGATGTGGTCGCTGACTTCCGCACAGCCGACCTGGCTGCGGGCGGCCAGGGCGCACCGCTGGTGCCTGCGTTTCACCACGCCGTGTTTGCGCAGCCCGAACGGGACGTCGCGGCTCTCAACATCGGCGGCATCAGCAACCTGACCCTGCTGCCGGCGCACGGCGGCACGGTCAAAGGTTTCGACTGCGGCCCCGGCAACGCCCTGATGGACTTCTGGTGCCTGCAGCACACCGGCCAGCCTTACGACGCGCGGGGCGCCTGGGCCGCATCCGGTGCTGTGGTTCCGGACTTGTTGGAGCGCCTGCTGGCGGCGCCCTACTTTGACAAGGCGCCTCCCAAGAGCACCGGACGCGACCTGTTCAATGCGGCATGGCTCGCTGAGCAGCTTCAGGGCTTTGAAAGCAGTGCGGCGCAGGACGTTCAGGCCACCCTCACCACCTTGACGGCACAAGCCTGTGCGCGCGACCTGCTTCGCCATGCGCCCCGCACCACTGAGCTGCTGGTGTGCGGCGGCGGCACCTTCAACGATGAACTGATGCGGCAACTGGCACTGGCCCTGCCCGGGGTCACCGTCCAGTCCACGGCCATGCGCGGCCTGCCACCGCTGCAGGTGGAAGCCGCCGCCTTTGCCTGGCTGGCTCGCGCCTGGCACCGGCAACTGCCGGGCAACCTGGTGGCAGTCACGGGGGCCAGCGGCCCACGCGTGCTGGGCGCCCTCTACCGGGCTTGCCGGGCTGGATCGGCTTGAAGTTGAGCTGAAAACGGCCACAAAAAAAGGACCCGAAGGTCCTTTTTTTGTAAGGCTGGAAGAAACTCAGGCCGAGAAGCTGGAGCCGCAGCCGCAGGTACTGGTGGCGTTGGGGTTCTTGATCACGAACTGGGCACCTTCGAGGTCGTCCTTGTAATCGATTTCCGCGCCGACAAGGTACTGGTAGCTCATCGCGTCGATCAGCAGGGACACGCCATTTTTGGTCATGGTGGTGTCGTCTTCATTGGTGATCTCGTCGAAAGTGAAGCCGTACTGGAAGCCGGAGCACCCGCCGCCCTGGACAAACACGCGCAACTTCAGGTCCGGGTTGCCTTCTTCGGCAATCAGGTCTGCAACTTTGGCCGCGGCACTGTCGGTAAAGACAAAGGGGGCGGGCATTTCGGTCTGGATGTTTTCAGCTACTGCGCTCATGGGGAACTCCGTGTTTCACGACTTGTCGATTAATAGTACAGCAATTCAATCAACCATAGGGCGCGTGCAGGCTTAGAGTCGGCCGTAGCCGCTAACCGGGGCTTCTTCCCGGGATTTCTCGACGTTGTTGGCAGCCAGCTTCAGGAGGGGCTTGTCGCTGACCTCATGGTTGGTCGGACGTAATTGTCCAAAGATGACGGCGCCCTGGTGCATTTCAAGCGCCTTGTAGGCCACATCGCCCTGGATTTTGGCCTTGGGCTGCAATTCGAGAAGCTCGGCAGCGTGGACCGGCCCCATGACCCGGCCATTGATGATGACGTGGTCTGCATAGATGTGTCCGGTGACGCATGCCGACTCGCTGATCACGAGAATGCTGGGGCTGCCTTCATTGGCACGTATGTCACCGATCACTTCGCCATCGATGCGCAAACCATCGGTGAACTTCAGGTTGCCTTCAATACAGCTGCCTTGGGCAATCAGGCTCTTGATCGGGGGTTGCGTCTTTTTGCCGAACATAAACATCCTGTGAGTTGGGCTGGGAGGGTCAGAGCTTGACGGTCTGGACGGAGCGGACAGCCGTTCCTTCGACTACTTTGGCCGTTACCGTTTTTACCACGGCCAGGGGGGGCAGGTCGAGAACTCCTTCGATGCGTCGGTACTGCCTGAACTGCAACGCCTGGGCGCCACCGGGCAGCCCCATCGCCCACGGCTTGCCCGCCAGGGTGCCGTTGAAAGTCAGCTCCAGCTTGCCATTGAACACCGGTGCGTCCCTGGTCGGCTGAATCACCAGCACTTGCCACTTGACCTGCATGTCCGACAGGGCTTCAGCCTGCAGGCCGCGAATGGCGGCGCTTTCCGCACCGCCGGCAGGCAGGAGCTTTTCAAAAAATCCCAGGTCGTCGCGCAGCAGCCGGTTGTCGACCTCGAGCTGCCGGATCTGGGCCATCATTTTTTCCTGGGCAGCCTTTTCAGCGGTCAGCAGGCTGCCCGAAATGTTGGCAATCGACTGTGATTTGTCGCGTTCTGCGCGCAGCATGGCCACCTCTTCACGCAGCCTGGTCAACTCGAGTTTGGCGTCCTTGTCGAGCCCCGCAATACTGACGCCGAGCTCGAAGGTCCACAACGCGATGGCTGCAGAAAAACCCAGCATCATGGCACCCAATGCCCAGCGCAGCGGCCAGGGCAGGGATGTACGGATGGCCATACGCGGTGAACTGATGGTCAGGCGGCGGCGAAACAGGCGAAATTTCAAGGGCAGGTCCTGCCATTTTTAACTCGGAGGGTGCATTGTGCACGCAGACCAGGCGGCACCGGAGGCACAACCGCAAAGCGAAGGTAAGGGTTTGCGTCAATCAAGCCGGGGACTCGGGGAGCCATGAAAAAAGCCGCCAGGCGCAAACCAGGCAGCTTTTCGTGGACAGCGAAAGCAGATTAACGCTTGCTGAACTGCTTGCGGCGGCGTGCCGAACGGAAACCGACCTTTTTACGTTCGACTTCACGTGCATCGCGCGTGACAAAACCGGCCTGGCTCAGCACCGGCTTGAGGGTGGCGTCATAGTCGATCAGCGCACGGGTGATGCCGTGGCGCACTGCACCGGCCTGGCCGGATTCGCCGCCGCCATGTACGTTGACCATGATGTCGAAAGTTTCGGCATGGTTGGTCAGATACAGGGGCTGCTTGCAGATCATGATCGAGGTTTCACGACCGAAGAAGGTCTGGATGTCGCGGTCGTTGACCGTGATCTTGCCAGTGCCTTTTTTGATGAACACGCGGGCGACGCTTGATTTGCGACGGCCAGTGCCATTGTTCCATTCACCAATCATC
>CAZIYA010000235.1:0-5860 GCA_964543355.1 uncultured Polaromonas sp.
GGCCAAGGCCTTCCAGCTCATGACCTTGCTGCGCGACCTGGGCGTGGAAGAACTCTCGCGCGCCGACCTGACCGGCGAGTGGGAGCACAAGCTTGCGCAAATGGAGCACGGCAAGCTGAGCCGCGAGAGCTTCATGGCTGAAATTGCCGCCATGACCAAAAACCTGGTGGCCAAAGCCAAGGGTTACGACAAGGACACGATTCCCGGCGACTACGCCACGCTCAGCGCGCCCTGCCCCAACTGCGGCGGCGTGATCAAGGAAAACTACAGGCGCTATACCTGCACCGGCAAGAACGGCGCGGAAGGCTGCGGCTTTTCCTTCGGCAAGACGCCGGCCGGACGTACCTTCGAAGTGGCCGAGGTCGAGCAGTTTTTGCGCGACAGGAAGATCGGACCGCTGGACGGTTTCCGCTCCAAGGCGGGCTGGCCTTTCACGGCCGAGATGGTCATCAAGTTCGACGAAGAAACCAAGAACTACAAACTGGAGTTTGACTTCGGCGACGACAAGAACGGCGAAACAGGCGAGATCGTGGACTTCAGCGCCCAGCAGTCACTGGGTGCCTGCCCCAAATGCGGCGCGGGCGTGTTCGAGCATGGCAAGAACTATGTCTGCGAAAAATCGGTGCCGACGAATGCGCAGCCGACGCCCAGCTGTGACTTCAAGACCGGCCAGGTGATCCTGCAGCAGCCGGTGGAGCGCGAGCAGATGGTCAAGCTGCTGACCGTGGGCAAAACCGACATGCTCGACAAGTTTGTGTCCATGCGCACGCGCCGTCCCTTCAAGGCCATGCTGGCCTGGGACGCCGAAGCCGGCAAGGTCAACTTCGAATTTGCGCCGTCGAAATTCCCGCCGCGCAAAACCGCCGGCCCGCCCCGGACCGGCACCGTGAAAACCCCGTTTGGCAAAACCGTGGCGGCGAAGAGCGCCGGGCCGGCTGCGAAAAAGGCGGCTGCCAAGAAGGTTGCAGCCAAAAAAGCACCCGCTGCCAAAACCGCCAAGCCCAAAGTGCCACGCGTTGCCAAGCCAGGCAGCGGCCTCAAACCCAGTGACGCGCTGGCCGCGGTGATCGGCAACGAGCCGGTGGCCCGCACCCAGGTCATCAAGAAGCTCTGGGACTACATCAAGGCCGAAAACCTGCAGGACGCCGCCAACAAACGCGCCATCAATGCCGATGCCAAGCTGCTGGCCGTGTTCGGCAAGCCGCAGGTGACGATGTTTGAGTTGGCGGGGATTGTCGGCAAACATCTGAGCTGACCGAGCTGAGCTAAGCCGGGGCACATTGAAATGGCGTCCGACTTTGTATATACTTTGTGTATATACAAAAGGAGTTGCCATGACCCACGCTCGTGTTTTCCAGTCCGGCAACAGCCAGGCCGTGCGACTGCCCAAGGAGTTCCGCTTCCAGTCTGAGCAGGTGGAAATTTTTCGGCGCGGCGATGAAATCGTGCTGCGGGAGATTCCCCTCAATGCCGCTGCCATCTTTGATGCCTTGGCGCAACTGCCGCCCGACTTCATGAGCGAGGGGCGCGACGACACGCCGCCGCAGCAACGCGAGGCGCTGTGATGGGGCCGCGTTACCTGCTTGACACCAACATCTGCATTTACATCGCCAAACACACGCCGTTGGCCGTGCGAGAACGCTTCGAGCAGCACGCGGCCAGCGAACTGGCGATGTCCGTCGTCACCCTGGGCGAGTTGCGCTTCGGCGCCGAGAAAAGCCAGGCGCGCGAACGGGCGATGGCTTCGGTGGCGCAGCTGGCCGGCCTGATAGAGGTGTTCGGTTTGCCTCTCGCCGCGGGTGAACACTACGGGCAGATTCGGGCAACGCTGCAGCAGCGCGGGCAGCCGGTCGGCAACAACGATTTGTGGCTGGCTGCGCATGCGCGTGCCGAGGGCTGGATTCTGGTCACCAACAACATGCGCGAATTCGAGCGCGTACCCGGCCTGCAGGTAGAAAACTGGGTAACCTGAGCTGATCGCTCCAGGCCTTGTTCTGCTATAAGTTCAATAGCTGCTTGCGCCCGTGGGTGTTGGGCTAGAGCCTCATCTGGCATGAAGCCGCAGGCCTATCCCCCAGGCGCCCGGCTTTTCGCCTCTTTCACCGCAGAAAGAAAATCTTCCAGCACAGCCGCATCATCAATCGTGTCCGAACCCGGCTGGTGAAATTCCGGGTGCCACTGCAGCGCCGCGATGTAGCTTTTGTCCGGGTCTTTGCGGCGAATGGCTTCCACCATACCGTCAGGCACGCTGAGAGCCTCGGCCACGAATTCGGGTGAGAGGTCCTTGATGCCCTGGTGGTGAATGCTGTTGACGCGCGCGCGCTCAACGCCCGGATACAGGCGGGAAAGCTGTGTGCCCTGCACGATCTCCACGCTGTGGAAATTCTGGTCGTAAACCACCGCGTCTCGGTGCACAAAGGACTCGGGCACCTGGGTGGCGATGTCCTGGTACAGCGTGCCGCCAAAAGCGACGTTGAGCAGTTGCATGCCGCGGCAGATGCCGAAGACGGGCTTGCCGGCCCTTTCAAAGGAGGCGACCAGCGCCTTGTCGTATTCGTCGCGCACGCGGTCGCCGGACCAGCGCTCCTCGAGCGGCACTTCGCCGTAGCTGCCGGGCCAGACATCGGCGCCGCCGTGCAGCACCAGGCCGTCGAGCCACTGGGCGTAGTCGTCAAAGTTCACGTCGCCGCGTTGCGTGTTGCCGGTCGGACAGGGCACCATGACCACCATGGCGCCGGAAGACATGATCCAGTGGGCGACGGTCTGCTCGACGTACTGCAGGGTTTTGCCGGTGAACAGCGAACGCGTGGGGTCGGCGTGGGAGAAGCAGGCCGACAGGCCGATCTTCAGGCGCGTGCGCATGTGGCGCCTGCTTTCACGGTTGCTCACGCCGGGGTGGGTGGGCGCGGAGGTCGGGGACGTCGTCGTTTTCATGGGGGGGCGGCAGGTCTCCAAGGGTATGGAAGACAAGTGTAGTGACGCGCGGCGTTATTCTTGTGGCAGGTCTGCAAAGCCCGTGAAACGAACTGTGACTCGGGTACCGGTGGGCGTGTGCCCAGGCAGGGCGTCGTCCACTGCGACGGTGGCGCCATGCTGCCGCGCGATTTCCTGCACGATGGCCAGGCCCAGCCCCGAGCCGTCGACATTGGTGCCGAGTGCGCGGTAAAAGGGCTGGAACACCAGCTCGCGTTCTGCCGCCGGAATGCCGGGGCCCGAGTCTTCGACCATGAGCACAATCACGCCGCTGAAGCGGTCGGTCAGCAGCCGCACCGTGACCTGCCCGCCGTCGGGCGTATAGTTCAGGGCGTTGTCGAGCAGGTTGCGCACCAGCTCCTTGAGCAGGGTCGGGTTGGCCTCCAGCACGCTGGCGGGCTCGCCGGGCGGTGGGCCGTCGTAGCCGAGGTCGATGTGTTTTTCCAGCGCGCGCGGCACCGAGTCCTGGATCGCGTCGGCCAGGATCTGGACCAGGTCCAGGCGCTGCTTGGCCAGGCTGCGGCCGGTGGTTTCGGCACGGGCCAGGGCCAGCAGCTGGTTGACGGTGTGCGTCGCGCGTATGCTGGCCCGCCCGATCTGTTTGAGGGATTTCTTGAGTTCGTCGGCGTCGGTTTCGCGCTGGGCCAGGTCGGCCTGCATGCGCAGGCCGGCCAGCGGGGTCTTGAGCTGGTGGGCGGCGTCGGCCAGGAAACGTTTTTGCGTGGTCAGCAGGACCTTGAGCCGGCTCAGCAGATCGTTGATGGACGAGACCAGCGGCGCCACCTCTTCGGGCACGATGCTTTCGTCCAGCGGGCTCATGTCGTCGGACTTGCGCGCGCGTATGCGTTTTTCCAGCTGGTCCAGCGGCTTGATGCCGCGCACCAGTGCCAGCCAGACCAGCAGCACGGCCAGCGGCAGCGTGACGAACTGCGGCACCATCACGCCCTTGACGATTTCGGTGGCCAGGGTCTTGCGTTTTTCCAGGGTTTCGGCCACCTGCACAAGAATGGGGTGGCCGCCCGGCGCCTCGACCTTGATCCAGGTGTAGGCGACGCGCACCTCCTGGCCCTGCATCATGTCTTCGCGCAGCCGCACCTCGCCTTCAAAGCTGGTTTCTTCATCGGGTGGCAGGGGCAGGTCGCGTTCACCGCTGAGGTATTCGCCACGGGCGCCCAGCACCTGGTAGAAGACCAGGTCGGTGTCGTCGGCGCGCAGGAGTTCGCGCGCAGGTGCGGTCAGGTTGAACTGCACCTGCTTGTTCTTGACCACAATCAGCCTGCTCAGGGCCTGGACGTTGTACTCCAGCGCGCGGTCAAACGGCTTGCCGGCAATGTTCTGCGCCACCAGCCAGGTCAACGCCAGGCTGATCGGCCACAGCAGCAGCAGCGGCGTGAGCATCCAGTCCAGGATTTCGCCGAACAGGCTGCGGCGCTCGCGCTGGAAGAGTCTCAAGGGCATAAAGGTGTTGGCCCCCACCCTCCCCACTGCGTGTGGTTCGCTGCCACCCGAGGGGGCGCTGCGCCTGCGGCCAGGCAGAGCCGGTTCCGCGGCCCCTGCTGGTTGGGGGAGGGTCCACCCACGGAGCTATCTGTAGTGGCCGGACGTGGGGACTCCATCACTGGCCAGGTATCTTCTCGAGGCAGTAGCCGAGGCCGCGCACCGTTGCAATCCGCACCGGGCCTTTTTCGATCTTTTTGCGCAGGCGGTGGATGTACACCTCGATCGCGTTGTTGCTGACTTCCTCGCCCCACTCGCAGAGGCGCTCGACCAGCTGGTCCTTGCTGACGAGGCGGCCGGCCCGCTGCAGCAATACTTCGAGCAAACCCAGTTCGCGCGCCGAGAGCTCCAGCATCTGGCCGTCGATGGTTGCCACGCGCCCGGCCTGGTCGTACACCAGCGGGCCGTGCTTGATGGTGCTGCTGGCGCCGCCCATGCCGCGGCGTATCAGCGCGCGCACGCGGGCTTCGAGCTCCTGCAGCGAAAAAGGTTTGGCCATGTAATCGTCGGCGCCGTAGTCCAGGCCCTTGACGCGTTCTTCCACGCTGTCGGCGGCGGTGAGGATGAGCACCGGCATGGCCGAACCGCGGGCGCGCAGGCGCTTGAGCACCTCGAGCCCGTGCATGCGCGGCAGGCCCAGGTCCAGGATGAGCAGGTCGAACTCGGTGTTGGTCATCAGGGCGGCGTCGGCCTCGGTGCCGCTGGCCACGTGGTCGGCCGCCGCGCCGGAGGCCCGCAGCGTACGCAGCAGGCCATCGGCCAGGACCTGGTCATCTTCGGCAATCAATATGCGCATGCTTGTCTCCTGAGGGGGTGCCCCCGCGCGGTCCGGCGGAACGCTCAGGGCGAAACGGCTCTATGGCCTGTTTTTCAAATTCTAGGCTTTTCTCCCCACGGCTAGCTGACTGCACCAACCCCCGCGCTTTTCATTGCGTGCAGGTCGCAATGCAAATGCCGCTCTTCCGTCTTCCCAAGCAGGGGTCGCGGGTCCGGCTTTGGCGGCCCGCAGGCGCAGCGGCCCCCTCGGCGGGCAGGGAGCGACACGCAGTGCGCGACCGTGGGGGCCCTATTTCTAGCCAGCATAGGCTTCCAGCCCCAGCGCTACCACCGTAGCGACGTCAGTGCCCACGGCCTGGCGGAACTCGGTTTCGGCTTGCGCGACTGCCGTGCGAAATGCCTGCAGCCAGAGCAGGCCCGATTCGGTGAACATCACGATGCGTGCACGTTTGTCGTAAGGGTCGGGCTCGCGGGTGACCAACCCCCAGGCCTCGCACTGGTCCACCAGGTCGCCCATGGCCTGTTTGCTCATGCCGGCGCTGTGCGCCAGGTCGGTCAGGCGCGAGCCGCCGACCGCCAGGTGGCGCGTGATGTGGATGTGCGCCGCACCCAC
>CAZIYA010000236.1:0-5858 GCA_964543355.1 uncultured Polaromonas sp.
TCCCACGTGCCCGCCATTGGCGCGGCGCTTGACCTGGGCAAGAGTGGGGAGGCTTATTGGCAGCCCGTGTTCAAGGGTTACGACTTCTCCAAACAGTGGCTCAAGGACAACACGCCCGACGTGATCTTTCTGGTCTACAACGACCATGCCACGGCGTTCAGCCTGGAGATGATCCCCACATTCGCCATCGGCACCGCTGCCGAGTTCACGCCGGCCGATGAAGGCTGGGGCCCGCGCCCCGTGCCCGTCGTGCAGGGGCACCCGGAGCTGGCCGCGCACATCGCGCAGTCGGTGATCCAGCAGGACTTCGACCTGACCATCGTCAACAGGATGGACGTGGACCACGGCCTGACCGTGCCGCTGTCGCTGATGTGCGGCCAGCCGCAGGCCTGGCCCTGCCCGGTGATTCCGTTTGCCGTCAATGTTGTGCAATACCCGGTGCCCTCGGGTCGGCGCTGCTTCGAGCTGGGCAAGGCCATCCGCAAGGCGGTGGAGAGTTTTGACAAGCCGCTGAAGGTGCAGATCTGGGGCACGGGCGGCATGAGCCACCAGTTGCAGGGCCCGCGCGCCGGCCTGATCAACAAGGAGTTCGACAACGCCTTTCTCGACCAGCTGATCGCTGACCCCGCGGGCCTGGCCTCCAAACCGCACATCGACTATGTACGTGAAGCCGGTTCAGAGGGCATCGAGCTCGTGATGTGGCTGATTGCCCGCGGCGCCATGTCCGACGTGGCCGGTGGACCCGCGCCCAAGGTCGCACACCGCTTTTACCATGTGCCTGCCAGCAACACCGCGGTAGGCCACCTGATTCTGGAGAACAAATAATGCCCCCACGTTCATATCCATTCACTGCCCCACTAGGGGGCGTTCGCCTCGTTGAGGCGACTCAGCGGAGTCTCAAATGACAAAAACCATCAAAGTCGCCCTCGCAGGCGCCGGTGCCTTCGGCATCAAACACCTCGATGGCATCAAGAACATCGACGGCGTGGAAGTGGTCTCGCTGATCAGCCGCGATCTGGAAAAGACGAAAGAAGTCGCCGCCAAATACGGCATTGGCCATGTCAGCACCGAGCTGGCCGACAGCCTGGCGCTCAAGGAGGTGGACGCCGTCATCCTGTGCACGCCGACGCAGATGCATGCCGGGCAGTCCATCGCCTGCATGAAGGCGGGTAAACACGTGCAGGTGGAAATCCCGCTGGCCGACACTCTGAAAGGTGCGCAGGAAGTAGTGGCCCTGCAAAAGCAGACCGGCTTGGTAGCCATGTGCGGCCACACGCGCCGATTCAATCCCAGCCACCAGTACGTGCACAAGGAAATTGCCGCAGGCAAGTTCAACGTCCAACAGATGGATGTGCAGACCTACTTTTTCCGCCGCAGCAACATGAACGCGCTGGGGCAGCCGCGCAGCTGGACAGACCACCTGCTGTGGCACCATGCGGCCCACACGGTGGACCTGTTCGCTTACCAGTGCGGCAGCCCCATCGTGAAAGCCAATGCCATCCAGGGCCCGATTCACCCGACACTGGGCATTGCGATGGACATGAGCATCCAGCTCAAGGCGGCCAACGGCGCCATCTGCACGTTGTCGCTGAGTTTCAACAACGACGGCCCGCTGGGCACTTTTTTCCGTTACATCGGCGACAGCGCCACCTACATTGCACGTTACGACGACCTGCTCAATGGCAAGGAAGAAAAAATCGACGTGAGCAAGGTGGACGTGTCCATGAACGGGATCGAGCTGCAGGACCGCGAATTTTTTGCCGCCATCCGGGAAGGCCGCGAGCCGAACAGCAGCGTGGCCAAAGTGCTTCCGTGCTACCAGGTGCTGCATGATCTTGAACAGCAACTGAGCTAATCGATATAATTGCGGTTCAGGCGCTGAGGGGCGCCTGCCCGCACAAGAGGCTCTCACCCTCCTTCAATTTTTTTCTTCAACCTGACAGATCACGGGTTCGTTGGCCAAGCGCGGGATTGGCCTATACGCACCCAGGAGTCTTGTCATGGCATCAATCCCTTCTTTCCCTCATCTTTCCGCGCCGGCTTCTGCCGGCCGCACCCGCAGCGAGCTGAAAAAGCAGTACCGGGAAACCCCGCCGCCCATGGGCGTTTACGCCATCCGCAGCCTGTCCAGTGGCCGCGTGATCGTGGAAGCAAGCATGAACGTGCACGCTGCGATGAATCGCGCCCGCTTCGAGCTGGACCGCAAGTCCTACCGCGACAAACAACTGCAACAGGATTGGTCGGCACTCGGGCCGGACCACTGCCGCTTTGAGGTCGTCGACCTGGTCAAGCGACGGGAAGACCCGACCTTCGACTACAAGGCGGAGCTGGCCGGGCTGCTGACGATGTGGCGCGAGGAGCTGGGCGTATGAAAACCAATGCACTTGACGATTGCCTGCGGGTCAGCCTGGCCCACGCAAGCCTCACACTGAAACTGGACGATGTCCTGGGCACCTTCCATGGCCTGGGCCTGGGCGAGTTCATTCTGCTGCGCCTCTTGTCGCAGGCCGAAGGCGGGCGTCTGCCGCTGGCCGGCCTGATGCGACCCCTGGGAGTGCGAATGTCGGTCGTTCTCCGGCAACTGGCGCCGCTGGAGAAAACCGGTTACCTGCAGCGTGAGCCCGGACGTATGGTGGCCCTGCGGCCGGCCGGACGCGCGCAGGTGACCGAGGCCGCAACCAGCGCCGAGGCTGTGTGCTCCGAAGCGCTGGCAGGCATGGATGCCGCGGCGCGTGAGAGCTTGAAGACGGTGTTGACACAGCTATGCCGCAGCACCGCGCTGGAGCTCACATGACAGTGCTGCTCGATGAGTTGAAGACACGTGCGCGGCTCAGGCTCAATGCCGCCCGGCGCGAGGCGGCAGACTCTGCCGGGATGCGCCTGCGCCATTGCCTGAACCAGGTGGCACGTGATGTCGGCTTTGCCCACTGGGAGCACGCGCGGGCCGTGCTGGGAGGCCTGGCGACCCGCGAAGAAGACATGGGGACTTTCTGGCACGCGCCGCGAACCGGCATTTTGCTGAACCTGTGGCTTGCCAGGTACGAGCAGGCGCAGGCCGCTCTGGCGGCGGATCCGCGGGCCTTCCTGCTGCCTTACCGGCGCCAGTTCATGGTCGTGCAGGCAGATTTCATCCAGGAACTGGGCGTGGACGCCAGCCATCCCGCATGGGCCGAGACCACCCATGACCTGGTGGCTGCCTATGGTGGCGGCGCCTGGTTGACGCTGGCCGGCCAGCGGCTGAAGGCTCCCCGGTCCAGCTTTGTTTCCAGTTAAGCTTGAGTGATGCAAGAGCGAACCATAGGGCCTTTTCACGTTACAGCCATTGGCCTGGGCTGCATGAATTTGAGCCATGCTTACGGCACGCCGCCGTCGGCGGAGCAGGGCGAGCGTGTGTTGCTGGCCGCGCTCGATGCCGGTGTCACCTTGTTCGATACCGCAGCGCTCTACGGCTTCGGTGCCAACGAAACCCTGGTGGGCAAGGTGCTGTCGCGGCACCGCAGCCGCTTCACGCTGGCCAGCAAGGGCGGCATGGCCGGTGTGTATTTTGAGGACGGCGTCAAACGCGTGATCGACGGCCGGCCCGAGGCCATCCGGAAAAACTGCGAAGACAGCCTCCAGCGTCTGCAAACCGATGTGATCGACATCTACTACCTGCATCGCTGGGACAAGAAGGTGCCGATCGAGGACAGCGTGGGTGCGATGGCCGAGCTGGTGCGCGCGGGCAAGGTGCGGGCCATCGGCCTGTCCGAGGTGTCGGCCGCCACCCTGCGCAAAGCCCATGCCGTGCATCCCATCGCGGCCGTGCAGACCGAGTATTCGCTGTGGACGCGCAACCCCGAGATCGCGGTGCTCGATGCCTGCCGCGAACTGGGCGCAGCCTTTGTGGCTTTCAGCCCGGTGGCGCGCGGCTTTCTGTGCGATGCGGTGCATGACGTCAGCACTTTTGACGCCAAGGATATCCGGCGTTCCATGCCGCGTTTCGAGGCGACGAACCATGCGGCCAACCTGCGGCTTCTGCCGGGGTACAAGGCGCTGGCGGCAGAGGCCGGATGCACGCCCGCCCAGCTGGCGCTGGCCTGGCTGCTGCACAAGGCGCCGCACATCGTCCCGATTCCCGGCACCACATCCGTGGCGCATCTGGCGGAAGACCTTGCTTCGGCCGATGTGCGGCTCGACGCCGGCCTGCTCGCGAGGGTGGAAGCACTGATCAACCAGCACACAGTAGCGGGCAACCGCTACAGCGCGCAGTCGCAGAGCGAAGTCGATACCGAAACGTACTGAGCGGCGACATGCAAGGCACGCTGATGCTTCTGCCCGGCCTGATGTGCGATGCAGCTGTCTGGGCGCACCAGGTGGCGGCCTTGCCGGCCCGCTGCGTGGTGCCGGCCTGGGGCTTGCACGATTCCCTTTCCGACATGGCCCTGCAAGTGCTGCAGGAGGCACCCACCGAACGTTTTGCATTGGCCGGGCATTCCATGGGCGGGCGCGTCGCGCTGGAGGTGATGCGTCTGGCCCCTGAGCGCGTGGAACGCCTGGCGCTGCTGGACACCGGCACCCATCCCCTGGCCGCCGGTGAGGCTGGCGAGAAGGAGCGGGCAGGGCGCATGACCCTGCTGACACTGGCCCGCAGCCGCAGCATGCGCGGGCTTGGCGAGCAGTGGGCGCGTGGCATGGTTCACCCGGACCAGCTGGACACGCCGCTTTTTGAATCCATTCTGGCCATGCTGGAGCGCAGCAACCCGGATCAGTTCGCAGCGCAGATCAAGGCGCTGCTGGCGCGGCCTGATGCCGCCCCCCTGCTGCCCGCCATCCAGCGCCCCACCCTGGTTCTGTGCGGGCGCGACGATGCATGGAGCCCGCCGCCGCAGCACCAGGCCATGCACGCCGCCATTGCGGGCTCCAGCCTGTGCCTTGTGGACCATTGCGGCCACATGAGCACCATGGAACGGCCGGCAGAAGTCAGCGTCGCCATGGCGGACTGGCTGGCGCGCGACTGAATCTTCTGCTTCTAAAAAGATAGCGATTAAGACCCGACTGACAAGGGTTGGCGGCCGATTTGATTTGAAACCTGACCCGATGTGGCATCGGCCAGCGCAGGGCCTACGACGGCGTCCAGCTGCTCACGCAGCCAGCGGTGCGCCGGATCCTGCCGGTAACGCAGGTGCCAGATCGCGTACATGGGCATGCCGGGACAGGGCACAGGCGGCGGGCAACTGGCCAGGCCCTGCAGGGTGTGACGCGCCAGCAGCCCGGGCACCGTCGCAAGCAGCGGGGTGCCGCGCAAAAAGGCGGGCAGTGCGCTGAAGGACGGCACCATCACCGCGAAGTGCCGTTTCAGGCCGCGTGCCGCCAAGACCTGGTCGATCTCCAGGCTGCGGCGCGGCTCGTACACCACCGTGGCGTGACTGGCGGCCCGATAGTCGGCCTCTGTACCAGGCGCGTCGCGCACCGCCGGATCGTAGAAGACGCGGTACTGGTCTTCGAACAGACGCTTCTGCACGATGTCGCTGCCCTCGGGCGGGCGCGGGCTGATGGCCAGCTGGCAGTCGTCGCTGCGCAGCATTTCCAGCCGCGGCACAGCGGACGGGATCACGCGCAGCACCACACCCGGCGCCTGCGCGCGCAGGCGCGCGGCCAGCGCGGGCAACAGCAGGTCGCGCTGGAAGTCATTGGCGGCGATCGTGAAGGTGGTTTGCCAGCGCGCCGGATCGAAGTTGCCCAGCTGCGCAAAACGTTCCAGGGCGCCCAGCAATTCACGCGCCGGTGTGGCCAGGGCCTCGGCGCGCGCGGTGGCCACGATGCCGCGGCCGGCCTTCACAAACAGCGGGTCGCCGGTGATGGCGCGCAACCGGTCCAGG
>CAZIYA010000237.1:0-5851 GCA_964543355.1 uncultured Polaromonas sp.
CAGGATGCGTTTGTCGCCGCTGCCAGCGCGAGTGCCCTCGGCCGGCGGCTGGCCGGGCGGGTACTTGCCGGTGAGCACGCCACGCGCCAGGGGGCTGTAAGGCACCACACCCAGACCGTAGTGGCCGCAGGCGGGCAGGATTTCGACCTCGGGGCCACGGTTGAGCAGGTTGTAATAAGGCTGGCAGACCACCGGCTGCGGCACGCCGGCCTTCTCGCACAGGCGCACGATCTCGGCGATGCGCCAGCCGCGGAAGTTCGACAGCCCGAAGCTCCGGATCTTGCCCGCACGGATCAGGTCGCCAATGGCACGCACTGCCTCGTCGAGGTTTTCGCCATGGAAGTCGCGGTGCAGGTAGAGGATGTCGAGGTAGTCGGTATCCAGCCGCGCCAGGATGGCGTCGGTCTGCTGCATGATCCAGCGCCGCGAGTAGTGGCCGTCGTTGATGCCTTCACCTGCCTTGTTGCCGAGTTTGCTGGCCAGGACCCAGTGCGAACGCTGCCCTGCCAGCAGCTTGCCCAGCAGGGTTTCCGATGCACCTTCGTTGTAGACGTCGGCGGTGTCGATGAAATTGATGCCGTGCTCTTTCGCCGATGCAACGATGCGCGCCGCTTCGCTGTCGGGTGTCTGCTGGCCGAACATCATGGTGCCCAGGCACAGGACGGACACTTTCAGGTTGCTGTCTCCAAGGCGGCGGTAATGCATGGTCAATTTCCTTGTGGCAAAGAGTTGATTGGGAAGAGGCGGCCTGCGCATCCTTGCCTCTCCTCGCTGGGACGAGCGTACCAAAGTCGGGCGAAAAAATGAGTTCGCAGGATCGGCAATTTGAAGCGAAAGTATTGATTAATGCTACTTTCAGTGTTGCCGGGTGGTACCTGAATCATTATGAGAGACTTTTTATCTGTCCGTGCGCACACTTTCTTTACAAGCATTTGCTTGGGCCACTGGTTGATGTATGAATTCAAATCGGTTGATGTTCTCTTTTGCTTCGCTGAAACGCCGCGCCACTGTGGTGGGCATGGCACTGGGCGTCACGGCGCTGACGGGTTGTTATGTCGTGCCTGTGCACCCTGCACATTCGCAGATGGCGCCAACGGTGTATGCAACGCCGGCACCGCCCGCAAGCATGACTTTTGCGGCTCGGCTGTATCCGGCGAATGACGCCGCTGCGGCTTATGGCATGGTCAATGCGGTGGTCACCAATGACCTGAACGGGCGCGGTACCTTCAGCACCACCATCAATGGCGAGAACTTCACGGGTGAAGCAACACGCATGGCTGCATCCTCTTCACGCGAAGGCGTCGCCAATGGCGCGGGTAACCGCGGCAGCTACATCAACTGCAAGTACCAGATGAACTCGGCCACACTTGGAACCGGCCAGTGCCGCCTGTCCAATGGCGCGCAGTTCACCATGCACGTGGGCAACTGATTTTCCGGGCTATCGCTGCGATTGATCGATAGCCACGATTTCGGGGGCTGACTTGAGATGCCCCACGTATTGCAGCGCTTTGTGAATCCGGATGGAGGGCACGTCGCCCTCCCTCATGTGGAGCAGGTCACCGGGGTTGATCAGGCGCGGATCCGCGTCGGTGAGCGGCAAGCCGGCGCTGCGGTAAGCCTCCAGAACAAACTGCGAGCAGAAGAACTGGTCGTTGCGTCCCAGGCCGAGCTGCACCGCGGCGATGCCCCGAATGCAGAAATCGCGCACCAGTGCAGGCACCAGCGGAAGCTCGCACAGACGCCGCTCCAGGGCAAAGGGAGCTTGCAGCATGACGCCAAGGTGGTTGTATTTCCTGCCGTCGTGGCGGGCCGCAAACAGCTCGATTTTTTCCGCCTGTTCCGCCGTGATGTCCGGGTGCCGGAATGCGACGATGGTGGCTTCTTCGTTCATCAGCGCAGTGATGCTCCGGCGGCGGATGCCTGAACCCACAGCCTCTGCAACCTGCTCGTTCCCCATGTAGACCGCGGCGTGGCTGACGGGCGACAGCGTGGCCAGCCGGATACCCACCGAATTCAAGCCGTTTTCCGCGGTGAGGATGATATCGCCCGGCCGCAGCGAATCGGCCTCCACCAGCTGCCCGCCGTTGCGGGGGTTGAGGGCCTTGTTCTGGAAACTCAGGGAGGGCAGGCCGGTGGTCTCGTGAGGCTTGAGGGCTGTGGCACATCCCGTCAAGGCAACAGCAATCAACGCGGCCAGGATGAATCCGGGCAGGAACAAACGTTTCATGGCATTCCTGTCACGGAGTTGAGGTATTGCGCGCCATTCTCGCGCATAAACCGCCCAGGCCGGGTATGGATCGTTCAGATTCCGCGCTGGCGATCGGTGCGGAAGCGGGCGGAAAATTCCCCAAAACACCCGACATCCAGTGCGTCGCGCACCTCCTGCATCAGGTTCAGGTAGTAATGCAGGTTGTGGATGCTGCTGAGCATGGGTCCCAGCATTTCGCCGCAGCGGTCCAGATGGTGCATGTAGGCTCTGGAGAAGTTTTTGCAGGTGTAGCAGTTGCAGGTCGCATCGACCGGCTGGTCGTCGGTCTTGTAGCGTGCGTTGCGGATCTTCAGGTCGCCAAAACGCGTGAACATGTGGCCGTTGCGCGCATTGCGCGTTGGCATCACGCAGTCGAACATGTCCACACCCGCGGCCACACCTTCGACCAGGTCTTCCGGCGTGCCGACGCCCATCAGGTAACGCGGCTTGTTCGCGGGCAGGCGGTGCGGCGTGTGCGCCATGATGCGCTGCATTTCTTCCTTGGGCTCGCCGACGCTGACGCCGCCCACGGCGTAACCGGGAAAGTCCATCTCGACCAGGGCATCGAGCGATTCCTGGCGCAGGTTTTCAAACATGCCGCCCTGCACGATGCCGAACAACGCGTTGGGGTTTTCCAGCCGGGTAAATTCATCCTCGCAGCGTTGGGCCCAGCGCCGGCTCAGCTCCATGGAAAAGCGTGCCTCGGCCTCGGTGGTGATGTGGCCCTTGGTGTCGTAAGGCGTGCATTCGTCGAACTGCATCACGATGTCGCTGTTCAGCACGGTCTGGATCTGCATCGAGATCTCGGGTGTCAGGAACAGCTTGTCGCCGTTGACGGGTGACGCGAATTTCACGCCTTCTTCCGAAATCTTGCGCATCTCGCCGAGGGACCAGACCTGAAAGCCGCCGCTGTCGGTGAGGATGGGCTTGTTCCAGCTTTCAAACTTGTGCAGGCCGCCGAATTGGGCCATCACGTCCAGCCCCGGACGCATCCACAGGTGAAAGGTGTTGCCCAGGATGATCTGAGCGCCCATCTCGTGCAGCGACTGCGGCATCACGCCCTTGACCGTGCCGTAGGTGCCCACCGGCATGAAGATGGGGGTCTGCACCACGCCGTGGTTCAGCGTGAGGGTACCGCGGCGCGCGAAGGAGCCCAGGTAGGTGCCTTCGGCGGGGTCGGTTTTCAGGACTTCAAAATTCAGCATGGAGCCATTGTCTCAGGGCGCGGTTCGTTGCAGCAGCATGGCGTCGCCGTAGCTGAAGAAGCGGTAACGCTGGGTGATGGCGTGGCGATATAGCGCCATGATGTGTTCGTAGCCGGCAAAGGCGCTGACCAGCATCATCAGGGTGCTTTTGGGTAAATGAAAATTGGTCAGCAGCAGGTCCACCACCTGGAACTCGAAACCCGGTGTGATGAAGATGTTGGTGTCACGGCAGTCGGGGCCGAACTTCGCCGCCGATTCAAGCGCGCGTACGCTGGTGGTGCCGACGGCGACGACGCGGCCGCCGCGGGCCTTGCAGTCCCTGATGGCCTGCAGCGTCGCTTCCGGCACTTCAAAACGTTCGAAATGCATGACGTGCTCGGCGATGTTTTCGGCTTTGACCGGCTGGAAGGTGCCGGCACCGACGTGCAGCGTGACGCTGGCGCGCCGGATGCCACGCGCCTCAAGCCGGGCCAGCACCGCTTCGTCGAAATGCAAGGCGGCCGTGGGTGCAGCGACCGCGCCGGGGTTTTTGGCAAACACGGTCTGGTAGCGGCGCTCATCGTCGGCCGAATCGCTGTGGGTGATGTAAGGCGGCAGCGGGACATGGCCGTGGCTTTCCATCAGGGTGTAGGGGTCGCTGCTCAGCGCAAAACGGTACAGCGGCCCGTCCTCGTTGGGCCAGCGGCCCAGCAGCGTGGCTGTGAAGCCGCCGTCCATCTGCATCACGGCGCCCGGCAGCGGCTTCTTGCTGACCTTCATGTGCGCGGCCACCTCATGGCCGGCATCCGGCGTGAGCGACAGCACCCGCTCGATCAGCAGCTCCAGCCGCCCGCCGCTGGTTTTTTGCCCGAACAGGCGGGCTTTCACGACCTTGGTGTCGTTCAGGACCAGCAGGTCGCCGGCTCTCAGCAAGTCCGGCAGTTCGGCAAAACGCCGGTCAACAGGAGTGCTGCTCCGGCCGTCCAGCAGGCGCGAGGCGCTGCGCTCGGCGGCCGGGTGCTGGGCGATCAATTCGTCGGGGAGCGTGAAATCAAAGTCACTGAGGCTGAACGAGGTCTTCATGGATGCACAATTGTCCCATGTCCCCCTCCGCTGCTTCTCCCCGCAAGGCGCCGCCGGCTGAGGCAGGTACGGGCAGCGTGGCGCCGCCCAAGTCCCAGCCGCAGAAGGCCCTGGACAAGCTGGGCCTGCGCCGCGACATCGACCTGGCGCTGCACCTGCCGCTGCGTTACGAGGACGAAACCCGCATCACCCGGCTTGCCGATGCGCGCGACGGCGATATGGTGCAGATCGAGGCCCAGGTCACGCACAGCGAGGTGGCCTTCCGTCCGCGCAGGCAATTGCGTGTGACGGTGGATGACGGCAGCGACACCTGTGTGCTGCGCTTCATCAACTTTTACCCGGCACACCAGAAAACCCTGAGCGTGGGCGCGCGCGTGCGGGTGCGCGGCGAAATCCGCGGCGGCTTTGTCAGCCGTGAAATGGTGCACCCCAGTTTCCGCGCCGCCGGCGGCGAACTTGCAACGGCGCTGACGCCGGTTTACCCCACCGTGGCCGGACTGCCGCAGGCCTACCTGCGCAAGGCCGTGCTCGGCGGCTTGGGCCGGGCTGACCTGGCGGAAACCATTCCTCGGGAATTTTTGGATAAAAACCTGCCACAGCCCTTGTCCAGTCTGCGCCACGCGCTATTGTTTTTGCATAATCCGACGCCGGATGTGATGCTGGCCACACTGGAGGATCGCAGCCACCCGGCCTGGCAGCGACTCAAGGCCGAGGAGCTGCTGGCCCAGCAGCTGTCGCAGCTGCAGGCGCGCCGGGTGCGTGCAGCCATGCGCGCGCCCGCGCTCGCCGGGCCCGCGATGCGCGGCACGCAATGCACGCTGCACGAACAGTTGCTGGAACGCCTGCCCTTCCGGCTGACGGGGGCGCAGCAGCGTGTCGGCACCGAGATCGACGCCGACCTGAAAAGAAACGTGCCCATGCATCGCCTGCTGCAGGGCGATGTCGGCTCCGGCAAGACCGTGGTGGCCGCGCTGGCCGCGGCGCGCTGCATGGATGCCGGATGGCAGTGCGCGCTGATGGCGCCGACGGAAATCCTGGCTGAGCAGCACTTTCGCAAGTTGATCGGCTGGCTCGAGCCGCTGGGCATCCAGACCGCCTGGCTCACCGGCAGCCAGAAGGCGAAAGAGCGGCGCGAAGCTCTGGCCATGATCGAAAGCGGCGCGGCCGGCCTGGTGGTGGGCACCCATGCGGTGATCCAGGACAAGGTGATTTTCAAGAACCTGGCGCTGGCCATCATCGACGAGCAGCACCGTTTCGGCGTGGCCCAGCGGCTGGCGTTGCGCAGCAAGATGAGCGAGGGCGGGGAAGAGCCGCACCTCTTGATGATGACGGCCAC
>CAZIYA010000238.1:0-5844 GCA_964543355.1 uncultured Polaromonas sp.
GCGCCAGGCGCTGGATGCGGCGCTGCATCCACTTCAGACACAGACACTGCTGGAAGTCGAACAACTCGCCACAGTCACCGGCATGATCGAGGCCGGCCTGGGCATCAGCGTGGTGCCAGCGCTCACGCTGTTTCACTTCGAACGCAAGAGCCTGGTGACGCGGCCCCTGGCGATGGCCAACCTGACCCGCAGGCTTTACGTGGTGCGCAGGCAGCAGGGAAGCCTGTCCGTGGCGGCGCAGGCGCTGCATGACCTGATTGTTCTGCGGATGAAGGGCTGAGAGCGCCTCAGGGCTTCACATGCGTGCGGAAAAACTCCCAGATAACGTCGGTGCCGTTGAGGGAT
Source organism: uncultured Polaromonas sp. (assembly GCA_964543355.1). Taxonomy (GTDB): domain Bacteria; phylum Pseudomonadota; class Gammaproteobacteria; order Burkholderiales; family Burkholderiaceae_C; genus Polaromonas. Next base: position 346 of record CAZIYA010000238.1, read on the forward strand.
GTACTCGGCGTATCGGCCCTGCGGCTGCCGGGCCGCCCGCCCGGCCAGGCGTGGCCGTTGTCCTTGATCAGATAGAGCTGCACGTCGCGGCCCACGGGGCAACGGTGTTGCGACAGGACAAAGGCCGCGCGATCCTGCGTGTCGGGCGCGGCGCTGCAGCCGTTGACCCTGGCCCAGAAAGCGGCTTGCGCCTGCGCGGGTTTTGCAGCTGCGCCGTCCCAGGCGTCGGGGAAACGCCCGCCAGGTGTGCCGCCCTGGTAGGGCACCGACTGGTCGAGCATGCCGTTGAGCATGAGGGCCGACACCGGATGTGCCGGCACCTTTTCATCGCCGAACAGCGTTGCAACCACGGGCGCAATGGCCGCGAACCTGCCGGAGAGCTCCATCCCCAGCCTGTGCGACATCATGCCGCCGTTGGAGATGCCGGTTGCGTAAATGCGTTTGGGATCGACCGGGTAATCCTGAATCAGCCGGTCCAGCAGGGCATTGATAAAAGCCACGTCATTGACGCGGCGCTGCATCGCGTAACCACAGCAATGGCCAGCGTTCCATGTCAGCAGCTTGCCCGTGAAGCGGCTGCTGCCTTCCGGATAAACAACAATGAAACCCTCTTTTGCAGCTTTCGCGGTAAAGCCCGTCATGTCTTCGGCATTGGCTGCATGGCCGCCACCGCCACCGCCATGCAATACCAGCACAAGGGGCAATCGCGCACCGCCTGGCGCCAGGTCACGCGGGGTGCGCACCACATAGCTGCGTTCCACTCCGTCGTGAACCAGGGTTTGGCGCCCGGAAGAAACCGCGGCCGGATTCGCCGCATTTGCTGCGGAACAGGCTCCGGACAACGCGCCCAGCAGCGCCAACATCAACACCCCTTTTCCAGGCACTCCCAGCAGCATCGCATTCCCCTTGTGACCTGGCAATATTCTGGCGAAGTCCAGCAGGAACACCCAGGCTTTTCGACCAGATCACGCGCGAGGCGTGGCGATTGCGCCACCCAAGCGCTATGAAGTTAATAGCTGTTTGTGCCCGTATTCACTGGGCTGGGGCCAAAAAACACTTAAGGTTTGGCGTTCAGGACTGCATGGCCACCCGGGGCTGGCGCCTGTTTCCGGCGATGCGGTTAAACCATTTGCGCAGCGGATCTTCGATGAGCTTGTAGGTCCACCCGGAAACCAGCAGAAGAATGGCGACGTAGGCCACGACAGCCATGGCGATCAGGACCGTCCCTTGCACGCGCCTGGCAAACGGTTCGACAAAAATCATCAGGATGGGATGCATCATGTACACCGAGTAGGAGCGCTGCCCCAGGACCTGAAAGGGTTTGCTCTTCAGCACGGTGGCCACGAACCCCGTGTCCTGGCTGACCGAAAAAACCAGCAAGGCAAAAAGCAGGGGGCTGGCAAACACCAGCATCGGCCAGGCTTCCGCCACGAAGAACAGGGCCACCAGCCCGACCAGCCCGGCAAATTGCAATGCGTTGGCATTCAGCCGCACCTGCCGGCTAAAGTGGTACGTGAGCGCCCCCAGAAAGAACGATCCCACGCAACGTGCAAACCCGAAGTCATAAGTGATGTCAAAACACTTGCCGGCCTGCAGGCAGTCGTGCACATGCAGCGCAGCCCAGATGGTTGCCGCCAGGCCGGCGACGCTCAGCACCACGTACACGGCAAGGCGAATGCCACCGCGAAACGCGAGGCATACCGCGGCAAACAGCACGTAGGCATAAAACTCGGTGCTGATGCTCCAGCTCACAGGGTTCAGGATCAGCCGGTCGAAAATTCCCATGCCATGCGTGAGCGTGAGTGTCGACACGATCTCACCGAACTCAGGGACCAGGTAGCCGGCGAAGTCCGTCCGTTCGAGATGGCCGCCCAGGCCCCGCGCGATTGCCGCCTGCTTGGCCCAGATCATCAAATTTTTCGCCAGCACATACAGCACCGTGGAAAAAACAAGCAGCGGGAACAGCCGTCCAAAACGGCGGATTAAAAAGGAACGCAGGTCGCCTGCCGTTTCCAGCCGGGTTGAATAGGCAGAACAGATCACGAACCCGCTGATGACGAAAAACAGGTCCACAAACAGGTAGCCGTTGCGGACGACTGAAAACGCATTGGCGTCGTGCCCAAAATGGAACAGGGCCACAAACAGCGCTGCAAGTCCGCGCCCGCCCTCGAAGGAAGCGATCGTGCCCGAGCTGGAAGGGGAAAGGGTGTTCTGATGCAATGTGAAGAGGCCCCGTCGTCGCATGCCGGCACGCGGCACGGAGACAGGTCGCCAGGATTGGAGGCCGGATTTCATTTTAGGAAACCCGGCCCCCGCTTTCCCGGCTCTCTTGTCGGGAAAGATGTAAGGGTTGTTAAGTGTGTAAGAGGCGCCAGCATTTCCATGCACTGCCTTCGCTCAGGAGCGGCGACCTGACCCCTGATAAAGCAACACCCGGGACCGGGTCAGGCCTCGGGTGTGCCGGTGTCCTTCAGCCCATCCTGCATTCCCTTGCGCGCCGCTTCGGCCATTGCCTCGTACCTGCTCCTGAAGGCGTCCAGCTCTTCCTCGTTCAACTCCTCCAGGTCGAGCAGCGCATTGTGCGCACCGTGGGTCGCGCGTATGAGTTCGTCGAGCTTGATCTGAATGGCCTCGGTGTCGCGGTTCTGTGAGTTCTGGATCAGGAAAACCATCAGGAAGGTCACGATGGTGGTGCCGGTGTTGATGATCAGCTGCCAGGTGTCGCTGAAGCCAAACAGCGGTCCCGTGACCAGCCAGACAATGATCACGAGAACCGCCAGGGAAAAAGTAGCAGGCCGTCCGGCATAGCGGGAGGCAGCCTTGGCGGCGTTGGAGTACCAGTTGTTGCTTGCCATGAAGAATTCTCGATTTAGGAGTGGCCGGGGCCGGCATCGGAAGCCCCCATGTTGCACCACATGTGGACCTTGGACACAAAACCTTCACCCACGGCGACAGCGAACGGCTCCACCCCGAAGGCCGTGAAGCCGCAACTTTCGTACAGCGCCTGCGCAGAGGCATTTCCCTGGGTGACCGTCAACTGGACCAGCTTGACGCCAGGCCGCTCCCCGGCACCGGCCAGCACCGCATTGACCAGTTGCCGACCGAGCCCCCGCTGGCGAAAGCCGGCGGGCACATACATGCCGAAGAGGGTGGCCTTGTGGCGCACCTTCTCGCGTCGCTCGAAGGAAAGGCCGGCCACGCCCGCCAGTTGTCCCTCATCAAACGCAGCAAAAACCAGCTCTGCGGCTTGCGGGCCGGCATCGAGCCGCCCCTCCCACCAGGACAGGGGCAGGACCGCGCGTTCTTCAACGCTGGATGTGAACGCGTCCGGATGCAGTGCATAAGCCTCCAGCATCAGCGCCCGGTAACGCGGCGCATCCGAAGGGTCGAGCCGCCGCGGCGTCATGCGAAAGCTCGCCCGGACAGTTGCACAGGCATCGCGCCCGGCCTGAGCCGGAGCATGGTGCTCGCCGGCGCAGTGAAAGCGCCGGGATGCAGCAGGAAGATGAAGGCCCGGCCAGACTGCCACTGGTCGCGCCTGCGCCTCCAGGCCGGCAGGGTCGGCGCGATAGCCCCCACTTCCAGGATGGGCCCGACCAGCCGGTACGGCGTGGACTGGACCACCGCGACAACGCGAAGAAAGGAAAGGCTCAAGGTTTTCTCCCGTGTGGGTGAGGTCAGCAGGCACACCCGAGCAGCGGCCCGCGCAAACCGGCGAAGCATATGCCAGAAGCCCGGCAAAGTGAAGCACCCCGGGCATCGCCACCTGGGCGCGCGCCCGGAAGGGCAACAAGCCAGGGCGCCTGCAGCGTGCCGTCAGTAATGCAGGCCCAAGGTCATCTCGAGGTTTTACCCGTTGTAAGGGAAGCTGGCTGCGGGAAATGAAGGCGCGCCAAGCAGGGCGCTGGCGTCGTTGGAGAAACCATAACCTTCGATCGGGAGCCCCAGCCAGTTCACGTCCAGTTTGCCGTTCATGTTTTCATCGTGGACGACGGCCAGCGCGTAATTGCCCGGCGCGATGTCCTCGAAGTCGCAACGTGCCTGCCGGTCCCGGACCTTGATGACCATGATCCGGCTGGCGGCGTGCAGGTACTCGGTCGGAAAGCCAACCGAGGACTCGAAAAGCGCGCAGGCCACGGCACCCGTGCTGTTGCGTATGTCGAGAATCTTCACGTGAATGCCGGGGCATGGCGCATCGGCCTGCGCGCCGGCGGGAAGCTGTACCGCCCACACCACGGCCCACCCTGCGGCGCACCGAAGCGCTTCGGCCACCCGCCGTTTTTCCCTGCCGGAGGGGACAGCCGCTGCCGGCTTCGGTAACCATGGCCTGTTCATGATTTTCCCCGCATGGCGGCCGACACGATGCCGGCCAGCGTCAACACAGTCATCTTCCGGGCAACGCGAACGTCAGGTGTGGCCACTGGCCGCTCCAAGGCGCGACAGCGCATTGAAGGTCTGCACCTGCCACGCATACTCGCTTTCAAAAGCCGACGGGTCTGTGACGGCATACCCGCCATAGGCATAGACCGCGGCATAGGCGGCATAACCAGCGGCATCGAGCGCCCGGCCGGCCAGCGCATTAGCCACGGCATAGGTGGCAGAAACCGCGGCGTGGGCCGCGCCGTCGATGGAAGGGGAGCCGCGATGGCTATTGGCGATGGCCGCAATCTCCCTGGCCGCATCATCCAGCGCAGGCCGCTCCAGCTTGCCCGCCTGGAAATCCTCGAGCACGGCCAGGCAGCGCATGGCGCCGGGGTCTTCCAGCAGGTGCCGGACACGGCCTGCACAGGCCAGGCCAAAAGCCAGACGCAGCGGCTCGTGTTTCGGGTCGGCCAGCCGGAATTCGGCCGCAAGACGCGACAACTCATGGTTCATGGGAAATTTCCACGCAATTCGGACCCTTCGGCGACTGGCCGGAATTCTATCGAGCGGCCAGGCGGGCCACAACCCGTCGCGCCGCAGGCCGTCCATCATCAGGAATTCGCTATTCATTCAATAGCATCTTGCGCCCGCAGCCCAAGGGCTGGAGGCCTGAAACATGCGAAAGACCGGCGCAGCTTCACTTCATGCTGTCGCGCAGCCGCGCAAACACTTTCCAGAACGCCGCCTCCTGCGTGGTCGCAAAGTTGATGCGCATCAGCGTGCTGGGCGTGCGCACCGCGTGGAACAGCGCACCTGGCGCAATCAGGTAACCCTCGTCGAGCATGCGCTGCGCCATTGCATCGGTGTCCGCGCCGGTCTCCACCCAGCCGAACAGGCCGGCCGGCTCGGCGGCAAAGCTGCAGCCGTGCGCCAGCGCCAGTTTGACACTGCGCGCGCGCGCCGCGTCCAGCCGGGTGCGTATGCGTTCGGCATGGCGGCGCAGCTGGCCCTGGTCGATGCACCAGGCCAGCGCTTTTTCCAGCAACGCGGGGGTGGTCAGCGTGCCCAGCAGCTTGGTGTCCAGCAGGCGTTCCACCAGGTCGGGCGGCGCGGCCATGAAACCGACGCGCCAGCCGG
>CAZIYA010000239.1:0-5844 GCA_964543355.1 uncultured Polaromonas sp.
GCAAACTGCATGCACGCATCAAGCAAGAGGCCATGGCGCGCGGGTTGATGGTTTACCCGATGGGCGGCACGGTCGATGGCCGCTATGGTGACCATGTGCTGCTGGCCCCGCCCTTCATCACCAGCGATTCCGAGCTGGCACAGATCGTCGAGCGGCTCGAGGCCGCTATCCGGGCCGCACTTTCATCACCCTGACCGACCGTTTTTTCAACGAGGAGTATTGCAATGTCCAGAGCGATTGTTTTTAAAGCCCTTGCCGCAGCAGCGGCCCTTTCCGGTGCATTTGCCGCCGCACCTGCCATGGCCCAGCAAAAGCTTGTGACCATTGGCACGGGCGGCGTTACGGGCGTGTATTACGCTGCTGGCGGTGCCATCTGCCGCCTGGTCAACAAGGACCGCGCCAAACACGGCATCCGCTGCTCGGTCGAGTCCACGGGCGGTTCGGTGTTCAACGTCAACACCATCAAGGCCGGCGAGCTTGATTTCGGCTTCACGCAATCGGATGTGCAGTACAACGCCGTCAAGGGAATCGGCCAATACAAGGACGGCGCCTACAGCGATTTGCGCGCCGTGTTTGCGGTGCACCCCGAGCCTTTCACGGTAGTCTCGCGCAAGGAAGCGAATATCACGAAGTTCGAAGACTTCAAGGGCAAGCGCTTCAACGTCGGCAATCCCGGGTCCGGAACGCGCTCCTCCATGGAAGAGTTGCTGGGCGCCATGGGCTGGAAACTGGGTGATTTTTCGCTGGCTTCCGAGCTGAAAGCCGATGAACACGGTCCCGCCCTGTGCGACGGCAAGATCGACGGCTTCTTCTACGCGGTGGGCCACCCTTCGGCCAATATCCAGGACCCGACCACCTCCTGCGGTGCCAAGCTCGTGCCCCTGAGCGGACCGGTGGTTGACAAGATGGTGGCCGACAAGCCTTACTACGCCAAGGCCACCATCCCCGGCGGCCTGTACCCGAACAACCCGCAGCCCACCGCAACTTACGGCGTGCTGGCCACCGTCGTGACCTCGGCCAAGACTTCGCCCGAGACGGTCTACCAGGTGACGAAAGCGCTGTTCGACAATTTTGAGGAATTCAAGAAGCTGCATCCGGCCCTGGCCAACCTGAGCCCCCAGAGCATGGTCAAGGACGGCCTGAGCGCGCCGCTCCACGAAGGAGCTGTTCGTTACTACAAGGAAAAGGGCTGGGTCAAGTAAACGACCTCGCGATGAAACAAGGGCGGAGCTGGCTTCGCCCTTTTTTTCGACCGGAGAATCAAGCAACGATGAGGAGCGGCCATGGCGTCCGATATTGAAAAAGCATCTTCCGAACTGCAGCAGCTGGTGGCAGATACCGACACCGGTGGACGCAAGCCGGCGGGCGCCACGGGGATGCTGATCTTTGCGGTGGCGCTGGCCTGGGCGCTGTTCCAGTTCTGGTACGCCTCACCGCTGCCTTTTGTGCTGCGTTTCGGTGTGCTCAATGACACCGAAGCGCGCGCGGTGCACCTGGCCTTTGCGATGTTCCTGGCCTTTCTGGCATGGCCCGCCACACGGCGGTCGCCGCGTGACCGCGTGCCGCTGCTGGACTGGCTGTTTGCATTCGCCGGCGCGTTTGCCGGCGCCTACCTGCTGCTTTTTTATGCTCAGTTGTCCACCCGGCCCGGCCAGCCCACCCTGGTGGATGTAGTGGTCGCCACGGCCGGCATGGTGCTGTTGCTTGAGGCCACGCGGCGTGCGGTCGGCTGGCCCATGGCCGTGCTGGCAGCGCTTTTCATTTTTTACGCCATGGGCGGCCCGTTGATGCCCGAGGTGCTGCAGCACCGGGGTGCGTCGCTGAACCGGCTGATCTCTCACATGTGGCTCACGACCGAGGGGGTTTACGGCATCGCGCTGGGCGTGTCCACCGGGGCCATTTTTGTGTACGTGCTGTTCGGCGCATTGCTCGACAAGGCCGGTGGTGGCAACTACATGATGCAGGTGAGTTTTGCCGCATTGGGCCACCTGCGGGGCGGCCCCGCCAAGGTCGCGGTGGTCTCGTCGGCCCTCAACGGCATGATTTCGGGCTCATCGGTGTCCAACGTTGTCTCGGGCGGCATTTTTACCATTCCGCTCATGAAGAAGGCAGGGTATGGCGGCGTGAAGGCCGGGGCGATCGAGACCATGTCGTCGGTCAACGGGCAGATCATGCCCCCTGTCATGGGGGCGGCGGCTTTCCTGATGGTCGAGTATGTCGGCATTCCCTATTCGGACATCGTCAAGCATGCACTGCTGCCTGCTTTGCTGTCCTACATTGGGTTGTTCTACATCGTCCACCTGGAGGCCGTGAAAATGGGGCTTGACCCCATCGTGCGGCGCGAGTCGAGGCCGTGGCGTGTCAAGCTGCTGCGCAATGGTTTCGGCCTGTCGGGCAGCATCATTGTGGTCTGCGTGCTTTATTACCTGTTCCAGGGCATGAAGCAGTGGCTGGGCGATGCTGCCGGCTGGGCCATCGGGCTGTCCGTGCTGGCGCTGTACCTGTTTTCTGTCCGCGAAGCCGCCGCCAGCCCAGACCTGCCGCAGGACATTGACGTCGACAATCCCAAGCCGCTCGATACCTGGCCCACGGTCCGGGCAGGCCTGCACTTCCTGTTGCCCATAGGCACGCTGATCTGGTGCCTGATGGTGGAGGAGATGTCCCCGTCGCTGTCAGCGTTCTGGGCAATCACCATCCTGATCGCGCTGATGGTGACCCAGCACCCGCTGATGGCTTTTTTCCGCAAGACGCCGGGTCCCCGCCGCTGGGGCGATGGCTGGAGCGACGTGGTGGCGGGTTTCCACGACGGTTCGCGCAACATGATCGGGATCGGCATTGCCACGGCCACCGCGGGCATCATCGTCGGCGGTATCACGCTCACCGGCCTGGGCCTGCGCATGACGGAGTTTGTCGAGTTCGTCTCGCAGGGCAACGTGATGGTGATGCTGCTGTTCATCGCTTTTGTCTGCCTGGTGCTGGGCCTGGGTGTGCCGACCACGGCCAATTACGTGCTGGTGGCCACGCTGATGGCCCCCGTGGTGGTGGAGCTCGGTGCGCAGTCGGGCCTGATCATCCCGTTGATCGCGGTGCACCTGTTTGTTTTTTATTACGGGATCATGGGAGACATCACGCCCCCGGTGGGACTGGCTACCTTTGCTGCTGCGGCCATTTCCGGCGAAGATGCCATCGAGACCGGCATCCAGGGCGCCCTGTATGCCCTGCGCACCGTGATCCTACCCTTCATCTGGATTTTCAATTCGCAGTTGCTCCTGATCGACATTGAAAGCACCGGTGAGCTCGTGCGGGTGGTGTCGGCCTGCACGATTGCCATGCTGGTGTTTACCGCCATCACGATGAACTGGTTCCGCGATAAATGCCGCTGGTGGGAAATTGTGCTGCTGGCGATGGCGGTCGCGCTGCTGTTCCGCCCCGGCTTCTTCATGGACCGGGTGGCGCCCGAGTACCGCGATCTGCCGGCTGCCCAGGTGTTCGAGGTGGCCAGGGTTGGCGCTGACGACGAGCAACTGGTGATGGTGATCAAGGGCACGACGATCGAGGGCGAGGATGTCACCAAAACAGTAGCCTTGCGTCTCGGTGCCGCCGGTGTTGACGGCCGCAAACGCTTGTCCGACGCCGGCCTGCAACTGCTCCCGCTGGGAGCGCAAGTGCAGATTGGTTCCGTGAAGTTCGGTTCACGTGCGCAGAAGAGCGGTTTTGAGCAGGGCTGGAATGTCGACCAGCTCAAGGTCAAGGCCGACAGGCCATCCAAACACTGGTTTTATCTGCCAGCGCTTCTTTTGATCGCCCTGGTCTGGTGGGCGCAGGGGCGGCGCCTTCGCCGGCGGGGTGGGCCGGCAACACCATTGGCCGCCTCGCCGAGTTAGTGGTCAAAAAGACTTCCAGCCCTTTATCTTCGGGCGCAAACAGCTATGAAAACAGGAGCGTCTCAGGAGTCGACGGAGGCGCTCCAGCGGTCACCCCAGGCCTGGCCCTGGGCCTTGTCCAGGGAGCGCCGGTCGCGTTTGGTCGGCCGGCCATGTTCCTGGCTGCCGGCCGGCTCACCGTTCATGCGGCCCTGCTCGGCTACCGTTTCACGCAGGCGCACGCTCTCGGCCGTTTCTTCGTAGAGCTGCTGTGCAACCGGCGCCGGTCCGCGCTGCTGGCTCAGACCCCGGATCACAACGGTGCGGGTGACCGGGCCCTGGCGCATGGCCACCGTGTCGCCGGCCTTGACCTCCCGTGCGGGTTTGGCATCCTGGCTGTTGACCTGGACCCGGCCCTTGCCTATCTCTTCACTTGCCAGTGACCGGGTTTTGTAAAACCGCGCGGCCCACAACCACTTGTCAATTCGCATCGTTTCCCTCAGGTGCACGCCGCCGGTTGCCCGCCGGCGGGGCGGCGGCTTGTCGATACCACTTGTTCATCAGGAATCATTGTGTACCAGCGGCAGGCGCACGGTGGCGTCCAGCCCGGCAATACGCCCATGGTCTTCGCGGTTTTCCAGCGTGATGCTGCCGCCCAGTGCCTGCGTGATTTCGCGGCAGATCGCCAGGCCCAGGCCCGAGCCGTGGCGCACATTGCCGGCTGAAAATGGCTGGTACAGGCGTGCCGCCAGTTCTGCCGAAATGCCCGGGCCGCTGTCGCTGACGGTCAGTGCCAGGTACTGCGTGTCGGTCACCAGGCGTACCGACAGCGAGCCGCCGCGCTGGCTGTGCTTGATGGCGTTGTGCAGCAGGTTTCGGCACAGCTCGCCCAGCATCCATTCGTGGGCGTTGACACGGGCCGGCATGGATTCAATGTCGAAGTCCAGGTCCTTGTCGGCAATCAACGGTGCCAGGTCGAGCGCGACAGCACGCACGATGGCGGCCATGTCCACCGGCCCCAGGTCAGCCTGCTGGCGCAGCTGTTCGACCTTGGCCAACGCCAACATCTGGTTGGCCAGCAGGGTGGCGCGGTCCACGGTCTGGTTGATCTCGGCCAGCGCCGCCTGTGCATCCATGTCACCGCGCAGCGCCGACTGCACCTGCACTTTCAGCACGGCCAGTGGCGTGCGCAACTGGTGCGCCGCATCGCGCACAAAACGTTTCTGGTTGTCCAGCAGGTGCTGCAGCCGCCCCATGACCTCGTTGGTGGCATCGACCAGGGGCAGCAATTCGCGCGGCGCGTCGGGTGCGGAAATGGCCGTGAGGTCGCCCTCTGGCCGCCCCTGCAGTTCTGCGCTGAGGCGTCGCACCGGGCGTGTGGCACGCTGCACCACCACCACGGCCACCAGCGCAATCACGGCCAGCAGCAAGGCTTGCCGCCACAGGGTGTCGAACAGGATCTTTTGCGCGAGCGTTGTACGCAACTCCAGCGTTTCCGCCACCTGGATGACGGCCATGCCGCGCCCGTTAGGGCTGGCCACCGGCTGCAGCAGCACCGCGATGCGCACACCGTCGCCCGCATACACGTCGTCGTAGAAATCAACCAGCGCCGCATACGGCGGCTTGGCCGGAATGGTGCCGTGCCAGAAGGGCAGTTGCGCAAAACCCGAGACCAGTTCGCCCTGGAGATTGGAGACGCGGTAAAACAGCCGGCTCTGGTTGTCGGCCTCGAACGCTTCCAGCGCTGCATAGGGCACGGTGACGCGCAGCTCCGCCTGTTCGTCATAACCACTCACGTCGAGCTGCTCGCCAATCGATTTTGCCGAGGCCAGCAGGGTGCGGTCGTAAGCGGTGTTGACGGCAGCGAGTGCCTGGCTGTACAGGCTGGCGGTATTGAGCGTGACAAGCAGGCCGACAGGCAGGAGGATGCCCAGCAGGAGGTATTTGCGCAGGGACATGACCCCCACGCTTGCCACTGCGT
>CAZIYA010000240.1:0-5799 GCA_964543355.1 uncultured Polaromonas sp.
AAAGCCAGATCCGCGGCCCCTGCTTGAACTGGATACCCTGATCAACGCGCGGCGAGTAGTGCTTCGACGCGCGCCAGGTCGTCCACGGTGTCGATATCGGTCACGATGCCGATATCGTCGAGCACCAAAAACGCTACTGAATTCATAGCTTGCTGCGCCCGAACGACGGGCGCTGCGCCCTGATTTCCCTTCAAACCCAGCAAGTCTTCCCGGCAGGCCACCGAAAAACCGACCGGGTGGCCGCGTTGGCCCTGGTACAGCGGAATCGCCACCGCGTGTTGTGCCAGTGCCTGGGCGACGGCGCGCAGTGTATCGCTGCGCACCAGCGGCAAATCGCCAGGCAGCACCAGCCAGCCTGTTGCATCTGGCGTGGCGCGCACGGCCGCTGCAATCGAGTCACCCATGCCGGGATGGCCTGCCTGCTCCACATGCCAGGGCAGGCCGCTGGCCGCCACGGCGTCCAGCGTGTGTTGCAGCACCGGCTTGCCGGCCAGCAAGGCCTGCAGCTTGTGGGTGCTGCCGCCGGACGCGGTGAACCGCTCACCGCGCCCCGAGGCAAGCACCAGCACCGTGGGAAAAACTGCCTCGGGCCGAGCCGTGCTCATCAGGCCAGCTTGAAGGGCAGCTCGCGCGGCGCCTGGCCAGTGAGCCGCGCCACGGCGTTGGCAAAGGCTGGGGCCAGGGGTGGCAGGCCGGGCTCGCCCATACCGGTGGGCGCATCGGCGCTGGGCACCACAAACACGGCGACCGCCGGCATGTCGGTGATGCGTGGCACGGCAAAGTCGCCGAAGTTGCTTTGCTCGACCACGCCGTCCTTCAGCGTGATGGCCGCACCCGGCAGGCACATTGACAGACCCATCAGCGCCGCCCCCTGGATTTGCGCCTCGATGCTGGTCGGGTTGATTGCCAGATTGCAATGCACGCCGGCCGTGACCGCGTGCAGCACCGGCGTCTTGTCCTTGACCGAAGCTTCGACCACGTAGGCCACCACGGTGTTGAAGGACTCGTGCACCGCCACACCCCAGGCGCGCCCTGCTGCCAGCGTGCGTTTGCCGTAACCGGATTTGTCCACCGCGAGCTGCAGCGCCGCGCTGTGGCGCGGGTGTTTGCTGCCGAACTGCTTCATGCGCCAGGCCACCGGGTCCTGGCCACTGCCGCGTGCGATCTCGTCGACCAGTGTTTCCATTACATAGGCCGTGTGGGTGGAGCCGACGCTGCGCCACCAGAGTACCGGTACGTTGACCTTCGGGTGGTGCACCGACAGCCGCATCGGAATGTCGTAAGGCTCCCTCATGCCTTCGACCATGGTGGTGTCCACGCCATCCTTGACCATGAAGGCCTCAAAGGGCGAGCCACCTACGATGGACTGGCCGACGATCACATGGTCCCAGGCCAGGATGTTGCCCTGGGCATCCAGGCCGATCTCGGCACGATGCACATGCATGGGCCGGTAGTAGCCGCCCTTGATGTCGTCTTCGCGGCTCCAGAGCGTGCGGACCGGCGCGTTCAGGCCGGCAGCGCGCGCGGCTTTCGCAACCGCGCAGGCCTCCACCACATAGTCGCTGCTCGGGATCGCGCGGCGGCCAAAACCACCGCCCGCCATCTGCACATTCATCTTCACGTTCTGCGGCGCAACGCCCAACACCTTGGCGGCAGCCATGGTGTCCAGCCCGGGCATCTGCGTGCCCAGCCAAAGTTCGGCGCGGGTGTCGGCGCCCTGCCCGCTGAATTGCACCGTGCAGTTCAGCGGCTCCATGGGTGCGTGGGCCAGGTAGGGAAACACAAACTCGGCGCTGATCTTTTTCGGCGCCGCTGCCAGCTTGCCAACATCGGCGTTGTACTTGAGGGCGCCGGTGGTTTGTGCCAGCGCACGGTAGCTGGCCAGCTGCTTTGCACTGTCCACCTTCTCGACCGCGCTGGTGTCCCACTCGACCTTGAGCGCATCGCGGCCCTGCTTGGCTGCCCAGTAGCCCTCGGCCAGCACCGCCACGCCTTCCCCACCACGGTCCAGCGGCACGCGCAGCACACCCTTGACGCCGGGGACGGTGCGGGCCGCCGCATCGTCAAGCGAACGGACCTTGCCCGCAAAAACCGGCGGGTGCGCCACCACCGCCGTCAGCATGCCGGGCAGGCGCACATCGATGCCGTAGCTTTGGCCGCCGGTGGATTTGGCGCGCGCATCGAGCCGGCCCGTGGGCTTGCCGATGATGCGGAACTGCTTCGGGTCCTTGAGCATGACCTTCTCGGGCACCGGCTGCTTCATGGCGGCTTCGGCCAGTTCGCCATAAGTCAGCCGTTTGCCACCGGGGCCGATCACCACACCCTGCTGGGTGCGCAGGCTGCCCGCGTCCACGCCCCACTGCGCAGCGGCCGCAGACACCAGCATGGCGCGCGTGCGGGCACCGAGTTCGCGGTACTGCGTGTACGAATTCTTGATCGCACCGGAGCCGCCGGTGAGGTGCATGCCGAAGGCCGGGTCAACATACGCCGGATCTGCATTGCCGTGCTGGCTCTTCACCAGGCGCCAGTCGGCGTCGAGTTCCTCGGCCAGGATCATGGGCAAACCGGTCTGCACACCCTGGCCGAAATCGAGGCGGTTGATGGTGACGGTGACCGTGCCGTCCTTGTCGATGCGCACAAAGGCGGAAGGCTGCTGCGTCGGTTTCAGTCCCGAAGCCGCCGCCGCAGGTGCTGCGCCCTGGGCCTGTGCCAGCAACGGAAAAGCGCCGAGCGCAAACCCACCGGCCGTGGCAACCTTGAGGAAGCTGCGCCGTTGCAGGCCTGCCATTGCTCCGTTTTCAGGAGCACCTTGCGCTTGCTGATAAAGGGCTTGCAGGCCTTTTGGCAACTGATTGAAGATGTCGGATGAAGTGGTGCTGTACATGGTGTTCTCCTTCAAGCCAGGGCCACGGCGGCGTCTTTGATGGCGGCGCGGATGCGCACGTAAGTGCCGCAGCGGCAGATGTTGCCGGCCATGGCCGCGTCGATGTCGGCATCGGTCGGCTTGGGCTTGGTTTTGAGCAGCGCGGTCGCACTCATCACCTGCCCGCTCTGGCAGTAGCCGCACTGCGCCACGTCGTGTTTGACCCAGGCCTCCTGCACGGCCTTGCCAATGCGGTCTGCGCCTACGGCTTCAATGGTGGTGATTTTCTGGCCCACAGCTGCCGACACGGGCGTGACGCAGGAGCGGATGGGTGCGCCGTTCAGATGCACGGTGCAGGCGCCGCACAGAGCGGCACCGCAGCCGAACTTGGTGCCCGTCATGCCCAGCGTGTCGCGCAGGGCCCAGAGGATGGGGGTGGATTCGGCGGCGTCAACAGGGACGTTTTTGCCGTTGATGTTCAGGGTGGGCATCGTGGATCTCCTTGTGGTGTAAGCGGTAACGAGCAATGGGGGAACAAAAGCTGACGAATTTTTATTCGCTTAAATTAGGTGAGCATTAGCTTGGGTGTCCATGAGGTCAGGCCTTGATGGCGTCCCAGCACAGCGTGAAGGCCGCCAGTTGCACGGCCTCGTCATCGGGCAGCACCCCGGTGTGGATCAGGTTGGCGGTTTCGCGTACCGAACCCACCACGCTGGCCGTCAGCAGGGGCAGCGGCACCGGCTTGAAAATCTCCTGCTGCTGGCCCTCTTCCATGAGCGCCAGGAAACCGGCGGCCAGCCGGGTGGACAGTTCGCGGTTGCCCTGGGTGAACCAGGGCGAGTTGTAATACTGCTCCTGGAACACCACTTCGGCGTAACGCTCGAGCCGGTGCCGCAGCAGATTGCCCCAGATGCGACGCACCCGGCTGCGCAATGGCGCACCAACCTGCACCCCTTCCATCAGGCGCTGCATGGTCGCGGTTTTGGCATCCTGGTAGAGCTGGCTGATGAGTTCGTCCTTGGACGGGTAATAAACGTAGAGCGTGCTGGTGGCGATGCCGGCCGTCTTCGCGATGTCAGCCATGGTCAGGCCGCTCAGGCCGGTCTGGGCCACCAGGTTGAAAGTGGCCTCGGCAATCGCACGCTGCTTTTCGTCGTCTTTGGGTTTCATCGAAACGCGAATATAGCCGAATAATAATTCGCTTTCAAGCGCATTCATGCCGGCCACCCCGGACGAGGGGCACAATTGCATGCATGAGCCATCCTTCTTCCTCCCTTGCCGACCTGCGCAAAAGCTACGAACGCGCTGAACTCAACGAAGAAGCCTCGCACGCCGACCCGCTCCAGCAATTCGACCAGTGGCTCAAGGAAGCCATCATCGCCGAGGTGCCCGAACCCAATGCCATGACCCTGGCCACCGTGGCGGCCAACGGGCGCCCTTCGACCCGCATTGTGCTGATCAAGGAATATGACGAGCACGGCATTGTCTGGTACACCAATTACGACAGCCGCAAGGGCGAGGAACTGGCCGCCAACCCCTTTGCCGCCCTGCAGTTTCACTGGGTGGAACTGGAACGCGTGGTGCGTATTGAAGGTGTGGTGGAAAAAGTTTCAGCGCAGGAAAGCGACGACTATTTCAAGAGCCGCCCGCTCGATTCACGCATAGGCGCGTGGGCCAGCCCTCAAAGCCAGGTCATTCCCAACCGCGGTGTGCTGGTAGCCAATGCCGCCAAATATGGTGCGAAGTTCCTGCTGCAGCCGCCGCGTCCGCCGCATTGGGGCGGCTACCGGCTCAAGCCGGACAACTGGCAGTTCTGGCAAGGCCGCCCAAGCCGGCTGCATGACCGCCTGCGCTATACGCTGCAGGACGGCGACGGCTGGTTACGCGAGCGCCTGGCGCCCTGAACGCGGTTCAAGGCACACCGCCGTCCAGCCGCTCGATAACCTGACCGGCCACCGCATCAAGCTGCGCCTGCGGCACCAGCCCCGGCGCAATTTCAGCCAGCGGCACGAGCACAAAAGCCCGCTGTGCCATGCGTGGGTGCGGGACAGTGAGGCGGGCTGAATCGATGCAACCACTGCCGTACAGCAGCAAATCCAGGTCCAGCGTGCGCGGCGCGTTGCGATAAGGCCTTTCGCGGCCGGCTTGTTGCTCGATGTGCTGCAGATGATTCAGTAACTCAGGGGCACTCAGGCCTGTGCCGAGTTCAACGACAGCATTGAGGTAATCGCCACCAGGCGCGGCAACTACGCGATTCGCATCGGTGTCGATCGGCGCTGTTTTATAGAGGCTAGAAGACTGAAGGACCTGGGTGTGTGGCAGGTTGTTCAGGGCCTGGGCCGCTTGGCGCAGGGTAACGGCTGCATCGCCGAGGTTGGCGCCCAGGGCCACATAGGCGGTGACCCGCTCCGAGCGGTCACTGTGTTCGCCCGCCTGCATGCCTCAGAAGTCGCCGGGGGCGTCGGAAGGCGGGCTGGCAGGAAGCGCGCCTCCCTCGCGGTTCGCCGGCTTGCGGCGGCGGCGGCGCTTTTTGGCAGGCGCGGGTTCACCGAATTCGCCCAACTCTGCAGAAGAGGCCGGCGCATGGCCGGCGTCGCCACCGCGCGGGGCGTCGGTATCGGTGCGCTTGACGCGGGTGCGCGGCGCCTGGGGCTTTTGCGACTGCTCCAGCCGGGCCTGCTCGATCATCTCGTGGCGCTCGTCGTCATAGGCGGTGCTGAATTTTTCCCACCACTCGGACAGCTCAGGCTCGATTTCGCCGGTCTGCGCGCGCAGGCGCAGGAAGTCAAAGCCGGCACGAAAACGCGGCTGCTCCAGCAATGAATAAGGAGAGCTGCCGGTGCGTTTCTCAAAACGCGGCTGCATTGTCCAGATTTCGCGCATGTCGGTGCCCAACTTGCCGCGGCCCGACACATCGCCGATCTTGGCATTGAACG
>CAZIYA010000241.1:0-5767 GCA_964543355.1 uncultured Polaromonas sp.
AAGTATTGGACGATCTGGAAGCTTTTGTGACCAGCGGCCTGGGCAAGGGCGTGATCCGCGCACACGACACGCCCAACTTCATTGCCAACCGCGTCGGCATTGCCGGCATGCTGGCCACCATCAAGGAAGCCGAGAACTTTGGCCTGACGTATGACGTGGTCGACGACCTGACCGGCAAGAAACTGGGCCGCGCCAGCTCGGGCACTTTCCGCACTGCCGACGTGGTGGGCCTGGACACCATGGCCCACGTCATCAAGACGCTGCAGGACAACCTCGGCCCCGTCGGCAGTGGAAAAGTGGAAGATCCGTTCTCCGACATCTACGGCACGCCGGCCGTGCTCACGAAACTGCTGGAATCCAAAAGCCTGGGCCAGAAAACCGGCGCCGGCTTTTACAAAAAAGTGGGCCGCGACATCCTGCGCCTGGACCCGGAAAGCATGGAGTACGTCGCCGGCGGCGCTAAGGCCAATGAAGTGGTGGGCCGCATGCTCAAAAAGCCGGCCGGTGAACGGCTGAAGCTGCTGCGCGAAGCCGAAGGCGCCGAGCCGCGTTTCCTCTGGGCCATCCTGCGCGACCAGTTCCATTACGCCGCCGTGCATCTGGCCAGCATTGCCGACACCGCGCGCGACATCGACTTTGCGATGCGCTGGGGCTTCGGTGCCAAGCAGGGCCCGTTCGAGCTCTGGCAGGAAGCCGGCTGGCTACAGGTGGCCAACTGGATCAAGGAAGACATCGATGCCGGCCGCGCGCTGAGCAAGGCACCCCTGCCTGACTGGGTTTTCAAGGGTTCGGTGGTCGCCGCCGGTGGTGTGCACACGGCCGAAGGCTCATGGAGTGCTTCCGCCAACAAATTCATTGCACGCCGCGAGCTGCCTGTCTACGAGCGCCAGTTTTTCCCGGAGAACGTGCTGGGCTCCAGCGCCCCCGCGTTCCAGACGGCAGGCACCACGTTGCACGAAGACGACGCCATCCGGCTCTGGACGCTGGATGGCGACCAGGGCGATGTTGTCATCGCCAGCATCAAGACCAAGATGCACGCGATCAGCCCCGATGTGGTGGAAGGCCTGGCCATGGGTGTGGACGTCGCGGAGAAAAGCTACAAGGGCCTGGTGATCTGGTCGAATGACGAGATGTTCTCGGCCGGTGCCGACCTGCAGGCCATGCTGCCTGCTTTCATGATGGCCGGTGTTTCGGCGGTGGAAGGTGCCGAGGCCGAGATGCAGAACGTGATGCTCAAGCTGCGTTATGCGTCGGTGCCCGTGGTGTCGGCCGTGCGCGGCCTGGCGCTCGGCGGTGGCTGCGAGATGGCCGTGTACTCGGCCAAACGCGTGGCCGCGATGGAGAGTTACATCGGCCTGGTCGAAGTTGGTGTGGGCCTGGTGCCCGGAGCCGGCGGCCTGACCTATATTGCACGCCGCGCTGCCGAGAATGCCGCCACGTCCACCAACAAGGACATCCTGCCTTTCCTGACCGAAGGATTCACCGCCGCGGCCATGGCCAAGGTCGGAACCAGCGCCATCGAAAGCCGCAAGATCGGCTACCTGCTCGACAGCGACGTGATCGTGCCGAACAAGGACGAGCTGCTGTATGTGGCGCTGAACGAGGCGCGGGCCCTGTTCAATTCCGGCTACCGCGCGCCGCACAAACGGCCTTTCCCGGTGGCGGGCCGCAGCGGCCTGGCCACCATCAAGGGCCAGCTCGTCAACATGCGCGACGGCGGTTTCATCAGCGCGCACGACTTCCACATCGCCAGCCTGATCGCCAACGTGGTGTGCGGCGGCGATGTCGATGCCGGTTCGCTGGTGACGGAAGAGTACTTGATGACGCTGGAACGCAAGGCCTTCTGCTCGTTGCTGGAGCACCCCAAGACCCAAGAGAGGATTATGGGAATGATGAGCACAGGCAAACCTGTGCGCAACTGATCAAGCTACTGCGGAATCGCCATGCGTCGTTGCAGCCCAAGACCAATCCTCACGTACAGAAGTACGTTCCGGTTGCTCTCGGGCGCCCGCGCCTAGCCTGACGATCCCTCGCTACGCTTGCTCAGCCGCGCACTTCTCTCTTATTCAACCAATGAAGGCCATGGCCACTGATCATTTTCCCAATCGCCTCGAACGCCAGCTGAACCGGCTGTCGGACCTGCCGGCGTTTGCGCGTACGTTTTTCCGCGGCGTGGTGATGCACCGGGCTGTGCCATTCACTGGCACGGCGGGGCTGGACTTTTTGCAGATGACGACAGGCAGGGTTGAGATCGGCATCAGGAACGAGAAAAAAGTGCAGAACCACATCGGCTGCATTCATGCTTCGGCGATGAACCTGCTGGCGGAAACCGCCACCGGCATGGTGGTGGGCATGAATGTGCGGGATGACTGCACGCCGCTCGCCAAGGAACTGAAGATGGCGTTCAGGAAACGCGCAACCGGATCCCTCCGGGCCGTGGCCACACTCAGCGACGAACAACGTGCCGCCATGCAGGCCAGTGACAAGGGTGAAGTGACCGTAGCGGTCACCGTGACAGACGAGGCCGGCGTGAACCCGGTCGAATGCGAATTTGTGTGGGCCTGGATTCCGTCCGGTCCGCGAAAAAGTTAAGTAAAGAATCAAAGGAACTGACATCATGGCCAAACAAGTCCAGGAAGCCTACATCGTTGCCGCCACGCGCACGCCCATCGGGCGCTCGCACCGGGGCTTTTTCCGCAACACCCGCCCCGACGACCTGCTGGTGCGCGCGTTGCAGGCCGCGCTGGCGCAAGTCCCCACGCTCGATCCGAAAACCATCGAGGACATCATCTGCGGCTGCGCCATTCCCGAGGGCCCGCAAGGTCTGAACATTGCGCGCATTGGCGCGGTGTTGGCCGGCTTGCCGACCAGTGTGGGCGGCATCACCGTGAACCGCTTTTGCGCATCGGGCCTCTCCGCCATCCAGATGGCGGCCGATCGCATCCGTGTCGGCGAGGCCGACGTGATGATTGCCGCCGGCACCGAAAGCATGAGCATGGTGCCGATGTCGGGCAACTCGCCTTCGCTGTCGCCCGCCATGTTTGCCAATGACGAGAACATCGGCATTGCCTACGGCATGGGTCTGACCGCAGAAAAAGTGGCGCAGCAGTGGAAGGTGTCGCGCGATGCGCAGGACCAGTTTGCACTCGAGTCGCACCAGAAAGCCATCAAGGCGCAGCAGGACGGCGAGTTCACGGCCGAGATCACACCGGTGGAAGTCACCGACCGCTCGCCCGACCTGGAAAGCGGCGAAGTGATTGCCAAAACACGGACTGTCAGCCTGGACGAGGGCCCGCGCCCCGACACCTCGCTGGAAGGCCTGGCCAAGCTCAAAACCGTGTTTGCCGCGCGTGGCTCGGTCACAGCCGGCAACAGCTCGCAGACGTCAGACGGCGCCGGCGCACTGATCCTGGCCAGCGAAAAAGCGGTCAGGGAGCATGGCCTGAAGCCACTCGCGCGTTTTGTCAGCTACGCCGCCAAAGGTGTGCCGCCGCACATCATGGGCATAGGCCCGATCGAGGCGATCCCTGCCGCGCTGCGTTATGCGGGCCTGCAGCAGGACGACATCGACTGGTACGAACTCAACGAAGCCTTCGCCGCACAGTCGCTGGCAGTCATCAACACGCTGGGCCTGAACGCCGCGAAAGTGAACCCGATGGGTGGCGCGATTGCGCTGGGCCACCCGCTGGGCGCCACCGGCGCGATTCGCGCTGCGACGCTGATCCATGCGCTGCACCGGCATCAGCTGAAGTACGGCATGGTGACGATGTGTGTGGGGATGGGGCAAGGCGCCGCCGGCATCTTCGAGCGGGTGTAGTGCTACTGCGCGGGCGCATTGCGTCGTTGCAGCCCAAAGGAAATCCTCACGACCCTGGAGGTCGCTCCGGTTTTCTTCGGGCGCCCGCGCCTCGCACTGCATCCCGCTCGCTACGCCGTGGGTAGTGGTTTATGTGGTTCTTTAAGGAGACAGTCATGCAACAGCAGCTTCTTGAATCGGGCACTTCACAACTTTCCTTGCGGGTTTATGAACCCGCCATGCCGGCGCGAGCCAGCGTGGTCATCGGCGGCGCAATGGGTGTGCGGCAGGACTATTACGCGCCGTTTGCCGAGTGGCTCTCTGGCCAGGGCTTTCGTGTGACGACGTTTGATTACCGCGGTTCGGGCGAGTCCTTGCCGGGTACGCGGGACGGCAGCCTGCGCGGCTTCAAGGCCGATCTTTTTGACTGGGCGAGCGACTACGAGGCGGTTGTCGATGCGGCAAAGGCGGCTTTGCCGGATGCGCCGCTGTACCTGCTCGGCCATAGCCTGGGCGCGCAACTGCCGGGATTCCTGAAAAACCAGGCCAAGGTGGACGGGCTCGTCAGCATTGCCGCCGGCAGCGGCTACTGGCGCGACAACGCGCCGCAGCTCCGGCGCATGATCCTGTATTTCTGGTACGTGCTGGTGCCGCTGGCCACGAGCCTGTGCGGCTATTTCCCCGGGCGCAAGCTGAAGAAGGTGGGCGACCTGCCGGCCGGCGTGATGCTGCAGTGGCGCAAGTGGTGTCTGGATCCGCTCTACAGCGTGGGTGCCGAGGGTGAGGGTGCCCGCCTGGCTTATGCACAGGCGTCGTTTCCGGTGCTGGCACTGTCCATCACCGACGATGAGCTGATGACCTGGCGCGGCACCCAAAACCTGATCAACCTGTACACCGGTACCCGGCGCAGCTTTGAACGTATTGCCCCGGCCGATGTCGGCGTCAAACGCATTGGCCACTTCGGTTTCTTCCGTGAACAGTTCAGCCACAACCTCTGGCCGCGCACGGTTCAGGTTCTTGAAGGCATGCGGCCGGTTCCGCTGGAAGCCAGCGTCGCCGGCACGACTGTCTGATCTGCTTCGCAACGGCATACTTTGGCCATGAGCAGTCTCCATCCCTTTGACGCTGCGGTGGCCTTGCAGGTGCAGGCCGACGACAGCTTTCGTGGCCACACCAGCGCCGCCTACGCCAACATGGTCGGGCCGTTCGGCGGTGTCACCGCGGCGCAGGCGCTCAATGCCGTGTTGCAGCACCCGCAGCGCCTGGGCGATCCGATCTCGCTCACCGTCAACTTTGCCGCTGCCCTGGCCGACGGCCCGTTCACGGTGACGGCACGGCCTGCGCGCACCAACCGGTCGACCCAGCATTGGGTGATCGAGACGAAGCAGCAGGGCGAGACGGTGCTGACCGGCACCGCATTTTTTGGCTTGCGGCGCGACACATGGGGCGCTGATGAGCAGGCCATGCCCGAAGTTCCTGCACCTGCCGACGTGCCCCGTGCCGGCGGCCCGACACGGGTGGAATGGGTCAAGCGTTATGAAATGCGTTTTGCCGAAGGTGCGATTCCCACAGAATGGCATGGCGCCGACCAGGGAGCGAGCCGCAGCCGTTTGTGGCTGCGCGACGACCCGCCGCGTCCACTGGACTTTGCCTCGCTCACGGCCATGTCGGACGTGTTCTTCCCGCGCGTCTGGCGCCGCCGGCCGGTGCTGGTGCCGATCGGCACCGTGTCGATGACGGTGTACTACCATGCCGATGCAGGCCTTCTGCAGTCAACGGGCAGTGGTTACCTGCTGGGCCAGACCCAGGCGCAGGCTTTTCGCAATGGCTATTTCGACCAGACGGCGCAGCTGTGGAACGAAGCGAAAGACCTGCTCGTGACCTCACACCAGGTTGTCTACTATAAAGAGTGATATGGCCCCCACGCTTGTCGCTTCGCGTACTACGCTGCCCCCCGAGGGGGCCGCTGCG
>CAZIYA010000242.1:0-5759 GCA_964543355.1 uncultured Polaromonas sp.
TCGAAGAGGCCATCAATGGTGTCGAGGGCATGCTCTACATGGGCAGCCAGGCCACCACCGACGGCGTGATGACGCTGACCGTGACCTTCAAGCTCGGCACCGACCCCGACAAGGCGCAGCAGATGGTGCAGAACCGCGTTTCGCAGGCCGAACCGCGCCTGCCCGAGGAAGTGCGCCGGCTCGGCGTGACCACCGTCAAGAGCGCGCCCAACATCACGATGGTGGTGCACCTGGTGTCGCCGAACGACCGCTACGACATCAACTACCTGCGCAACTACGCGGTGCTCAATGTCAAGGACCGGCTCGCGCGCATCCAGGGTGTGGGCCAGGTGCAGATCTTCGGCGGCGGTGACTATTCCATGCGCGTCTGGCTGGACCCGCAGAAGGTCGCGCAGCGCGGCCTCTCGGCCAGCGACGTGGTGGCAGCCATCCGCGGGCAGAACGTGCAGGCGGCGGCCGGCGTGGTCGGCGCCTCGCCGGGGCTGGCGGGCGTGGACATGCAGCTGTCGATCAACGCGCAGGGTCGGTTGCAGAACGAGGAAGAGTTTGGTGACATCATCGTCAAGACCGGCGCCGACGGCGCGGTGACGCGGCTGCGCGATATCGCCCGCCTGGAACTGGGCGCCTCCGAGTACGCCCTGCGTTCGCTGCTGAACAACAAGCCTGCCGTCGGCATGGGCGTGTTCCAGGCGCCCGGCTCCAACTCGCTGGAGATTTCGGATGCCGTGCGCCAGACCATGGACGAGCTGGCGAAGAACATGCCCGAGGGCGTGGAGTACCGCATTGCCTATGACCCGACGCAGTTTGTGCGTGCGTCGATCAAGTCGGTGATCACGACCCTGCTCGAAGCCATCGCGCTGGTGGTGCTGGTGGTGATCCTGTTCCTGCAGACCTGGCGCGCTTCCATCATTCCGCTGCTGGCGGTGCCGGTGTCGGTGGTGGGTACCTTTGCCGTGCTACACCTGCTGGGCTTTTCGATCAATGCGCTCAGCCTCTTCGGGCTGGTGTTGGCCATCGGCATTGTGGTGGATGACGCCATCGTGGTGGTGGAAAACGTGGAGCGCAACATCGAGGCCGGGCTCACGCCGCGGGAGGCGACTTACCGCGCCATGCGTGAGGTGTCCGGGCCCATCATCGCGATTGCGCTGGTGCTGGTGGCGGTGTTCGTGCCGCTGGCCTTCATTAGCGGGCTGACCGGCCAGTTCTACCGGCAGTTCGCGGTGACGATTGCGATCTCGACCGTGATCTCGGCGATCAATTCGCTGACCCTGTCGCCGGCGCTGGCGGCCCTGCTGCTCAAGAGCCACGATGCGCCTAAAGATGCGCTGACACGCGGCATGGACAAGGTGTTCGGCCGTTTCTTCGCCGGTTTCAACCGCCTGTTCGGCCGCGGCGCGGCGGGCTACAGCACCGGTGTGAAAGGCGCGATCTCGCGCAAGACCCTGATGCTGGTGATGTACCTGGTGCTCGTCGGTGCCACGGTGGGCGTGTTCAAGCTGGTGCCCGGCGGTTTTGTGCCGGCGCAGGACAAGCAGTACCTGATCGGTTTCGCCCAGTTGCCTGACGGCGCCACGCTGGACCGCACCGAAGACGTGATCCAGCGCATGGGCGAAATCATGAAGAAGAACCCGAATGTGGAAGACGCGATTGCCTTTCCGGGCCTGTCGATCAACGGCTTCACCAACAGCTCGAACTCGGGCATCGTCTTCGCCACGCTCAAACCGTTTGCCGAACGCAAACAGGCCGACCAGAGCGGTGGCGCCGTCGCTGGCCAGCTGAACGGGGCCTTCGCCGGCATCCAGGACGCCTTCATCGTGATGTTCCCGCCGCCGCCAGTCGAGGGCCTGGGCACTACCGGCGGCTTCAAGCTGCAGCTGGAAGACCGCGGCTCGCTGGGCTACGACGCCATGGACGGCGCCGTCAAGGCCTTCCTGGCCAAAGTGGCGCAGGCGCCGGAGATCGCCGGCACTTTCACCAGCTGGCAGGTCAACGTGCCGCAGCTGTACGCCGACATCGACCGTACCAAGGCGCGCCAGCTCAACGTGCCGGTGACCGACATCTTCGACACCATGCAGATCTACCTGGGCAGCCTGTACGCCAACGACTTCAACAAGTTCGGCCGCACCTACAGCGTGCGTGTGCAGGCCGACGCGCCTTACCGCGCCCGCGCCGAAGACGTGGGCCTGCTCAAGGTGCGTTCGACCACCGGCGAAATGGTGCCGCTGTCGGCGCTCATGAAGGTGCAGCCCAGCTTCGGACCCGAGCGTGCGATGCGTTACAACGGCTACCTGTCGGCCGACGTCAGCGGCGGGCCTGCTCCCGGGTATTCGTCCGGCCAGGCGCAGGAAGCGATTGAACGTATCGCGGCCGAGACGCTGCCCAAAGGCATCAGCTACGAGTGGACCGAGCTGACCTACCAGGAGATCCTGGCCGGCAATTCGGCGGTGCTGGTGTTTCCGCTCGCCATCCTGCTGGTGTTTTTGGTGCTGGCCGCGCAGTATGAAAGCCTGACCCTGCCTATCGCCATCATCCTGATCGTGCCCATGAGCCTGCTGGCGGCGATGACCGGTGTCTGGATCTCGGGCGGCGACAACAACGTCTTCACGCAGATCGGGCTGATGGTGCTGGTCGGGCTGTCGGCGAAAAACGCCATCCTGATCGTGGAGTTTGCACGCGAGCTCGAGTTTGCCGGCCGTACGCCGGTGCAGGCTGCGATTGAAGCCAGCCGCCTGCGTTTGCGCCCCATCCTGATGACCTCGCTGGCGTTCATCATGGGTGTGTTGCCCCTGGTGCTGTCCACCGGCGCGGGCGCCGAAATGCGCTCTGCCATGGGGGTGGCGGTGTTCTCCGGAATGATCGGCGTCACGGCTTTCGGGCTGTTCCTCACGCCCGTCTTTTATGTAGTCCTGCGCCGTCTCACCGGCAACCGCCCGCTCAAGCTGCACGGCGAGGTGCCGCATGTGGAAGCCTTCGCAGGCAGTTCAGCCAACGGTGGCGGCGCGCTGCATGCGCAGCCTGCCGCCGCCATCAAGCAACACGAATAACAAACAAGCTTTTATGTGCCCCATCCAGGAGTTATCACCATGAGCCGCCTTCGTTTTTCCGCCCGTTCCGCGCTGGCACCGCTGCTTGCAGCGCTGGTGCTGGCCGGCTGCGCCACCGCTCCCGCGCCCATCGATCCTTCCGCCCTGCCGGTGACGCCCACCCTGTTCCGCGAAAGCGAGGCCGTGGCTGCCTCGCCTGCTGCGCCTTTCCAGGCACAGTGGTGGAAGGTTTTTTCCGACCCGGTACTGGATCGGCTGGTGGACCAGGCCACACGCAGCAACAACAGCGTGCAGGTGGCCGCCGGACGCCTCGCACAGGCCCGCGCGATTGCGGGCGCCACCGACGCCAACCGTTCCGTGCAACTGGGCCTGGGCGCGGGCGCGGTGCGCCAGACCGATGCCAACGCGAACAACCAGCCGAAAACACTGGTGAGCGTGGGCGCCAACCTGTCCTACGAGCTTGACCTGTTCGGCAGGTTGTCGGGTGCATCGGACGCTGCCTCGCTGGACGCCGCCTCCCGCGAAGCGCTGCTGCGCAGCACCCGGCTGCTGGTGCAGGCCGACGTGGCCCAGACCTATCTGAACCTGCGCGCGCTTGACACTGAACGTGCGCTGATGCGTGACACGCTGCAGGCCTACCGCAATACCCTGCGCCTGACCGAAGTGCGCTTCAGGGAGGGCGATGTGGCAGAACTCGATGTGGCGCGTGTGCGCACCGAGGTCGCCTCCACGGAGGGGGAAGTCCTGGCACTGGACCGGCAACGCGCCGGACTTGAGCATGCGCTGGCCGTGTTGGTCGGCGAGGTGGCTTCGAGTTTCCAGGTGGCACCGGCGGAATGGACCACCGCCTTGCCGGTGATCCCGGCGGGTGTGCCCAGCACGGTGCTGGTGCGCCGGCCCGATGTGTCGGCCGCCCAGAGCAGCATGCAGGCGGCGCAGGCGCGTGTCGGTGTGGCCAGGGCCGCCTGGTTCCCGGTCTTCTCGCTGACGGCCAGCGGCGGTTATGCCGTGCCCGAGATCAGCGACCTGTTCAAGATGTCCACCCGCGCCTGGGGCGTGGGCGCCTTGCTGTCGCTGCCGATCTTTGACGGCGGCCGGCGCGAGGCCGGTGTGCAGGGCGCCAACGCCGAACTCGACATGGCACTGGCCAGCTACCGTGAGCAGATCCTGGTGGCCTTCAGGGATGTGGAGGACCAGCTCTCGGCGCTGCGGCTGCTGGCCGAGCAGTCCGAAGCGCAGTCGCGCTCGGTGGCATCCAGCAGCCGCGCCACCGTGCTGTCGGACTCGCGTTACCGCAACGGCTTTGTCAGCCAGCTGGAGCTGCTCGATGCGCAGCGCAGCGAGTTGCGCAACCGCCGGCAGGCCTTGCAGGTGCGTGCCGCGCAATACGTGGCCACGGTCGGGCTGATACGTGCGCTGGGGGGCGGCTGGAACTCATGAACACCCCTGTCGGCGTTCACTGCGTGTAACGCCTTCTCCCCTTGCAGGGGACAGGCTCCTGCGGGCCGGCGGAGCCGGACCCGCGGCCCCTGCTGGAATTTTATTGTGGTGCTATGCAATTCATAGCTACTTACGCCCGTGAGTGTTGGGCTGACGGCTGTTTTCTTCATGAAAAGTGGGAAAACCCGTCTTTCCGGCCGGTCCGCGCCAGCCTTCTGTTAAAACAGCTGGACCGTGTTTCAGCCTCATCCTGCCCATCCTCTCCCTGCCACGACCATCCTGCTCGCCCCCATGGAGGGCTTGCTTGACTTCGTGCTGCGCGACATCCTGACACGGGCTGGCGGTATTGACCGCTGCGTGTCCGAGTTCATCCGTATCACCGACCAGTTGCTGCCCGAACGTGTGTTCACGCGCATCGTGCCCGAGCTGCACACCGGCGGGCGTACGCTGGCCGGGGTGCCGGTGCGTGCGCAGCTGCTCGGCTCCGACCCGGTGTGCCTTGCAGAAAATGCGGCGCGGCTTGCGACGCTGGGACCGGCCGGCATCGACCTCAATTTCGGCTGTCCGGCCAAGGTGGTCAACCGCCATGGCGGCGGCGCCGCGCTGCTCGAGGAGCCCGAGACGATTGCCGCCATCGTTGCGGCCGTGCGGCGCGCGGTACCCGCACATATGCCGGTATCGGCCAAGATGCGCCTCGGTTTCAACGACGACAGCAAGGCGATTGCCTGCGCGCAGGCGATTGCGGGCAGCGGCGCCGACGAGCTGGTGGTGCATGCGCGCACCAAGGCGCAGGCCTACCGGCCGCCGGCTTACTGGGAGCGTATTGCCGACATCCGTGCGGCGGTCGGCATTCCCGTGGTGGCCAACGGCGAGATCTGGACGGTGAACGATGCGCGCCTGTGTCGGCAGGCCTCGGGCTGCGACATGTTGATGCTGGGCCGCGGCGCGGTGGCAGACCCCGGGCTGGCACTGGCCATCCGCGGCGGTGGCCATACGGGGCATACATGGGAAGCCATGCTGCCGCTGCTTGCCCAGTTCTGGGAGCTGGTCTGCAGCCGGCTCGATGCGCACTCGCGCGCGGGGCGCCTCAAGCAGTGGCTCAATTTCCTGCGGCGCCGTTACCCCGAGGCCGAGCTGGCTTTCCAGGCGCTGCGCACCGTCAACCAACCGGCTGCCATCTCCCGCTGGCTGGCTGCGGCCCTAACCGAACAGGGCCTCGAAGCCGGCGTCGGGTTCGAACCGCCTGTTGCGGTAGCTCAGGCGCGTGGGGCCGGG
>CAZIYA010000243.1:0-5756 GCA_964543355.1 uncultured Polaromonas sp.
GAATTGTCGGCATCAATCAGCAGCGCGACGCGCGGTTTGCGTTCCATCAGAGACTCCCATTGCCAACAAGTTTCCAGGCCAGCGCCTCGCCCGAACGCAAAGGTTTGAGTTCGGCCTCGCCGAAAGTAAAACTTTCGGGCGACGTCCAGCTTTCCTTCTTCAAGGTGATGGTGCCAGTGTTGCGCGACAAGCCGTAAAAGTCGGCACCGTTGAAGCTGGCAAAGGCCTCCAGCTTGTCCAGCGCGCCGACCGCATCGAAGACCTCCGCGTACAGCTCCATCGCCGCATGGGCGGTGTAGCAGCCAGCACAGCCTGTGGCGTGCTCCTTCAGGTGCGCCGGATGCGGTGCGCTGTCGGTGCCCAGGAAAAAACGGGGATTACCGCCGGTAGCGGCATCCACGAGGGCGACGCGGTGGGTCTCGCGTTTGAGTACCGGCAGGCAGTAGTAATGCGGGCGGATGCCGCCAGTGAAGATGGCGTTGCGGTTGTACAGCAGATGGTGTGCCGTGAGGGTAGCCCCCAGGAAGCGGTCGGCCTCATGAACATACTGCGCGGCCTCTTTCGTGGTGATGTGCTCGAACACGATTTTGAGTTCGGGAAAGTCGCGGCGCAGCGGAATCAGTTGCGTGTCGATGAAGACCGCCTCGCGGTCGAACAGGTCAATCTCCGGGCTGGTCACCTCGCCATGCACCAGCAGCAACAGGCCTTCGCGCTGCATGGCTTCCAGCGTTTTCCAGGTCTTGCGCAGGTCGGTCACGCCGGCGTCGCTGTTGGTGGTGGCGCCTGCGGGGTAAAGCTTGAGAGCGACCACGCCTGCGTCCTTCGCCCGCTTGATCTCTTCGGGCGGCAGCTTGTCGGTCAGGTACAGCGTCATCAGCGGCTCGAAGCTCACTCCGGAGGGCACGGCCGCCTGGATGCGTTCCCGGTAGGCCACCGCCTGCGCCGCCGTGGTCACCGGTGGCCGCAGGTTAGGCATGATGATGGCGCGGCCAAACTGCGCCGCCGTGTGCGGCACCACGGTGCGCAGGGCATCGCCGTCACGCACATGCAGGTGCCAGTCGTCCGGCCGGGTGATGGTTATTTGAGTCATGGCCCCATTGTCCCAAATCTCCAAAAGCCCGGCCCCGGCGCGTAGCGAGCGGGATGCAATGCGAGGCGCGGGCGCCCGAGGAAAACCGGAGCGACCTAAAGGGTCGTGAGGATTTTCCTTGGGCTGCAACGAAGCAGTGCGCCCGCGCAGTAGCGCCTAGTGCGCCAGGATTTTGTTCAGAAAATCCTTGGTGCGCGCCTGCCGGTTTTCCGGGTGCATGAAGAATTCATCCTTGGAGCAGTCCTCCAGAATTTTTCCGCCCACGTCCATGAAGATGACCCGGCTGCCCACTTTTTTCGCAAATCCCATTTCATGGGTGACCACCATCATGGTCATGCCTTCAACGGCCAGGCCCATCATGCAATCGAGCACTTCGCCGACCATCTCCGGGTCCAGTGCCGAGGTTGGTTCGTCGAACAGCATCGCAATCGGGTCCATGCTGAGCGCGCGGGCAATCGCCACACGTTGCTGCTGGCCACCCGAGAGCTGGCCGGGAAACTTGTCCTTGTGCGCCATCAGGCCCACACGGTCCAGGTATTTCAGGCCGTGGGTCTTGGCCTCGTCCTGGTTGCGGCCCAGCACCTTGATCTGGGCCAGGGTCAGGTTTTCCGTCACGCTGAGGTGGGGAAACAGTTCGAAGTTCTGGAACACCATGCCCACCCTGGAGCGCAGCTTGGGCAGGTCGGTCTTGGGGTCGTGCACGGCCTGGCCATCGACGTAAATTTCGCCTTTCTGGAAAGGCTCGAGTGCGTTGATGGTCTTGATCAGCGTCGATTTGCCCGAGCCGGACGGGCCGCAGACCACCACCACCTCGCCCTTCTTGATGCTGGTGCTGCAGTTGTTGAGCACCTGCACGGGGCCATACCATTTGGAAACTTCTTTGAGTTCGATCATCTTGTTTCTCCGGGAGCTTGGGAGCTTGTTAGCGAATGATGGCAATCTTGTTTTGCAGCTTCTTGACGATGTACGACAAGCCAAAACAGATCACGAAATAAACCACGGCGGCCAGCAGGTAGGCCTCTTCGGGCCGGCCATAAATCTTGCCGGCGGTCGTCAGGCCCTTGAGCAGGTCATACGCGCCGATGGCATAGACCAGCGAGGTGTCCTGGAACAGGATGATGGTCTGCGTCAGCAGGATGGGCACCATGTTGCGGAAAGCCTGCGGCAGGATGATCAGGCGCATGTTCTGCGCATAGGTCATGCCCAGAGCCCTGCCCGCATTGACCTGGCCGCGCGAAATGGACTGGATGCCGGCCCGCATGATCTCGCTGAAATAGGCCGCCTCAAACGCAATGAAGGTGATGATGGCGGAAATTTCCGAGCGGTTGTTGGCCCCGCCTGGGATCATGTCGAAAAATGCGGCGGGCATCAGCAGGTAGAACCACAGGATCACCATGACCAGCGGCACGGAGCGCATGCCGTTGACGTAGAAGGTGGCAGGCAGCATCAGCGCCTTGAGGCCGGACAGGCGCATCAGGGCCAGCAGGGTGCCCAGGATGATGCCGCCTATGGTGGCGATGACCGTCAGCTCCACGCTGAAGATAAAGCCTTTGATAACGAACTTGGAAATGATGTCCCAGTTCAGGAAGCTCATGTCGAGACCAAACATGTCAGTGCCCCCCGCCGGTGCTGCCGGCCACGATGTAGCCCGGAATCTGGACTTTCTTCTCGACGAAGGCCATGACCCGGTTCACCGCAAAAGCCGAAGCGGCGTACATCAGCGTGACGGCCAGGTAGATTTCCACGCCGCGCGAGGTTTCTTCCTGGGCCTGCATGGCAAACATGGTCAGTTCGGCAATCGACACGGCAAAAGCCACGGACGAATTCTTCAGCAGGTTCATGGACTCGCTGGTCAGCGGCGGAATGATGATGCGATACGCCATCGGCAGGATCACATAGCGGTAAGTCTGTGCCGTCGTGAAGCCCATGGCCATGCCCGCATAACGCTGGCCGCGCGGCAGGGCCTGCACACCGGCACGGACCTGCTCGGCGATACGCGCAGAGGTAAAAAAGCCAAGGGCGAACACAACCAGCAAAAAGCTGGGGACCTGCTGCATGGCAGGAAACATTTTGGGGACAACAAAATACCAGATGAAGATCTGCACGAGCAAAGGCACGTTGCGAAAGATCTCGACCCAGACATTGGCCAGGCGCACCAGCCAGGGGCTGTTGGGCAAGGTGCGCAAGGTGCCCATGAGGCTTCCCGCCACCATGGCGACCACCCAGGAACTGCCCGCTACAGCCAGGGTCCAGCCCCAGGCATCGAACATCCACTCAAGATACGTGCGGCCGCTGCCGTCGTCATTCAGGAAAACCTGCCAATCCCAATTCATGTCTTCTCCTGCCAGGAATTTTCAATCTACCAACCGGCCAACCACCCTTCCCGCTCCCGGGACAGGCTGCCAGTAAACAACAAACCCCGCCAGCACAATACAGACGGGGTTTGCGTTTTAGCTTATGCCAGGATTACTTCTTGGCGTAATCTTCCATCGGCTTGTCGTTGGGGTTGGCCCAGGCTGCCTTGGTGCTCTCGCTCACCGGCAGGCCGACACGGCTGTTTTTCGGGGGGATGGGCTGCATGAACCATTTGTCCCAGGCTTTGGCCATGTCGCCGGATTTGATCATGCCGGTGATGGTGTCGGTGCCGATCTTCTTGAGGCCGGCGTCGTCCTTGCGGATCATGATGGCAATCGGCTCCACGCTCAGAACTTCACCGACGATCTTGAAATCGGCCGGGTTCTTGGAAGTGGCGATGTTGCCGGCCAGGATGGCGCCGTCCATGACAAAGGCGTCAGCGCGGCCGGACTCGAGCAGCAGGAAGCTGTCGGAGTGGTCCTTGCCGAAGACTTCCTTGAAGTCAACGCCCTTGGCGCGCTCGTTCTTGCGCAGGGTCTGCACGGAAGTCGTGCCAGTGGTCGTCGCCACGTTTTTGCCGTTGAGCTGGGCAATCGAGGTGATGCCGGAGTTGGCTTTCACGGCGATACGCACTTCTTCAACAAAGGTCGTAGGCAGGAAAGACACGTCTTTCAGGCGGGTGGCGTTGTTGGTGGTCGAGCCGCACTCGATGTCCACGGTGCCGTTTTGCACCAAAGGGATGCGGTTTTGCGAAGTCACGGGCAGGTACTTGATTTCCAGCTTGCGGCCCACGGCTTTTTCAACATCGGCAATGACGCGCTGGCAGATCTCGACGTGGTAACCGGCGTATTTGCCGTCACCCAAGGTGTAGGAAAGAGCGCCCGAGGAATCGCGAACCCCCATGGTGATCACGCCGGAAGCCTTGACTTTGGCGAGCGTGTCGGTGGCCTGGGCAAAAGCGCCGCTGCTGGCAAGCAAGGCAATGGATAAAGCGGCCAGTTTGAGTTTCATTGATATTCCTTCGGGTTGAGTGAAACAGTTGATAAATGAACGTCATTCTAAGGAGGGGCACCGGGGCGAACCCCCAAGGTTTACCCCAGCCTCCAGAATGGAGCGGAGTCGGCTGGAGACTTCCAGTTTTTCTGGAAGGCGCACTGCAAATCAGCACCCGGCACATACGACAAAACCGGAAAAATGGATGCATTCCTGGGCCATGGACCCATGGAGCCTATTGGCACCAGCGAATTAAACAAGAAAACAGTCCCCCATCCAGTTGATGTCATCATGCCAAGCAGTCTTCGTGCCAACCAGCCCCTCGCAGGCCCTGTGGAATGCATTCACCTGCGTTTGCAGAACGTGACGGACTGTAGATTTAGGGCCCATGAAAAGCCAATGCTGTTTGCGTGCGGCATTATGCATTTTTTTAATAACCACTAAGGGTTGCTACCAAGACGCGGTTTGCCGGGGGCCCTCGGCTGGACCTGGCTTTCCAGGTAGTGCCACAGCGCCTGCGCCGGGCTTTTGGCCACGTCCTTGCCAACCGGCCGTTCGCGATAGACACGCACATCCATGGTCATTTCCAGCCCAGGGCCGGCGCTGACCAGCTTTTTGGCCCGAAGCTCTTTCTTGACGGCGCTGAACGGCAAAAACGCAATGCCATGGCCTTCCAGCGCCATCGCCTTGAGGCCTTCGGCCATGTCGGTCTCGTAGACCCGGTCCAGGTGGATGGCGGTGCTTGACTGCTTGAGGATCAGATCCACCACCCGGCCCAGGTAGGCACCCGGGGCATAACCCAGGTAAGGCAGGGGCTGGCCGGCGCGGCCCGGCAGCCTGAACAGCGGCGCCCCGTCGGCATCCGCCTTGACGAAAGGCGCCAGCACCTCCTGCCCCAGGCTGACCATCTCGTAGCGGTCAGCGTCCAGCTGGAAAGGCTGGGAGTCGTGGTGGTAGGCAATCAGCAGGTCGCAACTGCCTTCGACCAGGCGCAGCACCGCGTCATGAACATTGAGCGCAATCAACCGGCTCTTCATGGGGCCGAACTTCTCGCGCAGGCTGCTGACCCAGGCGGGGAAAAAAGTGAAGGCCAGGGTATGCGGCACGGCAAACTCGATGACGTCATGGCCGGCCGAATTGTGGCCGCGCAGCATGGCGCGGGTCGACTGCAGGCTCTGCAGCATCTCCAGCGACTGGCTGTACAGCGTTTCGCCGGCAGGGGTCAGGCGGGTCGGGTAAGAACTCCGGTCCACCAGGTCGGTGCCCGCCCAGGCTTCGAGTGCTTGTATGCGGCGCGAAAACGCCGGCTGCGTGACGT
>CAZIYA010000244.1:0-5722 GCA_964543355.1 uncultured Polaromonas sp.
GCTGATTTCCCGCATTCGCGCCGTGGAAGACGAACGCCGTGTCCACATCACCTTGACCGCTACCGGCCGCAAGCTCAAAAGCCGCGCCGCCAGAATCCCCGGCTGCATCCTGGAGGCCAGCCAGTGCTCCATTCCCGAACTCACGGCCCTGACCCGGCAAATGCAGGCCCTGCGCCAGCGGCTGGTCGCCTGAGCCCAGCCTCTACCTTTTCACTCACCCCCGCCTCATTCCGAGGCTTTTCCAAAGGAAATCACCATGACCACACTCGACAAAGTTCTCTATACCGCCAAAGCCCACACCACCGGCGGCCGTGACGGCAAGTCCAAAACAGACGACGGCCGTCTGGACATCACGCTGAGCTCGCCCGGCACCGCCGGCACCGGCACCAACCCCGAGCAGCTGTTTGCAGCGGGTTACTCCGCCTGCTTCATCGGCGCCATGAAGGCCGTGGCCGGCATGAAAAAAATCACCCTGCCGGATGATGTGAGCATTGACGCCAGCGTTGACCTGGGCAAAATCCCCGCCGGTTACGGCATTGCCGCCCGCCTGGACATCAGCCTGCCCGGCATGGACCGCGCCGCTGCACAGGCACTGATCGACGCCGCCCACCAGGTTTGCCCTTACTCGAACGCGACCCGCGGCAACATCGACGTGACCATCACCCTGGTCTGAGCCGAGCAATGAACCGGCGCCTGATTTCCAACGCCGCCGTTGCCCTGGTGGCGATTGAGCATATCTACATCCTGATTCTGGAAATGTTCTTCTGGAACAAGCCGCTCGGGATGAAAACCTTCAATCTCACACAGGAGTTTGCCGATGCCAGCCAGGCCCTGGCCGCCAACCAGGGGCTGTACAACGGCTTTCTGGCGGCCGGCCTCTTCTTCGGGCTGTTCACGGGTAACCGCACGTTCAAGCTTTTCTTTCTGGCGTGCGTGATCGTGGCCGGCGTCTTTGGCGCAGCTACCGCCGCGCCAAAGATCTTCTTCACCCAGGCCCTGCCCGCAATCATCGCGTTGGCACTGGTGCTGTGGATGGACAAGCCTGCGGCAAGAACTTAGGCATCCCTGTCGCCAAAGCGGCCCGCCGGTCTTGAGCCGGCGGGCTTTTTCGTTAAAGTGGCTGCATGAGCACAACCACCCTCCTAGTCCGTAAAAACGATCTGGCCAGCACACGGCTGGAACCTGCCGAAGATACCCCGCTGGCCGATGGCCAGGTTCGCATGCGGGTCGAATCCTTTGCGCTGACTTCCAACAACATCACCTACGCCGCCTTTGGCGACGCCATGAACTACTGGCAGTTCTTCCCCACGGGTGAAGAAGGCTGGGGCACCATCCCGGTCTGGGGCTTTGGCAGTGTGGTGCAGTCGCTGCACCCGGGTGTGGCGGTGGGTGAGCGGCTGTACGGCTACTACCCGATGGCCTCGGCCACGGTTCTCACGCCCGCACGCCTGAACACATCCGGCTTTTACGACGGTGCACCTCACCGGCGCGAACTGCATGCCGTCTACAACCAGTACCTGCGCTGCAGTGCCGACCCTTTTTACACACCCGCCACCGAAGACACCCAGGCCTTGCTGCGGCCGCTGTTCATCACTTCTTTCCTGATTGACGACTTCCTGGCCGACAACGACTTTTTCGGCGCCCGCACC
The DNA here is from genome assembly GCA_964543355.1 of uncultured Polaromonas sp. Taxonomy (GTDB): domain Bacteria; phylum Pseudomonadota; class Gammaproteobacteria; order Burkholderiales; family Burkholderiaceae_C; genus Polaromonas. Next base: position 1,650 of record CAZIYA010000244.1, read on the forward strand.
ATGCTGCTGTCCAGTGCGTCCAGCAAGACAGCCTACGGCACAGCCTTCCAGCTGGCCCAGCGCCCCGGCATCGAGGTGATCGGGCTGACTTCGCCGGCCAATGTGGGCTTCTGCGAAAGCCTGGGTTGCTACAGCCGGGTGCTGACTTACGATCAGCTCGACCAGATTTCAGCCGACGCGGCCTGCATCTACGTGGACTTCGCCGGCAATGCCAGGCTGCGCCACGCCATCCACAGCCGCTTTGCCAACCTGAAGTACAGCTGCTCGATTGGCGGCACCCATGTGGCCGAGCTGGGAGGCGCCCGGGATCTGCCGGGTCCGCGCGCCACGCTGTTTTTTGCCCCTGCGCAGATCAAGAAGCGCAGCGCCGACTGGGGTGCGGAAGGCCTGGGCCAGCGCCTGGTGCAGGCGTGGCAGGCCTTCAGCACGCGTGTTGCGCAAGCGCCGTCGCCTTGGCTGGTGGTGCTGCACCACGAGGGCGCCGAAGCGGTCTCGGCGAGTTACCAGCAGGTGCTGGCTGGCCAGGGTGACCCGCGCATCGGGCACATCCTGAAGCTCTGACAGGGGCTCCAGTCGCTACTGTTTCAATAGCTGCCTGCGCCCGTCCTTAAAGGGCTGGAGGCATATTTACCTCTTGTTTTCAGGCTTTTCCCGATTGCATCGACAATGGGAACATGACTGAACAACCCCTGGCCGCGCCGACCCCCGATGCGGTGCACGCCTACGAAAAACTCACGCCCGACGTGGTGCTGGACGCACTGGCCGGCGTGGGACTGCTGGGCGACGGCCGCCTGATGGCGCTGTCCAGTTATGAAAACCGCGTCTACCAGGTTCACCTCGAAGCGCCGGTCGGCTTAGGCGCTGCGGCGGGAGACATGGTAGTTGTCAAGTTCTACCGCCCAGGGCGATGGACCGATGCACAAATCATTGAAGAACATGAATTCGCGGCCGAGTTGATGGCCGCCGAGATCCCGGTGGTCGGTGCGCTCACACTGAACGGCAGCACCCTGCATCATTTCAACGGGTTCAGCTTCAGTGTGTCGCCGCGCCGCGGTGGCCGCCGTCCGGAGCTGGAGGATTTCAGCGTGCTCGAATGGATTGGCCGTTTTCTTGCGCGCATCCACACGGTGGGCGCCGCCAGGCCCTTCAAGCACCGGCCTGCACTGGACATACAGACCTTTGGTTTTGCCAGCCGCGAAGTGCTGCTGGCCGGTAACCACCTGCCGCTGGACATGGAGTCGCGCTGGCTCAAGGCTTTTGAAGAAGCCATGAACGTGGCGCAGGCCGTGTTTGAAAGCGCCGGCGACATCCGCACATTGCGCCTGCACGGCGATTGCCATCCGGGCAACATCCTCTGGACGCCCGAAGGCCTGGAAGGCGCTGGTCCGCATTTTGTCGATCTCGACGACGCGCGCAGCGGCCCGGCGGTGCAGGACCTCTGGATGCTGCTGTCCGGCGACCGCGCTCAGTGCCTGCGGCAGCTGGGCGCACTGGTGGACGGCTACGAAAAATTCGGCGAGTTCGACCGGCGCGAGCTGGCCCTGATCGAGCCGTTGCGCACCCTGCGACTGGTGCACTACAGCGCCTGGCTGGCCCAGCGCTGGCACGACCCGATCTTCCCCATCAACTTCCCCTGGTTCGGCTCCAGCGACTACTGGAAAGGCCAGGTCGACATGCTGGAAGAACAGACCGAAGCCATGCAGGAAGCGCCGCTGGTCGCATAACGGCTCCGGGCAAGCCAGGCCACCTCTCCGGCATACTCCGGGAACCGCCCACCTCATGTGACCTCCATGCCGGAATCCAGCGCCCCACACGCCCCTGTCCGCCCACTCTGGAAGACCTTCCTCGTTTTCCTCGGGCCGCTGGTCCTGACCAACATGCTGCACGCCCTGTCGGGCACGCTCAACAACATTTATGTGGGGCAGATGCTGGGCATAGGTGCACTGGCCGCAGTCGCCAGTTTTTTTCCCCTGCTGATGTTTTTCATTTCTTTCGTGATCGGCCTGGGCGCAGGCGCATCCATTCTCATCGGCCAGGCCTGGGGCGCCAGGGATACTGAAAAGGTGCGTGCCATCGCCGGTTCCGTGCTGTGCGCGGGCTTTTTCCTCGGTGTGGCTGTTGGGCTTTGCGGCATGCTGCTGGCCGAACCCCTCATGCGTTTGCTGGGTACACCTGCCGATGTGCTGCCCCAGGCCGTGGCTTATGCCCGAGTCATGATGGCCGCCTTGCCGCTGATGTTTGTCTCCATGCTGACAGCCGCCGTGCTCCGCGGTGTGGGCGACACCGTCACGCCCCTGTTTTCGCTGGTGGTGTCGTCCGCCATCATTCTGGTGCTGACCCCGGCCCTGATCCAGGGCTGGCTGGGCCTGCCGGCGCTGGGCGTGACCGGCGGCGCCTGGGCCACGCTGGTGTCGGTGGCCATGGCGCTGCTCTGGGTGGCCTGGCACCTGAGGCGGCGCGGCCGCCCCCTCGCGCCCGACAGAAATTTCTGGCGGTATGTGCGCCTGGAAAAGAAATTCCTGAAGCCTGTCGTCCGGCTGGGCTTTCCCACCGGCCTGTTTTTCATCACCGGCTCGATGGCGGACCTTGCCCTGCTGCGCCTGGTCAACGGCTACGGCTCACACGCCACCGCTGCCTGGGGGGCGGTCAGCCAGGTCATGACTTATGTCCAGTTTCCGGCCATCTCCATCGCGATTGCAGCGTCGGTGCTGGCGGCACAGGCCATAGGCGCGGGGCGTCTGCACCAGATCGACAGCGTGACCCGCGTCGGGCTCGGCATGAACATCGCCATCACCGGCGGGCTGGCGGTGGGGGTGCTGGTGTTCGCACGCACCATTGTCAGCCTGTTCATCACCGACCCGGCGGTGGTCAGCCTGGCGGCGGGGCTGCTGCACATCACCGTGTGGGCCAGCCTGATTTTCGGCCTGGCCAGTGTGTTCACGTCGGTCATGCGCGCCAGCGGAACGGTGCTGGTGCCCACCATCATCTCGCTGGGTTGCCTGGGTCTGTTGCTGTTCCCGCTGGGCTGGGCGTTCAGCCAGTCTTTCGGACTGCGCGGCATCTGGATGAGCTACCCGGCCACCTACGCGGTGGCGCTGCTGTTGCAGACAGCCTACTTCTTCATGGTCTGGAAGAAGAAACCCATTCTCAAGATGGTCTGAGCCATTCGCCGGCTCCGCTATCGGATACGCGGCGGCGCTTGCAGCTGCTCGGGCGTGGTGAAGTAGGCGGCGGTGCTGCCCGCGCGCGCTTTTGCCTGCGCCAGCTCATGCCGCGCCACGGTGCGCAAGTGCACTTCATCGGGCCCGTCCATCAGGTGCAGGGCGCGGCCCCAGGTCCAGAAATAAGCCAGCGGCGTATCGGGTGACAGGCCCATGGCACCAAAAGCCTGCATGGCGCGGTCCACCACGCGTGTCTGCAGTCGTGCAGCCACCACCTTGATGGCCGCCACGCGTGCGCGCAGTTGTGCCGCGTCGTCCTTGCCTTCGTCAAGCGCCCAGGCCGCATGAAGAATCAGCAGCCGCGCCTGGTCGATCTCGATGCGCGACTCGGCAATCCATTCCTGCACATTGGAAAAATCCGAAAGGTATTTGCCGAAAGCGTGGCGCTCCAGCGTGCGTTCCGTGGCCAGCTCCAGTGCCAGCTCGCACTGGCCGATGGTGCGCATGCAGTGGTGCACCCGGCCCGGCCCGAGCCGCGCCTGCGCCATGGCAAAACCCTCGCCCCAGCCGCCCAGCAGGTGGTCCAGCGGCACGCGCACGTCACGCAGCAGGATTTCGCAATGCCCCTCGGGCGCATGGTGATGCACCACGGAAATATTGCGCAACACCTCCACGCCCGGCGTCCCCATGGGCAGCAACACCATGCTGTGCCGGTGGTGTGCGCTAGCCTCATCTGCCGGTTCTCCCTCAACGTTGCGGCACATCACCACCAGCAGCCGGCAGTTCGGGTGCGCCGCACCCGTGATGAACCACTTGCGGCCATTGAGCACCAGTTGGCCGCCCTCACGCCGCACGGTGGTCTGCAGGTTCGTGGGGTCGGACGAGGCCACGTCGGGCTCGGACATCGCAAAG